>CAYVMN010000281.1:0-3098 GCA_964452575.1 uncultured Desulfobacteraceae bacterium | reverse complement strand
CTATGAAATGATGCCGTCCTTTACGTCCTTTGGAAAAAAGACCCTCACGGTCCTCTTCCTCTCTTTCAAAACGCCAAAGTCTTACTCGCCTCCACAGAGTGAAACATGACCTCGGGGAGCTCAAGACAGGTCAACCTGTTGCCGTAAACAGCGCCGGTATCTAGGCCCAACTTATTTTCCATAATGAGGGGCCTCTTGAAAGGGGTGTGACCGAAGATCACCTTTTTTCCGAAATCATAGTCTGAGTAGATAAAGGGCTCCCGGATCCATACCATGTCTTCGAGGGCCTGCTCCGCGAGATCTATCCCGGGCCGAAATCCCGCGTGGACCACATAGTAATCCTTTATATCAATATATGTTTCGAGGGAATGATAAAACGCCATATGGTCCGGCGGAACCAGGTTCTCCTCTCCAGGGGGCCTGGCCTCCAGGTAACTCCTTAGGGTGGTATAGCCGGCGTTTGCCATATAGAGATCGCGATTCCTGCCTGCCAGATAGTCAAGGAGCATAAGTTCATGGTTCCCCACGATAAACCGTACATTGGGCGAGGAGTCCTTCAGGGAGACAAGGTAGTCCACTACACCTTTGGAGTCTTTTCCCCTGTCGATATAATCACCCAGGAAGATAAGCTGGTCCCCCTCCGGATCCCATGGGACCTTTTCCATCAGCCTTTTAAGGGTCCCCAGGCAACCGTGTATGTCTCCTACGATAAATACTCGCTGGTCTCCCATCAGAATTGGAAAATCAGGCGGGGGCGGTCTCTCGAATCGAGCCTGACCAGGCCGGCCACCCTCGCCGAATTTACTGCATCCCGATACTCCTGCCCTCTCAGCCGCCGGTTGATGAATTTATCCTGATCCGCTCTTCCACAAGGTCTGTATTGATCCATCACATTGACATAGGTGTTTGGAGATATCTCTCTCGAAAGGAATTCCATGATCTTTTCGGTCCTGGCCACATTATTGGGCATAACCAGATGCCTCACGATCAATCCCCTGAGGGCAATCCCCCGATCATCCAATACCAGGTCGCCGACCTGCCGGTGCATCTCTTTGATAGCTGCCTTTGCCACTTCCTCGTAGTCAGGGGCATCGCAATACCGTTCCGCCCATTCACCACCCCAGAACTTGAAATCCGGCATATAAATATCAAAGATCCCGTCTAATAGCTTAAGGGTCTCCTTAGAGTCATAGCCCCCGGAATTATAAACGAGCGGCACCTTCAACCCTCTGTGTACGGCCAAAATAAGGGCTTCGATAATCTGAGGGACGACGTGGGTCGGGGTGACGAAATTGATGTTGTGGCAACCTCTTTCGGCCAGATGGACCATCATGGTTGCAACCTGTTCGGGCTCCACCTCCACCCCCTCGGCCAGGTGGCTTATCTCGTAGTTTTGGCAAAAGCTGCAAAGCAGGTTGCATGAAGTCATAAAGATAGTCCCTGAGCCGTATCTCCCAACAAGAGGCCCTTCTTCTCCAAAGTGGGCATTATAGCTGGAGACCTTGGCCATCCTTCCTGTACCGCAAAAACCGGTTTCCCCCTCGAGGCGGTTCGCACCACATTCACGGGGGCAGAGGGTGCAGGCCTCCAACAGACTCAAGGCCTTTTCCAGACGATCTTGTAGCTCACCTTCACTGTAGAGCCTCAGATAGGAAGGTTCCATGATGATGTCATATCCCCTGAAATAGCATCCCCCTGACAGGCCTGTGGTCCACCAGGGGGATGACTTAATCTTCTTCGATTTCGGTCCAGGGATCTTGGTCTAAGGCCCTTAGTCCCTCGACTGACCGAAGATCCTTAGGAGCATAAGAAAAAGGTTAATGAAATCAAGGTAAAGTGACAGGGCCCCAAGAATCGCTCCCTTCCTGACCACCCCGGCGTCGAGTCCTGCCGGTTGAGTGAGGGCCATGTTCTTTAGCTTTTGAGTATCGTAGGCGGTCAGACCTACGAAGACTATCACGCCAATGTAGCTGATAATTACGCTCATACCGCTGCTGCGGATAAACATGTTTACAATGGAGGCGATGATAATCCCGATCAGACCCATCATCAGGAATCCACGCCATGAGGTCAAGTCCTTCTTGGTAATCCACCCGTAGATGCTGCAGCCCACAAATGTACCGGCACAGATAAAAAAGGTACTTGCAATGGACGTGCTGGTATATACTAGGAATATGAAAGAGAGGGTAAAGCCATTCAATGCAGAATAGATCACAAATAGAGAGATGGCTGTACCCGCGCTGATCCGGTTTACCATACCGCTTATAGAAAAGACCAGGCCCAGTTCCGCAAAAATCAGTATGAAGAACAACATAGGATTGCCGAATATGAGCCTTGTCATGGAGGGGCTCTGCGATACATAAAAGGCCACAAAACCGGTCAGTGCCAGGGCAAAGGCCATCCAGTTATAGACGCTTCTCACGAATTCATTGACAAGGACCTCTGCCCTTGGCCTTGCTATGGTATTCTGCGCCATATTCTTACCTCCTGAAACTTACTCTTATCATGATTTATTGCGATAACCGAAAACAATCTTGCTTATCAGGTTTTTTATCTATGCAATTATAAGAACTTCAGAAAAAAATTCAAGTAAAATGACCGTTCCTCACAGCCCTAGGGAATAATGGGCCTCAAGGTGTCTGATCCTCTCGATGATTGGAGGGTGAGAATAGTTGAACCATACGTAAAGCGGATGGGGCTGGAGATTTGAGAGGTTTTCCTTTGCCATCTTTTTGAATGCCCTTATAATAGGCTCCGAAGACTTTAGAAGGCGCACGCAATATAGATCCGCCTCCCTTTCAAATCTCCTTGAAATGCCCATGCCCAAGGGACTCAAGAAGAAACCTGCGGGCTGCCACAGGACCCCCACAAGGAAAATTCCCGCATACAAAGGCATATCGGAGAACCCGAAACTCTGGTACATGGCCTCCCAGGTGATCATCCGGGAGGCCATGTAGAAGAGCAAGAAGGTGGCCACTGCAGTTATCTCCAACTCTTTCTTTATATGATTTTTCTTGAAGTGCACGATTTCGTGCGCCAGAATAGCCTCGATCTCCTCCGTGTCGTGGGATTTAATCAGGGAATCAAACAGGCGTATC
>CAYVMN010000280.1:0-3707 GCA_964452575.1 uncultured Desulfobacteraceae bacterium | reverse complement strand
AAAGACCCTCGCGGTCCTCTTACTCCTCAGTGTTTTCAAAACGCTAAAGTGTTACAAGATTGGTAAATTAGTAAAGCCCTTTAGCAGCAATATTTTGCCTTGGAGACTTTTTGCGAGACCATCAAAGGTGTTTCACAATAGGCAAATTATTTTCTTATGTCAATAGGTTGAATCCAGTTGACCCTTGACAGGGGCGCTTATGGAACCTATAGTCCCTCGCAAGAATGCGGTCCGCATCTCCAGTCACATTTTCCCGCCTGTCTTGACGCGTTGATTCAATCTGCATACATGAAGGGCAATGAAGGAGGTTCAGGCCAATCGAGCAAGAAAATCCAAAAAGGGGGTACCTGCACAATGAGGAGCTTTTTGATCACACCTTATGCACTTGGTCCAGTTACTGTCTGTCTGAGGATCGGCTGGCTTACGGGCGTATTGTTGGCCCTCACGGTCAACTCTGCCGTCGCTGACGAGCTGATTATGAAAAACGGCGACCGTCTTCAAGGAAAGGTCCTGTCCATGTCCCTGGGCAAACTAATCTTCGAGACCTCGTATGCCGGAACGATCACTATCGACTGGGATCAGGTGGCTCGTTTCACGACGGAAGGCCCAATGGAGGTCTACCTTCGGGATGAGAGGACCATTAAGGGGAAGGCAGTAACGGCTGAGGGGGGTAAGATGGTTCTGCAGCCGGAAACCGGCCCACCAACACCCCCTATTGCCATGGCCCAGGTCAAGACCCTGGAGGTCCCCAAAGCGCCTGAGGGGTGGAAATTTCATGTCCGGGTAGCCGCAGGGGCCAGCCAGGAATCCGGAAATACCAGGACCCAGAATTATAATCTGGATGGTGATGTCACACTCTCCAAACTCCCCCATGATGTAAAACTGCATGGGGAGTACTACAGGGAACTTAACAAAGGGGCAATTACAAAGGACAAGGGGCTCGGCTCGCTCACCTATAAGCGCTTCATTTCCAGGAAATGGTATCTATTCGGCAACGGTACGGCCCAGATGGACAAATTCCAGGACTTGAATCTCCTTGCGAGCGTCTCCGCTGGCCCGGGTTACCAGATCTGGAGGTCGCGGGAGAAAAACCTTTCTATGGAACTCGGCCCTGCCTATGCCATAGAGAGGTACAGCAAGCCCATGCAGAATTTCGACAACAAAGACCACCGGGAATACGCCGCAGGATTCTGGGCCATGGACTTTGATATGTGGTTTTTCAACCGCTTTCTGCGGCTGTTCCATCACAATGACGGCCTGGTGGACTTTAAGAAGACCAATAACTGGCGGGTGCGCACACGTACAGGGGTACGTATCCCCCTGGTATTGCGGTTTTTTGCGTCTCTACAGTACAATTATGATTATGACAACAGCCCCGCAGACAATAAGAAGAAATACGACATGGCCTATATGTTCAAGTTGGGCTGGGAATATTAAATGAAAGGCACAGGGCTGAGGGGAGAAATAGGGGGGTCAAAAAAATTCTTGACAAAGATAGAGAATGCTCTTATAGTTCGAAATATGTCGAACTATCAAGATAACAAGATCGAGAAATTTGCCCAAATATTCAAGGCCCTTTCTAATCCGAACCGGCTCAAGATATTCCTTCGGCTGATTTCGTGCTGCCAGCCTGGGACCGTGACTACCATCCAGGAAGGCATAGGGCCCGAAGGATGCGCCTGCGTCGGTGAACTCGGCCAGGACCTGGGTATTGTGCCATCCACCATTTCGCATCATATCAAGGAGCTTCGTCGAGCCGGTCTTATCCGGATGGAAAGAAACGGCCAGAAGATCGAGTGCTCTGTGGACACGGAGACACTGGTGGCCCTGCAGGGCTTTTTCTCGGAATAGGGGTGGGGTGTTTTTTTGGCCTAACTATTCGATAGTTGTCGAAAAATAGGAAAACTTCAAAGAGACAGATGGAGGAGAAAATGGGGACAATAGACAAAGAGGAGATAAGGGAGAGCGTTCGTGACACCTACGGGAAAGTGGCTATGGCCGGAACCAAGGCTTCCCGAACGGCTTCGCGTGCGGGCTGCTGCGCGCCGTCGGACATCGGTGAGGAAAGAGGGACTTCTTCGTCCTGCGACTGCGGTTTCCCAGGCATTTCACTGAAGCAGATGTCAACAGCCATGGGGTATTCAAAGGAAGATATGGATAGCATTCCCGAAGGGGCGAACATGGGGCTCGGTTGTGGTAACCCTGTGGCCCTTGCCTCCCTCAGACCGGGCGAGACGGTCGTGGACCTGGGAAGTGGCGGCGGATTTGATTGCTTTCTTGCGGCCAGGCAGGTCGGCGAAACCGGACGGGTAATCGGGGTAGATATGACACCCGAAATGGTGAGCAAGGCCAGAAAGAACGCCGAGGGGATTGAGACAGGTAATGTGGAGTTCCGTCTGGGAGAGATTGAGCACCTGCCTGTTGCCGATAACAGTGCGGACATTGTTATTTCCAATTGCGTTATCAACCTTTCGCCTGAAAAGTTGAGTGTATACCGGGAGGCCTTTCGAGTATTGAAGCCTGGAGGCAGGTTATCGATCTCCGACATCCTGGCCACGGCCCCGTTGCCGGAAGGGGTCAGGAATGACCTGGGCCTGATCGGGGCCTGCGTGGGAGGGGCTGCCACGGTCGAGGAGACCGAGGATATGCTGAAAAAGGCGGGGTTCGTTGATATAAGAATTGCGCCCAAGGATAATAGCCGGGAGCTTATTAGGCAATGGGATCCTGGCAAGAGCAGAGAGGCCCTGGACTATGTGGTCTCTGCTTATATTGAGGCCATAAAACCCTCCGAGCTGGCCCAACAGACCCCATGCTGCGGCTGATCAGTTCAGGATGGTGGTATGGATACCGGCCTGTGAGGAGACTACCTGGAGGTGTATATGTTACTGAGAAGTTACCGAAAAGAGATCTTCAGACCGAAATGCAATCCAGGCTTTCAATCATTACACTGTATTGCACATCTAGATCAAGACATAGGGGGGGTCCTGCCATATCTCAATACCTTACTAGGAGGATTTGGGTACGTGAAGGACCCCCCGGCCTTGACCCTAAGAGGGCAGGGCAAACTCATTTCCCTCCATCCGCGAAGAATTGCGGTCAACGCCCTCAGAGACGAACTCGAGGCCGATAAGATACTTGAATGGCTGAGGGAAGAGATCAACCAGGCCTGGGAGAGGCGGGAAGAGATAGAGCCAAGCTATGAGGGTGCGCGAAAACCAAAGCTCCTGGAGATCCTCAAGATCTTACCCAGGACAAACTGCCAGGAATGTGGCCAGCCTACCTGTATGGTATTCTCCGCCCTCACTGCAGAAGGGGTGAAAGGGCCTGAGGATTGCCCATCACTGGATAATCAAGGCAGAGAGCGATTGGAGGAGTACCTTGGACAATTTAGCTTTGATCTTTGAGGCCTTGAAAGGAGGTAAGGAAAATGACAGATACCAGCCAGAAAAAGGAAAGGGGCGCTGAGGGCTCCGGAGGTCCCGGTTTCAATTTTTCCGACAGACCAGGCTTCTGACCTCCCCTTTACACCTTGTCCCGTTTCTGCAAGCGGCCAACAGCCTCACTAATAGAGCCATGCGCAGCGATTTGGGCGTCGAGAAATGCCATGTCCTGACAATAGTGTCTTTCAAGGGCCGGCAGTCCTAGATTTCCTATTAAAGCCTGTTCAATACTTATTTATATAGATAAAACAATTAGTTATAGGGGTA
>CAYVMN010000279.1:0-3752 GCA_964452575.1 uncultured Desulfobacteraceae bacterium | reverse complement strand
GCCTTTCACCTCTGACCTTGCCCTGAGAGCAAGGGTTTCTATATTGGACTAAATTATTTGTCTTCTTATCCTCGACTGACCAAACCGGATGGTGGGGCATCACATTTCCATTGACATTCCTCTCATCTTGACGCTCAAATAGGCATAGTTTTGTCCCCCAAGATCGGAACATGATCCCTGCTGGGCTCTTAAGGCCGTTTTGAAATGAAAAGAGGAGGATTATTATGAAACGTTATATTTTTTACGCTGCCTTAGCGGTAGCATTGGGTCTGACCCTTGTTTTCGGCCCAGCTGCAAGAGCTGATGAGGACTCGGGTGAAAGGCTCGTCCGCAAGTTCTTCACCGATGCAAAGGCAAAGGACGTGGGTGCCATTGAAAAGACCCTGGCCGAAGGCTTTCAGGCGGCCCATACTGACGGGCCTCGGGATAGAGCCGGGGAGTTGAACATAGTTCGAACCATCAAACTTTCCTCTTACACCTTGAGCAACTTCAAGACGACCCGGAATGGCCCCGTCATGGTCGTCACCTTTAAGGTCAACGCCCCTCATGAGGTCATCGAGGGAAAGAGGGTCGGCGACGGATCGCATGAGCGGCTGGCAGTCTGGCTCAAGACCAACGAGGGATGGCAGATGATCGCCTATGCAAACCTGGCCCCTTTGAAGAAGTAATGAGACCAAGCAGCCTGCCACTTTCCCTGTCAGATAGTCGGTACTCAGGGTATCGCAAAGAACTGAATGAATCAGTCCGCAAAATAAAGGAGATAGACTAGATGACACCAGGAATCTACGGGTGGTGTGGAAGGATCCTGAAGGTTGATCTCACTAATTCCGCGATAACCGAACTGGACACCATGGATTATGCGGAGCGTTTCCTCGGAGGGCGCGGCATTGCCACTCGCATATATTGGGAGCATGTGTCACCTGAGACCCGGGCCTTTGATCCTGAAAACTATATGACCCTGATGAGCGGGCCCTTGGGAGCCACAGGCGCCCAGGGGGCCTCGAGGTTCGAGGTGGTAAGCAAGTCTCCCATGTTGCTGCCCGAAGGGTTTTGCTATGGAAACCTGGGAGGTTTTTTTGCCCCGGCCTTGAAAAAGGCGGGATACGACGGCGTCGTGGTAACCGGAAGGGCGGAAAGGCCTAGTTATATCTGGATCAACGATGGAAGATCAGAGATCAGGGATGCTTCTTCCCTGTGGGGGAAGGGTGTATACGAGGTCCGCGAGATCTTCCAGCAATGGCATGGCAAAAAAGTTCATTTCGTCACAACTGGCGTCGCCGGAGAGAACAGGTGCAGGACCGCTACTCTGATGACCGATCATGAAGGAAGCGCTACAGGTGGCTTCGGGGCCGTTATGGGGTCAAAAAACCTCAAGGCCATTGCCGTGGTGGGGACCGGAAGGCCGTCGGTCGCACGCCAGGAGGAATTGCCAGATCTCATCCGCCGAAGCATCGACCTTAGCAAGCGCGGGACCTTGCGGATGCCGTTACCCAAGGAACAGATCCGCTATGTTGGAAAGGCATCCTGTTATCAATGCGGACTCGATTGCCTGAGGGGCATGTTCAGGACCGCCTCTGGAAAGGAGGCAGTTCGGAAATGCCATTCCATGGTCTTTTACATGCCGTGGGTCTTAACCAAACCAGCCGAGACCATGGATACTGCTGTGGATGCAACAGCAATCTGCAACGACCTTTCGCTTTGTACCATGGAGATGGACAATGTCATCACATGGCTTGAGAGCTGTTATCGTTCAGGGTATCTTACGGAGAAAGATACCGGACTTGACATCTCCGCCTTGGGCACCCGTGAGTTTTTCGAAAATCTCACTTCCATGATCGCCCATCGCCAGGGGTTCGGAGACACCCTGGCCGAAGGAATTCTCAGGGTGGGGGAAAGGCTCGGTGCAAAGGCACGGGCCCACTTCACGCAAAACATGTCTGGGGTCGGCCTTGGAGGCGCTTACTCCCCAAGAGAATATATCACCCATGCCCTGCTCTACGCCCTTGAGCCCAGGCAACCCATTGCCATGGTCCATGAGGTGAGTTACATGATTGCACGGTGGCTCCTGCACCGGATTCGGCCGGAGTTATCCCCAACCACGGCCGAAGTATTCAGGTCCGCGGCCACGAAATTCTGGGGAAGCGACACGGCATGGGACCTGACGAGTTACGAGGGAAAGGCACTGGCAAGCGTTCGAATCCAGGATCGTACCTATGTAAAGGACAGCCTTGTCCTTTGTGATTGTGCATGGCCCATTATGGATTCCTTTAATACCGCCGACCACGTGGGCGACCCGGCGCTTGAAAGCAAAATCTTTTCAGCCGTTACCGGCATCGAAACCGACGAAACCGGTCTGAACCATTACGGAGAACGAATATTCAATCTCCAGCGAGCGATCCTGTTGCGTGAAGGATGGAAGGCAAAGGAGTCTGATGTGCCGGCAGAGTTCAACTTTACCGATCCCGTTCACGCCGACCCCCTCAACCCCAGGTTGATCGTTCCTGGGCCAGGAGAAGAGCCTGTATCTGTTAAGGGCAATGTCCTGGACAGAGAAAAATTCGAAGAAATGCGCGATGAGTTTTACCAGCTCAGAGGATGGGATCCTCAGACAGGCCTTCAGAAGGTTGAGACACTTGAGCGCTTAGGCCTCTCTGATGTGGCGCTGGAATTGAGGAAGAGAGGGCTTATTAGTTAAGAGGAACCGGGAAATGGAAATGAAATTCTGCCCCTGGTGTGGAGAGGAATTGGTGGTTGCCCAGCTTGAGGGAAGAGCGCGTCTGAGTTGCCCCTCGGATGAATGCGAGTATGTATTCTGGGATAATCCAACGCCTGTCGTAGCGGCAATAACGGAACTGGATGGAGACGTTGTCTTGGTCCGAAACAAGGGATGGCCAGAGAAGATGTTCGGGCTTGTAACAGGGTTTCTCGAAAAGGGTGAAACCCCTCAAGATGGCGTCCTTCGCGAAGTCAAAGAAGAACTGGGTTTAGAAGGGGTGATTGAAGGCTTTGTAGGCTATTACTCCTTTTTTGAGATGAATCAACTCATCTTGGCCTTTCATGTGAAGGCCCAGGGGGAAATCGTCAAGGGTAAAGAGCTAGACCAAGTAAAGCTCATCAGCCCGGAAAGACTACGTCCCTGGCGCTTCGGGACCGGCCTTGCCATAAAGGATTGGCTGGGGGCGAGGACTGCGGGCACAGAATGAAGAATCCAAAGACCATAAAAAGGCAGTGCTTTAACAGCCTATTAGAGTGGAAAAACGCAAAACTCCTGGCAAGCGCTTGCGGAGCAGAGGCACTGGGGAATCCCATAAATGTGCTCGTATGGCTGGCAAACAAACTGGCTGAATTCGGCAAGGAGATTGGGGCGGGGGAGATCGGTTCAACCGGTTCTTTAACAACCTTCTTCTTTGTTGATCCGGGGGATGTGATAGAGGTGTCTTTCTCGAACCTGGGGACCATTCAGTTTGCCGTCACGGACTGACATCCTATGGAACAGGGTCTCGGCACGCTATGGCATTTAAGGAAAAGTTTTTGGGGTAATCATAGGTCCATGACGTTAAAGAGAGTATGCGGGAACGAATAATGGCTAAAGTCACAAGGCCTAAGGCTTAAGGCCAAAGACCAACGGATCAAGGCCTTTCCTTTCCCGATGAAATCGAGCGTCATGCCGTATAAGGTCCACTGAGTCCACCTGAAGAGGTAAATATCCGACCCCAGAGGGGGCCGGCTTTGGTTTAACCCCTGGAAGGGGA
>CAYVMN010000278.1:0-3836 GCA_964452575.1 uncultured Desulfobacteraceae bacterium | reverse complement strand
CTCAAGGAGCTGGGCCTCAAACTCATTCTCGAGTATGGCTATTTTCCTGTAACCTTCCATAATCTTCACCACGCGCATCGACAGATCTTCAACCGGACCCAAATAGCAAGTTCCGATCCCTAGACAGGCTATCTCTCTTGGGAAGCGTTAGAAGGTTCAATGGTTCCCGGTTCAAGGTTACCTACCCCTGGCCCGTTACTCAAGCCAGTCGGATACGCGCCTCCATGCCAGATCCTTGAGTATTTTCACTATTTCTGGGACCCCCTCTTCCACCTCTTCAAGTTCCCACTCAAGGGCGGCCGTGGGCCCTGCTGCCTTAACGGTAAGGGTACGCCTTTGTTGGGGGCTGACACTCCCTATTTCCCCGATCACCTCTCCGGCCCCCAGTTCCCGCAGTACCTGGCCGCTCTCTGCAACCACACTTACCCTGCCGGAAACGATCAGGGCAAAGCGGCCTCCTGATTCCTCCCCCTTAAAATAGAGCATTTCACCCCCTGAAAGTTCCCGGATTCTGGCCTTCATCAAAAGAAGACCTAACCGGGTCTTATCAAGTCCTCTAAGGTATTTGCATTTTTCTATGGCATGGCGTGCAGCACTCAACTCCATCTGAAACCCCTTTTCTCGTAACTCCTGCCTTCCCTCCCCTTTCGCCAGAGCTGATATCTCCAGACCCTCGCATATGACTCCATGGCCCGCTCTGCCGTGTCGAAAAAGGGGATCCCCGCCTGGCAAACGATCTGGGCAAAGGCTGGATCGAATCCCGGGATCTTGACCATAACAAATGGCTTTTGGGACTCATTTCTGGCCTCAATCATGGATCGGATGTAGATCTGATTGGTCTCTGGGGTTAGGCCGGCCCCTACCACCACTACTGCATCCACCCCGGGATCAGACGCAGCGGCCCTGGCGGCCCCGATGTAGATATCCATCTCCAGGGAGGCCGTGAGTCCCACGTCTATTGGATTGCCGAGGCTTGTGCCTGTGGGTGGAACGATCCTGGCGAGAGAGCTAACGGTCTCGGTCGAAAGCTGCGCCAATCTAAGTCCGGCCCTTCCACAGGCCTCGGCTGTGGATACGGCCAGCCCCCCTGGGCCTGAGATGACGACGATACGGTCCCCCAGGTTGCCGGGAAGCAGATAGAAACCCATCAGGCTATCTACCCATGGTTCAAAGCCTCCCACTGAAATGGCACCTGCCTGGCGCACCACGCTTCTCCATATCTCCTTTGATCCGGAAATGGCCCCTGTATGTGAGGCAGATGCCTTAGATCCTTCCGGAGTCAGACCCAGTTTCCAAAGGACCACAGGCTTTTTGAGAGATGCCATCTTGAGGGCCTTAAGGAAGGAAGGGCCATCCTTGATTCCCTCCAGATAGGCCCCGATGACCTCTGTTTCGGGATCTTCTCCCAGGTACAAGAGGAAGTCCCCGCAGGTGAGATCACACTCATTGCCTAGACTCACCGCCTTGCTGAAACGAATACCCTTTTGGAAGGCCGTGCGGCCCAGTATGTTGGCCAACGAACCGCTGTGGGAAATGATGCCGACCCCGCCAGGCTCCTTTGAAAGTTGAGGGAAAAAAGATAGGCCTGTCCTGGGGGAATAAATGCCCATGCAGTTCGGGCCGATCAGGCGCATGCCCGCCTCCCTGGCCACACGGGCAAGCTCTTCCTCCTTGGCCTTCCCCTCTTCCGTCCCGGTCTCCTTGTAACCCGCGGTAAAGAGTACCGCCCCCTTAACCCCTTTGACCGCGCACTCCTTGATGACCTGAAGGGTCCCATGGTTGGGGACAAGGACAATGGCCAGGTCTACAGGCCCAGGAATGGCTGATACGCTTGGATAGGCCTTTAGCCCCTCCATCTCGCTGGCCTCGGGATGAACAGGGTAGATCTTACCCGGAAACCCCAGGTCCAGGAGTGCAAGGAGGAATAGCTTGCCGGTCTTCATCCCCCTGGGCACCCCCACAACCGCCACCGATTCGGGGTGAAAAAGGTCATCCAGCTGTCTCATCAGCTCTTCATGCGGCTGTTGCATGCCCTACTATCCTGGTTACATATCCTGAATAAACTCGGGATATAGTCTTTTTGCACACTCCGGACAGATGCCATGGCTGAATTCAGCCTCGGAATGTCTCCTGATGTACTCCTCAATGGGAGTCCATGAACCATTGTCTTCACGTATATTCTTGCAATTCGCACAAATGGGTAAGAAGCCCTTCAGGGTCTTATGCATAATCGCTTCGGTTGCCCGGACGCGTCGGCTCAACATCTTTAGCAGTTCCATTGCCAAATCAGCGGATTTCTCAATTCCGTTACGCAAATCCAAGTGTTGGAGAGACAAAATCTGTGTAGGCGCTCTTGTTATGACGCTTGCAGACCTGGGAAGGTCATCTATTAGAGCCATCTCACCGAAATAGGCATTGGGACCAAACGTAGCCAGATGCCGCTCGTCTTTTCCCCCAAGGCCTTTAATGATATCGACTTGGCCGCTGACAACCACGAAAAGCCTGTTGTCCCGTTCCGCCTCCCTGATGATCACCTCTCCTTCTTGAAACTCATGATACTGGGCCTGCTTGGCTATTCCTTTCAGGTCCGACTTACTCATGTGGGAAAAAATAGATACCTGCGCCAGGAATTCGGCTGCATCCACGGCAGTGAACCCTCCTCTCTTGCAAAAAATCTGCCCCCCGATGGCGCGGCTTTATCCTCAGGCCTATGAGCAGAGCCACAGACCCAAAGGACCATGCATCTGAACGTGCCGGACAACTCTATGAGAAACAGATCGATGTGTCAATTACGGTAGTGTGCCCCAAGTTCCCTCACAAAACCACCTCCACTGGTGAGCCCTTCTCCTTTTTGTGACGGTTCCCATATTATCATCGACTCCGCCTGACAAGACACATCAGAAACATCCCAAGACCGGCCATCAGCACATTGATCACAAAGGCGTGGTCGTATCTCCCTGTTGTATCCCTGAGTATGCCGGTTACCCAGTGGACCGAGACCGCGCCAAGACCGTAAAAGGGTGTCCAGGCCCCGATGACTGTGCCCATCACCTCCCTTGGAAAAAAATCCCCTGCGCAGGCCCCATATATGGGAAAAGTAACACCATAAAAGACAGCAAGGATCCCTACAAAGACATAGAGTAAGACCCAGGAATTTCCGCTCAAGAGAATCCCGAGAAGACAACCGGTTATGAAGGAATTAGAAAGGACGATGGTCCTCTTTCGCCCCACATAATCGGACAGAGGAAGGATTGTCAAGACACCCACGACCTGGCAAATCCCATGCACCGTGGCCAAAAGGCTTGCCTTCTCCAGAGGCAGACCCACCTGGTACTTGGCATAGTCCACCATGAAGGTGGTAATCCCGTATAGGCTGTATGATATGGAAAGATAGGAAAGCCCTATGAGCCAGAATATCCTATCCTTGAAAATACCGGGGAAGAACCCGACCCTTTGGGCAGCATGTTGTGTTGCTGTACCGGCATCGCCATATTTCTTCTGGCCCCAGGGCAGATACCCTGCCGGGGCAGGATCGCTTCTTAACAAGAGGCCGTTTGCCAGGACCATTGCCAGCGCTGCGACCCCCAGGAAATACCATGAGTAGCGCCAGTCGAGCCGATTTACGATCCAGGGGAATGCCACTCCCATTGTGGCGAAGCCCAGGCCATAGCCCGTCGAAAGTATGCCCAGGGCCAGGCCTCTTCGATTGGGAGCAAACCAGCGCTGTATCAAGGTGATAACGGGCGTCCACATCCCCGTGGCGCCGATCCCGGCTATTGCAAATGAAAGGCATGCCATCCAGAAAGACCTAGCTGTCCCCATCAGGAGGACACCGA
>CAYVMN010000277.1:0-3925 GCA_964452575.1 uncultured Desulfobacteraceae bacterium | reverse complement strand
GAAGCTCAAGAAGAAGATGAGGCATAAGAACAAATAGCAGCTCCTACCCCCCCCCCCTTTAAGATTAAGAGATAAAAAAAGGCAGTTCCAAAAGGGACTGCCTTCTTTTATTCGAAAGACTTCTTATGATTGCTTACTGTTTATGATTACTTACTATAATCGTACCACCTTGCCCCTGTCTTTCGGCCCAGTTTGTTGGCCCGTATCATTGTCTTGAGCAGGTTGGGCGAGACCCACTTGGATTCCTTATTCAGTTCCTTATAGAAGTATTCTGTCACAAAATAGCATACATCAATTCCGGTCAGGTCCATCAACTCAAACGGTCCCATTGGATAATTGAGTCCGTTCTTTACGGCAGTATCCACATCCTCTTTGCTGGCAATCCCTTCTTCCACAATCCTTATGGCCTCCAGCATATGGGGGATCATGATCCGATTGACGATAAACCCTGGCGAGTCCTTTTTCACCTCTACCGTAACCTTTCCCATCTTTCTGGCAAGATCAGTGGTGATCGCTACTGTCTCATCGCTGGTCAAGAACCCGCGGATTACCTCTACGAGCCTCATCAGGGGGGCAGGATTAAAGAAATGCATCCCACACACCTTATCTGGACGCCTGGTAGCGCTGCCTATTTCGGTTAAGGACATGGATGAAGTATTGGATGCAAGGACCACCTCCGGTCTACAGAGTTGATCCAGTTCCTTAAATACCCTCTTCTTCAGTTCCAGATCCTCTATTACAGCCTCTAAGACAAAGTCTACCTCTTTTAGGAGAGACATGTCAGTAGTCCCCTTGATCCTTCCCATTACGGCACCCTTTTCCGCTGCCTGCATTTTCCCTTTCTCAACGCTCTTTGAGAGGAATTTGTCGATATTTTTCATTCCTCGCTCGACATACTCGTCCTTGATATCCCGAAGGATGACATTGCAGCCGATCTGGGCTGCCAGCTGCGCGATCCCATTTCCCATAGCGCCAGCACCCAGCACTCCGATCTTCTTGATATCCATAGATCCTCCTCAAACTTATTTTATAAGTTTAAATTATTACCATAATTGACAAGAATTACAGGTTAAAATGATTCAACCCTTTTGACCTCAGGGACGTTTTCCTTAAGTATCCTTTCAATCCCGTTCCTGAGGGTCATCTGGGACATGGGGCATCCCCCGCAGGCGCCCGTTAACCTGACCTTGACCACCCCGTCATTTCCCACGTCCACCAGCTGGACATCTCCCCCGTCTGCCTGGAGAGAGGGTCTCACCTTTTGGAGTGCCCCCTCCACCTTTTCTCTTAGCTCCATAGTTACCTCCATATAATTATCGATTTGGTATTGGCTTGGATCGCCGAATTATACGGCCTCTCAGAATCGAAAGCTAATACGCCTTTTATCCTTAACACATATCATCATGAATTGCTACCCAAAAAAGCCCAAGACGCGACTGTCTAAGTAGTTGGAGAGACCCAGGGTATCCCCCGGAGACCATCCCATGCTGCTCTTCCAGACTGCATCAGATTCCATGCAGAGATAGAGACCCAGGTTGGGGTGCCACTTTTCCAGGTTTTCCCGGATATATGCATATGTGTTCGAACGAAGGGGCCTGAAGTAGCGCATCTTTCCGTCCAGCCCCATCACAAATTCCCCATCCAGGACACATGAGCCAGGGTGGCGCTTCCTGATGATCGGCTTTAGCCACGGCATATATCTGAAAGATCCCAGGCTGATCCAAATCACCCCTCTTGGGTTTATGTATCTATCCATCAGATCTAGGGTCCTGAGATACCCCTCTTCCCATCCCTTATGGATGATAAGGGGGTCAAAGTGAAAACCCACCACAAACCCCTCTCCCTGGCATTGGCCGGCAGTCTCCAACCTCTTTTTTAGGCCCGCAGCCCCCTTTTCTTCATTGGCAGTTATAAAGGGGCTGTTAAGGGACCAGGAGAGGATAATTCTATCCCGGTACGTGGATTCGAGGACCTTCCTAACATGGGCCGTCTTTGTCTTTAGCTCCAGCACCGTATTTTTTCGCAATGAAAAAAAAGGCAAGAGCCGTTCGCTCCATTCGGTAATCGGATCCAGGGCAAGACTGTCCATGAATTCGCCTGTGCCTATCCTGAATGTGCGGTCTTGCTGGCTGTCTATTCGTCTTGCGGTCCGTTCGAGTCCCTCCTCCAGATTTACAAAGACACTCAGGCCAGGCCGGTTTATATAGGCCTGCAGTATGCAATAGGTACAGTTAAGTGGGCAGTTTGTTCCCAGGTTCAGGATCTGGTATCCGCAGCATATATAGCCCCTCGTTCCAGGGCAGGGCTTTAGGAACTCCCCCTTGTACGGAAGCAGACAGATCGTCTCCTTTCCCATGGTAGGATCTTCTGTCACCAGATTCTCTTCGGTGTCCTCGGCCTCCAGGATAGGGATATCGGGCAGGTTTTCTAAGACCCTCCCAACAAGGTCATAGTGGGAGCTCCCTCTTTCAATGCTCACCCTTTTCACCTTGCCCTCCCCCATTAGTCCTTTTTTCTCATGAAATTGGCCAGACCTTCCAGCTCGTCTTTATCCCATAGGCATCTGATCTTCTCCCTCAGCTCTTTCCCCTTCTTGAAGAGTATCTCAAGCCTGTAATAGGGCGACTCGAAGTAAGGAGAGGCAGTGATTCTTACCCCCTCTGGGAGTCGTAGTCTGAGCACATCTTTCCTGAAGCCCTCTTCTGCCGAGACCACGGTGGGAAGACGCATGCCTCTCAGGAATCGAAGTATGGCCTTGGCCCTTTGAGGCCTGTTCATATCCCCTTGCGGGAAGATGTCTTCCAATGGATATTCTTCCAGGAAATCTGACACTGACATTCTATTCATGTGGGATAAATCAACTATATAATCAATAAATTGTATTTGTTGATTGATGTTTAGTCTTAAATTCAAAATCCAATGGAAGACCCTGCTTCTTCCCTCGGGCTCTATTTCCAGGAGTTTGCCTGCCGTCTTGAATGAGATCTGGCCGCTAGCGAGGGAAAGCTTTGGCTCATAGTCCAGCTCGTTCTCAAGTTTGACATAGAATTGAAGGGTCTTTTGATGTCTAGGGAGGTCAAGCAATGGCATATACTTTTCCAATACTTCCTCCTGGGGAAACACTGATGTGAGTCTCGACAGGGCCATCGCCTTTTCCACCTCATTGAATCTCCTGATGGCCAGGTTGTCGTAAAGACTCAGGAGGAGACACTCAAGCGAGGATATTCTGGATTCCGGCAAGAGCAGACAAGGCGTCTTTTCATATCCCATAGCCTTGAGGGCCATAACTCGTCGATATCCGGCAATAACCGTATATCCGCCCCTTTTGTCTTTTATCAAGAGAGGAGGGTTAATCATCCCCACATTTTTTATGGAGTTTATGAGGGGGCCGAGGTTGAACCCGAAGCTCATGCAAAAGGGACCAGGGGAAACGTCAATATCCTCGATCTTCTTTACACCTTCTTGCGGCCTTAATCCCTGGATATCCATTATCGTGTTCAAAGGTTCCCTCCCCCCGCTCTGAAAGCGGGGATCTTCGACATGGGTTCAAGGTTGCTTTTAAATTCCAAATCACAAGCACCAAATTACAAACAAATCACAAGTCCCGAAGCCCAATGAGCCAAACTGCAGATTCCCTACAATTTACATTTATCGAACCGCAGGGTTTCACTATCTGAAACCTGAAATCCGAACTACCAACCCTCATTCCGGCGAACCCCGGATCTGGTCCGGAGCAGGCGCGGGAATCCTGTAATCCTGCCTGGCAGGAGTGGACCCCGTTGAATATACAACCTAAGGCAGTCCAGTGCAAATAGCATCCCCCTCCTGCCCTACCCTTCCCATTCAGGTTCTCCAAAGCCGAATTTCTAGTGGATGAAATCCACTGGCTCATTGAAAACCGGGCATATCGGTTTGTTCTGTCAGG
>CAYVMN010000276.1:0-3935 GCA_964452575.1 uncultured Desulfobacteraceae bacterium | reverse complement strand
GGCGTGCCAGAGGCTGTGAAGAATTTGGGTTACGTCCTTTGGAAAAAAGACCCTCACGGTCCTCTCATCTTACTCCTCACTGTTTTCAAAGCGCTAAAGTATTACCACAGGTTCAGATTTACAGTGAACCCTGAAGCTTTGAACTCTTGAACCTCTGAACGGTCACTATCTTTCCTATGAGTTGACCGCCCAGCGCACCCCCTGAGATTATGACAAGAAACGGATCAACAAGGTAGTCCCACAGGTTCTGCGATTCCAACAAATGCAGGTCATAGCACAGGACGCAGGCCATCAGCACTAATCCCAGGCGGTTTCTTAGAAATAACAGGACAATCGTGGCTGCCAGTAGAGCGACAAAGAGCCAAGAAAACCCCCACCCAAGCGCATATGGGTCAAGGCCCCCTAGCCCCAACGCCATTGGATAAAGCATCGTACCGGCCGATAAGGCAAATATCCACAGCCCAAGAAGGGCCTTTCTGTCCAATAGTCGTACCCCAATACCGCCTTCCAAGACCTTGCTCAGCAATAGGGCAGTCAGCGTGATGCTAAAATTGGCGTTCATGCAGACCACCCATCGCCAGATAGAAAATCCTCTTATGGGGATGATCACTATTAATCCCGAAATCACTGCTAGTATAAGAGCGAATCTCCATCCCCAAGGCCCCATCCAGAGGCGCCTTGCCAGCCATTGAACCAGTGCCATAACAAGAAGGAACGGGAAAAAAAAGGAGAAGACAAAATCCATCATTCTGTTGTCCCTCTCAATTTTTCCCAGATCCAGGCCTCGTTAAATTGCACATACTTGATCCGTTTCCTGGCCCATGTATAGACCATGTGGATCATTCCGTCTTGGCCTCTTATCATATAGGGATACGAGAACTCCTGGTCATCCATTTCATCGAGCGTTGCAACCCTGATCCAGCTGAACCCACGGTCTCGTGAGACGGCAAGCCGGAGGTTTTCTCGGGAGTGCTGGCTTTCATTGAAGGAAATCAGGATATTCCCGTTGGAAAGAAGCAGGGCGTTGATGGCAGAATCAGGGTTTGGCAGATCCAGATTCCGTGGTGCTGACCATGTGGCACCCGCATCCCCTGTCAAGGCGATTCCTACCCTCCTGGCATCTGAACAATTCCTATAGAAGGCCACGGCAGCAGTCGGGGCATAGGGAACAATTGTAGGCTGAATATAGGTCCGACCCCCGGCCATTCTGGACTTCCTGAAAAAGGCCGGATTGTCCTGCACTCCCGCCCCTATCCTGAGCAGTTCTGGAAATCTTCCCACGAACTCATGGTAGATGGGTATGGCGAAACCGCCATCCACCAGGAGAAGGGGGTCGTTCCTTACCAGTTCGGACAGGTTTAAGAAGGGGCTGAGGGTGAGCCTTTGGCTTGTTGTCCAATTGGTGCCGGCATCGAACGATGTCTTTAAATTGAGAGAACTGCCGGACCATCCGCCCACACTGACCGTCACATAGATAAGACAGAGCCGGTCGTCATAGTCGGAAAAGATGATGCAATTTCCCACAGTCCTCACGTATCTTCGGAGCTCCTTTGAAGCAATCTCCCCATTCACGACAACCTTTGGTTTGCTCCAAGAAGGCGGCACCCCTGGATAGCGAGCAGAAAGATATATGGCTGTATCGCCTGCACCTTCTCTGCTGCCTCCGTACCAAACGGCGGCAAGCCTACCGTCCTTCATCTGGCAAATCGAGGCCGCGTGCACCATTCTTCCTCTCAGAACAGGATTGATGAATTCTTCGCTGAAATATGGAGCGGAATTTACAGCAGCAGCGATTGGTGGATCGATCACAAACCGGGGGGCTTTCTGCCCTGTGGCCCTCAGCCACTGCCACAGGGGCCAGGCGTAAATGATCAACGAGGCAAGTGATAATAGGATGACCAATCTTTTACTCATCTAACCGCCCCTTGTAGCCGTTCACGCGAAGCCTGTCCTCGCAAAGGCGGGGAGCCGGTTTATCCGGCTTAGGCCTTACTCGATAGTAACAGATACCCGGCCTGAGATCTGCCAGGCTATGCTTCCTGATCGCCCTCTTCCAGTCATTAAGGGTGGCATCTTCACGGACAAATCTTATCCACGCCTCCCGCGAAAAAAAGCTTTTGAAGCCCCCTGTCCTCTCAAAATGGATGCCCAGTTCCTTGGCAATGGTCTCAAAACCCTCAGCATTGGCCTCTTGCATAAACACGAAGCCATCAAACTTCTTGAGTCTCAGCATATCATCCTCATCAAAGGAACGAATCCGGATCGCGCTTCTCTTGAGGCGGACCGAGAGCATGGACGGCTGAGAACCGTCGTAGGCAGCCACTTGAGAAGACCCGATTATCTCACCAAGGTCTCCCGGCATTTCGTTAATTCCCAGAAATGGATATAGACCTCCCATTATCAGCGCGAGTAAGAGCGCCACCGACAGGGCAACCAGGCGCACATCACGGATGACAAAGGTTACCCAGAGCATCAGACCCACGAAAAAAAGACATATGACTGCCATTAATACCCCTTGGCCGAACCATATGAAGAATAGACAGAAAATAGTTACTGCCAGTGTCATCAAAGAAATAGAAAGGCCTAAGAGGACCCTTCCGGTTCTTTCCCCGGCATGCCCAAACCAACTGGCACATAGCACAGAGGCAGCAGGAATAAGGGGCGTCATATATCTGGCGAATGATTCCATGAAAAGAAGGGGGGCTATGCATCCCAAGAACCACACCGATAACCATAGTTCCTTCCGCATTAACCTCTTTTTGGCGTTGCGAAGGGAATCTACCAATGCCGCGATCATTATTAATGACCATGGGAAGATGAGGCCCAAGGCTCCGCCAAGGGTAGAAAATGCTTCGCCAAAACGAAGGGTTCCAAACTGTCTTGCAGCGACTTCTCTATCTATCACATCAAAGAAACCGGGCCAGAGACGGGCCATGGCAAGCGGCCAAGGGGCACAGAGTGCCAGTAACAGGGCCAGGGCCAGCGCGATCTGTGACCGACGGGAAATGGCGAAAGACCACTTCCCAAAGACAGATAGCGCACTGAGAGCGGCAACTGTAAAGAGAACGATCCCCACAGGTCCTTTTACCATGAATGAGATCCCCAGAAAGGAGGCAGACAAAAAGACCCAGCCCCGGCCCCCCGACTTCCCCCATCTTATGGCCGAGTATACGGCCATAGATGTCAAAAAGGCGAGGGGTAGATCTAACATTGCCCTGCGTCCGTCGATGGCCACCGAAATGGTTGCCAAGGTGATCAATCCCGCGAGGATCCCACTTTTCGTGAATAGCTCCCTGTACAAGAGACAGGCAGACATGGCAAGCCCGGCCCCGGATAGCACGCCCCAGATCCGTGCTGCAAACAGGTTTATTCCCAAGAGCTTGTAGGTCAGTAGGATTGCCCAGTAGAGAAGGGGAGGTTTCTTCAGACGGGGCTCACCATTGACCCATGGCGTGAGCCAGCTTGTCTTTTCAAGGGTCTCCATGGGTGTGCGGAACGAGAGCCAGTATTCGTCCTGGCCGGTGATACTCGTCTCGCACCAGATTCGAGGCAACAGCAGAAAAACGCCCAGCACGAAAATGACCATCACCTCATGCCGACCAAGGATTTTCTTTATCGTCGATAGACCCATTCCCTCTTACATACCAGGTTTGCGGTTTGCCGTTGTCCCTCATCTGTTTCCTTCGGACACCCATTCTATAAGGCAAACCTCCTTATAATACAAGCCCTTTCAGCCGTATAGACCCCCTCTTCCCTTGGTAACACTTTAGCGTTTTGAAAACACTGCGGAGTAAGATGACAGACCGCGAGGGTCTTTTTTCCAAAGGACGTAAAGGACGGCATCACTTCATAGAACGGCAGTGAGGTCTTAAAACTCGTCACGGAACAGCCCCATAAGAGGACGTCCCTATGAAGAGCCCTCTCCCCTGCCTGGC
>CAYVMN010000275.1:0-3971 GCA_964452575.1 uncultured Desulfobacteraceae bacterium | reverse complement strand
AAAACTTGGCCAGATATGTTCCGTCCTGGCCCGATATGCCCAGGATCAAAGCTGTTTTTTTCATGTTATCCGCCGCCGTTGATTCCTCTGTTTAGCCACACGAGGCCGCTGTTACCACTCTTCACTCGCATCCTGCTATTCTCAATTATGATGGACTCGCAAAAAGCCGCTGTTGATGGGCTCTTACGGATTGATCAATTAGCGTTTCCTATATTATTATTTTATCCCATCCCTTTATAAGTTTCAAGGGCTTATCCTTTCAACTCCGTGGGAACGTCAAGGCGGACTGACTTCCAAGCAGATCAGACGGTCCGACCAGTTTCATTCGTGTTCGTTTCCGGGTCTGTCCCATAGGCCTACTGCCCGGAAGTCTTAGGGCTCTCTTGCTACTTACTGCTTAAATAAGAATTGGCTTGCCCCAGGGCAATGAAGCGGGTATCTTTCATGCAAACGGATAAGTCCTCGATAAATGATCTGGGTACCCGTTAGTTCGCTTTAGACAGATATTGAGGTGAGATCATGAAAAAGAACGAGATTACAGCAAGACTGGCGGATTTTATTGAAAGAGCAGACATTTCTCATATCCCGGAATCAGTAATTCAGAAGGCAAAACTCCTGGTTACAGATTTCCTCGGGGTTGCAGCGGGGGGCTCCATAGAAGAGTCCTCGAAAATCATACAGGAACTGACCAGAGAGCAGAGGGTCAGTGGGGCAGCAACCGTAATCGGGACCAGCTTCCGCTCTCATCCGACCTGGGCAGCCTTTGCCAATGGTAATTCAGGTCATACACTGGACTATGACGACGTCAGCCAGCCCATGTATGGCCATCCCACAACAGCGGTCCTGCCTGCCTCGCTTGCTGCTGGTGAATCTCTGAAGGTCAGTGGTTTGAGGCTGTTGGAGTCATATATAATTGGCCTGGAAGTAGCTGTGAAGCTGGCCTATGGAATGAACCCGAAACATTACGAGCACGGCTGGCACTCCACTTGCACCCTGGGGTCCATAGGGGCCACAGCCGCAGCAGCCAAGCTCCTGGGACTCAAAGGAGATAAACTGCGAACAGCCCTGGCGATTGGCGCCTCTCAGGCCGGGGGTCTCCAACAGAACTTCGGCACAATGACCAAGCCGTTTCATGCCGGCCGGGCTGCTGAAAATGGTGTCCTTGCCGCCCTCCTCGCACAAAAGGGCTGGACAGGAGATCAAAACATATTGGAAGCCCCACTTGGATTCTTTCACCTGTTCTGCGGGCCGGGTAATTACGATGCTGAGAGGTGTGTAAATCGCCTTGGAAGGCCCTTTGATATTGATAAGCCCGGCATAATCTTGAAAAAATACCCTTCGTGCGCCTTTTCCCATCCGGCCATTGATGCAGCCCTGGCCATTACCCAGTCACCCGCCTACGACCCGGGAGAGGTTGAAAGGGTGGAAGGGCATATCCACAGTCTGGCAGACCAGATCCTCATACACCGAAACCCCCAGACAGGCCTCGAGGCCAAATTCAGCATGGAGGCCTGCGTGTCCCTTGCCCTGCTGGATGGCAAGGTGAACAGCAAATCGTTTATTGATGATAAGATATTGAGCAAAGATGTGAGGGATATGATCGGGCGTGTCCAGAGAATCGTAGTCTCCAGTGATGAAGAGGGGCCAAAGGAGTTTGGTCCTGCCACGGTAAAGGCCTTTTTCAAGGGGGGCAGGATGCAGGAGGCGACGATACAAAAGGCCAAGGGAAACCCTGAAAATCCCATAAGTCTCCAGGAGGTCCAGGAGAAGTACGTTGATTGTTGCTCCGGAGTCCTGCCTGAACAATCAATAGAAAGGTCCCTCTCCTTGCTCGAGAACCTCGATAAGCTGGAGAAAATTCGTGAACTGATGGATTGCTTCCGTCTAGACTGAGCGTAGTCTCTTGTGTTTCTTGAAAAGGAGAGAAAAATGCCGAACCTTAAGATCAGGCCTATTTCTACCGGTCGTTTTATGGAGATGGAAAAGTCCAATTTTACGTATGGCATTGATCAAGGCCAAAAAATTCAATCCCCGGTATTGATGTGGTTCATCGAAGGCGCCGAGAAAAGGATACTCGTAGATGCAGGGGTGAGCGATCCAGTTTGGGCAGCCACATATCACCATCCTTTAGAGCGTAAGCCCGATGAAGACCCAATCAAAGCGATTGAGAAACCGGGGCTAAGAGCCTCTGACATTGATATCATTATAAATACCCATCTTCATTGGGACCACTGTTTCAATAACCACCTTTTTCCAAATGCCAGGATCCTGGTCCAGGCAGAGGAACTCCGTTACGCCATTGCCCCCCTGCCCTGTCACGGCATCTACTATGAATCACAGGTCATCAACATGACCCCTCCCTGGCTCAAGGTGTTAGACCGGATTGAGATTGTTGAAGGGGAAAGGGAGATTGAAGACGGCATCCGTTTGGTGCCGTTGCCGGGGCACACCCCGGGGTTTCAGGGGGTGCTGGTGGATTCGAAGAGGGGTCAGTGTCTAATCGCAGGGGATAGTTGCCCCCTCTTTGAAAACTGGGAAGGCAATGCCCAGGTAGCCCACATCCCACCGGGTATCCATGTCGACCTGAGGGACTGCTACGATTCCTTCAAGAAAATGGAGTCCATGGCCGACATGGTCTTGCCAGGACATGATTTAAAGGTATTGGAAAGGGAAGTATACATATAAGAGGAGAACCGCTAATAAGATCGCGTATTACCGGAGGTAATATCCCGGCTTCCTTGGCCCTCTTTTCGTTCATTCCAATGCTGGCAAGTTCCGGATCTGTATAGGTGCACCATGGTCACTTTAACTCGATCCCGCCGCACAGCATGCCGAAAAAAATCATGATTTCAAGACCAAAAGTGCTTGTTGACAAAGGCGTGGCCCGAACCGGATTTGAGGTAACGTTCAAACCTCTGGGCTTGGCCCAGGGTTTCGAAGGCAATATAGAGCCTGAGTTTCCAGGGTTTGAGACCAGCCGTGTGCCTGCATTTTCCCGTATTATGTTCCTTAGACGCCTTTTAAGGTCTGATGTATGGCCTATGTACCGTTCACCTGGTTTTTGTTAGGCTTTCCAGAATATGTGTGAAGTACATGGAGAGGATCTGCTATCGGAAGTCTCTGTGTTCAAAAAAAAGCCCTCCTTCCCACAAGGCTTCGGTGGGCACCATCCTTCGCTCGTTCTCTTTCAATTTTTTTTGGCCTGCCATCCGTAGCTCGGGAGCAAAGTGAACGAGCGAAGGATGGTGGAGGCGGGGGGAGTCGAACCCCCGTCCGGAAATATTCCACTGAGGTCTCTACATACATAGCCCGATTCTTGATTTTCACCCCAAGGTTCGCAACCGGGCAAGGCCCCCAAGAGGTTAACCCGTGTGAAATTTCGCTTTGCCGCCCCACAGGTCCGGCGGCTCAGCTAGCCTGCTAGTCGACGCCCTATCCAGTCTCGCAGGCTAAGACCGGGAGGACGCTAGCCGTTTATGCGGCTAGGGCATACGCATAGTCGTCTGCGTCTACTTTAAGCCCACCTGTTTTACGAGCAGATGGAACCTCGGCATGCAACCCCAGCTTCAACTATCCCCGTCGAAACCAGTTCGCCCCCATAATGAAGGGCACCTATAAATTAAACATATTTTAAGGAAATGTCAATGTCTATCTCGTTTCTTGACCTCATTGACCTCCCTGTTCAATTCCTTCTCTTTTAGGGCACGTCTCTTATCATACTTACGCTTTCCCTTGGCCAGGGCAAGCTCTATCTTTGCCTTCCCCCTCGAAAAATAGACCTTTGTGGGAATAAGGGTATAGCCCTTTTCTTCGGTCTTTCCAATCAGGCGTTTGATTTCTCTTTTATTGAGTAGGAGCTTTCTGGTTCTTATGGGATCTAACCTGGTATGCTGGGCATGTAGATAGGGGGTAATATGCATCTTGTGGAGAAAGACCTCGCCGTTTTTTATCTTGGCATAGCTGTCAACCAA
>CAYVMN010000274.1:0-4107 GCA_964452575.1 uncultured Desulfobacteraceae bacterium | reverse complement strand
GGTCTTAAACCTCGTTACAAAACAGCCCCATAGGAGGACGTCCCTATGAAGAGCCATCTCCCCTGCCTGGCAGAAACTGTATTTAAAGCTAAAGGGGCGTGGCAGAGGCTCTGAAGAATTTGGGTTACGTCCTTTGGAAAAAAGACCCTCACGGTCCTCTGCCTTCCTTTCAAAACGCTAAAGTGTTACGAGAAAACCAGGTTTCGCAGTTCTTGAATAATTCCCACGCCCACGGTGATGGGAAATCCGTCTTCGCTGTGTTCGAGACGCATGGTGACCCCGTCAAGGCACCCGTTGGCCACCAGGTACTTAATGGTGGCTTCAGGATCGATGAAGGTAAACATGTCCGTTTTAAGCCTTTCACTGAGGACCGCCAGGACGCCATAGACCCCCCAGTTTGAAACAGTGGCAATCACCAGTTCATCACAACAGGTGACCGAAGGAATAATGTCCATCTCTCCCAGGGCATCGTAAAGGTTCCCCATTCCTATCTCGTTTCCCCCATCCCCAAAGGCAACACAGGGACAACAGCCGGATTCAAGAAAGAGATCGTATTTTGCTGTAGATCGGGTGATATCCTCTTTTCGCATATTGTAATAGCGCCCATCCGCCGCGACCCCAGGTCGTTCAACAGATACGACCAACGAAGGGTTCAATTTCGAAATGGCCTGCCGGACAAATGACCGGCTCTCATCCCAGGAAGCAATGGAAAACTCGTAAGTGACGAAGTCCCTTGAAAGTATCCTTGATATGGGAGGTGCACATACGAACATAGGCCCACAGCCCAGGTGCTCAAGTACACGATAAAGTGCAATGGCGCCAATAGGACCATCGCTCTCAAAACTCCCGGAGACAGGGAATCCGGTGCCTATAAGGACCACCCCCTTGTTGTCCAAGATAAGCTGTGCCGCTCGCTGACAATAGCCCGGCTGCATGTGCTCTCTGAGCCGGTCCATACCTCTGGTACCGTGCTGCAAGATGATCTTCTCAATGCGGTTGGAAAGGAAATACATAATAAGAGGGATTAATCCCCTGCCTTGAGCATGGCCTTGGCAATCCTGCCGGCCTGATCGTATATGGCAAGACCCTGGTCCAGGAATTCGTCGGGCTGGTCTTTGTTGACCTCCACAAATACGGCCTTCAGGATATTTACCCTTTGATCGATGGCAACAATTGAATCTTCTTCGGTATCTTCATCGGCAGGGACCCTTGGAACGCCCATGAGCAAACACCAGAGCAGATTGTCTGAATGGGGCAGAAATCCGCTCTTGGTAAGGTCAACTGAATCTCGGAACTTGTGATAGGCCTCCAGGAAGTCTCTCATACCTTATTCCTTCCTACCCCCACCTATTCATCCTCGTCTTGTTCTGGAACAAACCGATTTATGAAGCTGGTGTCGAACTCACCCTTATGGAAGTCGGAATCCTCGAAGATCTTGAGATAAAGGGGTATGGTCGTCTTTATGGGTTTGATCCTAAACTCTTCAAGGGCCCTCTTCATGATGCGGATGGCACCATGCCTCGTCAGGTCATAGGAGATGAGCTTGGCGATCAGGGAATCATAGAATATGGGCAATTCATAGCCCTGGTAGAGATGGGTGTCCAGCCTCACACCGAAACCCGCCGGCGGATGGTATTCTTTCACGACCCCTGGGGATGGCGAGAAATTCCTCTCCGGATCCTCGGCATTGATCCGACATTCAATGGCCCATCCCCTGGGTCTCAGGTCTTCTGTTGTGTATCCTAGTTCCTCACCGGAGGAAAGCCTGATCTGCTCTTTTATGAGGTCTTTCCCAGTTACCAGCTCGGTGACCGGGTGCTCCACCTGTATCCTGGCGTTGACCTCCATGAAATAGAAGTTGTTGTGTCGGTCCACGAGGAATTCCACTGTCCCCGCATTAAAATAGTTTACAGCCCTGGCGGCTGCCACGGCCGCATCCCCCATCTTCTTTCTCAGGTCAGGTGTGAGTCTCGGTGAGGGCGACTCCTCTATGAGTTTCTGATACCGCCTCTGTATGGTGCACTCTCGTTCGCCCAGGTGGATGACATTGCCGATCCGGTCTGCCAGGATCTGGAACTCAATGTGTCTGGGCCCTGTAATGTACTTTTCAATGTATACTTCGTCATTCCCGAAGGCGGCGCGGGCCTCCATTCTTGCCACAGAAAACTCCTCCATGAGCACATCCTCATTCGGGCAAATCCTCATCCCTCTGCCGCCCCCACCGCCCGATGCCTTGATCATCACAGGGTATCCCATCTCAGAGGATAATGCAGCCGCCTCCTTTTTGGTTTCAACTCCGCTCGGACTGCTGGGGATGACCGGGACCCTGGCATCCTTCATGATCCTCTTTGCACGGATCTTGTCACCTGCCAGTCTCAAATTCTGAAGTGTAGGACCTATAAAGGCAAACCCGCTATCTTGGCAGGCCTTGGCAAAACTCTCGCTTTCTGCCAGGTATCCGTACCCGGGGTGGATAGCCTCAGCCCCGGTTTTGTGGGCGGCCTCTATGATACGTTCCATGTTTAGATAGCTCTTGGCACTGACAGGAGGGCCGATACAGACCCGCTCATCGGCCAGCTCAAGATGCAAAGAAGTCGCGTCCGCTTCTGAATAGACTGCAACGCTCCTGATGCCCAGTTCCTTACAGGCCCGGATTACCCGGAGGGCAATTTCACCTCTATTGGCCACAAGTATCTTTGAAAACACCATCCTGCCCCCTTTTTCCAATCGAGAACCGTAGCAACCACTCATCTCATCAGCCGAGGCATCCTTGGTTACCGGAAAATAACATATTAGGCGTCTTCGTCAAGTCCGACTTCAACCTTGGAAGGCTGGTCCGCCATATCCGCTTGAAACCCATTGCGGGCAATGCTTGTAAGGGACCTGGGCGAGTACCCTTACTCAAGACGCAGTCTCGTGAAGGGAAAGGGAAGAGATGATTGCCAGCATCTTGGATATGTTCTGGGGAACTCTAGCCAAGATATCAGGACATTCCGGAGGGGCCCCCCCACTCCGACTGAGGTGCAGCGGAGGCTGTTTGGTAAGGGGCCCATTTTTGAGTAAGACAACTACTTGGCTGCGACAGCCTTAGCAACCTCATTTATCAGGCCGGCGGATCCTTTATTCTCAACGCTGTGACGCACCAGGATATCCGTGGAGTTTACCTTCTTGCCATAGTAGGCCTCGTTCAGACTGTCGCGAGTCGCTACCACCGCACCATCAAGAGAGATGCCCCCGTAGAGCCCTTTAGAGCGGGAAAAGCTTAAGATATCTGCACTGAGGTTGGCGGTCGAAGCCGCAGCGCCGGCTCCAATTGGACCTAGTGCTATCCCTACGTCGCCTCCAAGTTTAATACTGTTCGACAAAAAGGCCGTGACGCCTCGATCGGTCATTGCAAGCAAGATCACCTCAGAAGCAGCCCCCCCAATTTGAAGGCCAAAGCTTGCCCCACCGATTGTGTAAAAGGCAGGGCCATACCACTTATTGGTCTTTGTATCGCGTGCCAAGAGGACCCCGCTCCCGCCGGATACTCCCACAATGAAGGCGCCTTTTAGCACCTGAGGTGCGACGAACACCCCTTTGGCCTTCTTTACCAGGTCACGAAATCCCTCCATCTCTTTAGCAGTCTGGAAGCTGGCAAAACTCATCCTTGCCTTTTCAACAAGTTGCTTTGCCTCAGTCGCATCATCTGCCAGGGCGGGCGCAACCCCGACCAGAATGAATATACCCGCCAACAATACCGTCACTAGGGCAAAAGCCATCCTGGATAATCCTTTCATCTTTGTTTCCTCCTCTATTGATCTTGAATTTTCTCCTTGAGTCATATTTCCACTCATCCCTTGCGTTAAGGTGATAAGATCCTTTCTTCATGAAGAAATGTAGCCGGATTAGCCTTGCGAGTCAAGAAAAAGTTGGGTAGATGATCTCTGGCCTGGGATGCGGGGCATCAAACTCTTCTTCACTTCTTTGTCTTGCTGTAGTATAGACCCCGATGTTGCAGCAATTCGGAAGCCTTCGTCAAGGAAAGGCCTACTATATCAAGGGGAGAAGAATATGGGTAAATGGATGGATGGCTATTTGGACAAGCTCACTAAAGTCCGCCAGGAA
>CAYVMN010000273.1:0-4210 GCA_964452575.1 uncultured Desulfobacteraceae bacterium | reverse complement strand
TTTTGAGAACCCCTTGTGGCAGTTGGGTATTCATTACGTATCTTATGGTAACGAAACAATTCGGCCTCACCTTCTCCATCTCAAATCCCTGCAGACGCTTCTCTAAGCTATAATTCATCCCATGCTGTCCCTTCCTTTCCGATGTTAAGAGCCCTGGGAGCCATTGAAAGAAACTGGAAACTCGAAACTGGAAACTCGAAACTGGAAACTCGAAACTGGAAACTCGAAACTGGGTAACAACAGGAATTATGAAGACATCTCAAGTCTCAGGTCTCAAATTTCAAGTTTCAAATTTCAAGTTTCAAGTTTCAAGTTTCAAATTGACCCGGGGATAAGGGACCAAGATTTCTTTCATAAAGACCTCGCCTAACGTATCTCAATAATCTCATATTCCACTACCCCCCCTGGGGTCTTGGCCTTTACCTCGTCGCCAATCTCCCTGCCTATCAATGCCTGGCCCAGAGGAGAGGTCACCGATATTTTGTGATTTTCAGGGTCTGACTCATAAGGTCCGAGGAGTTGATAGGCGATCTCTTCATCTGTATCCGGGTTGTACAAGAGGACTGTGCGGCCAAAGACGACACGGTCCGGCGGAGCTTCTTCCACCTCGATTATCTCTGATTTGGCTATGACCGATTTAAGCTCATTGATCCTTCCTTCAATGAAGGCCTGCCTGTCCTTCGCAGCATGGTATTCTGCATTCTCGCTAAGATCGCCATGGCTTCGGGCCTCCCCTATGGCACGAATGTTTCTTGGCCTTACCACCTCCTCCAGGTGGGTTAACTCCTGCCTTAGCCTCTCGAGCCCTTGCCTCGTGAAGGGAATCTTTTGCATGATCTCTGTGCCCCGTTCTAAAAACATGATTAGTGGTCAAATCTGGCAATCAGTCTCTCGTCCGATGGGTCTTTCTCGATGGAAACCCAAAGACGAATCAGGGTGTCCCCAGGCCGAGTGTCATTCCGGCATGTCTTATGATAAGCGCTACAAGGAATGCCGCTATGAGATTAAATCCTATGGAAAACCCGGCCCACATCCAGGAGCTTTCCCTCCGGATACTGATTACGGTTACAATACAAGGAACGTATAGCATGGTAAAGATGATGAGGGTAAAGGCCTTTAATGGGTTCCAGCCAGGATCTCTCCTGAGCCTCTGGGAGAGCGAACTGCCATCCTCAGTGTCCGCCTCCCCAATGGAATAGGCGGTCCCCAAGGTCGAGACTACCACCTCTTTGGCGGCAAAGCCTCCGAGGAGCGCTATGTTGATCCTGTAATCAAAGCCCAGTGGAGCTGTGATGCTCTCCAACCCGTGTCCAAGCCGTCCGGCAAATGTGCCCTTCAAGGCAGCCTGGCGTTGGCGGTCGTCTATTTCGACCATTTCCTCTCTGAAGAGGAGGTATCGCGAGGCAGCCTGCAAATGGCCACCCTCCGTTTCTCTTTGAGGGGCCTTACCCTCTTTGAGGAGATAGGCGGTCTCTATTAATGGAAGAAAAGGACTCCCTTCCAGCCTCTCTCCAACTTGGGCCTCCCCTTTCCTAACTGCCCGCCTATAGTAATCATATAGTCCGTTCACTTCCGCCAGGGTCTTGCCATCCGGGATCAACCCCCTTATTTCGGGAGAGGCCAGCAGGGATTCCTTGACCTTGACTCTCGCATCTTCGAAGGCCCTTTCCTTTTCCTGTGGAGGCCCCGGGAAGTTCATCGTGGCCCAGAGGACAATGGAAAACCCCAGGATCACGGTACCCGCCTTTCTGACATAATACCACGTCCTTTCCCAGGTATGTATCAGCAGGCCTTTGAGGGTGGGCATCCTGTATGGAGGGAGCTCCATTACAAAAGGGGTCTTTGGCCCCCTCAAGATGGTGGACCTGAGGATCTTGGCGGCGACGAGGGCAAAGCCCCACGAAAATAGGGTGAGGATGAACATAATCCGCGCCTTATCCTTGAAGAAGAAGGCCCCTATTAGCATGGCGTATACGGGCAATTTTGCCCCACAGTTCATAAATGGCACCACCAGGAGGGTGGCGATCCTCTCCTTTGGGTCCCTCAGGGTCCTTGTGGCCATTATTCCAGGTACGGCGCACCCGCCGGAGATCCCGCCGCTGACTATGAGGGCGATGACCGAATTCCCATGGAGGCCGAACCAGCTGAGCACCCTGTCAAGCATATAGGCAACCCTCGCCATATAGCCGGAGTCCTCTAGAATGGCTATGGCAAGGAACATGAACATTATGAGGGGGATGAACCCCAAGACACCTCCCACCCCGTCGATGATGCCCGAGACGATCAATGACCGTAGATATCCTTCAGGAATGATGGCAGAGACAATGTCCTTAAGGGATCGGAAGAAGGCCTCAAGCATATGAATCGGGACCTCACTCGCGGAGAAGGTGAAGATATAGATTACATAGAGTATGGCTATCATGAAGAGGGGGCCGACAATCCGGTTTGTCAGGACCTTATCGATCTTGTCTGAGAGGTTCAGGCGCAATTCCACCTTCCTCTTGATGACCTTCCTGGTGATGCCGGCGATGTAGCCGTAACGATGACCGGCTATTATGCCCTCCGGATCTTCGTCCAGGGTATCCAAGGTGTGCTTTGAGGCAGCCCGGCAGAGGTCCTCTATTGTTCGGCCAAGATCGGATTCCTTTTTCAGGAGATCCAGGATCTGCCTGTCCCCTTCGAGACACTTGAGTGCACACCATCTCGAGGGATACTTGGTGTTAAGGACCTGCGATTTCCTGATTATTGCATCTATCTCCTCCAGGCTTCGGTCGATGTCATTGCCATAGGAAATCACCGCCGGCCTCCATTCCAGGTCAAGCCTTGCAGACTCGAGTACCTTGTCAAGGCATTCCCGGATCCCTTGCTTTGATCTGGCCACCATCGGGACCACAGGGGCCTGAAACAGGGTGGATAATAGCTGGTGATCTACATTGATCCCCCGAGATTCCGCCACATCCATCATGTTTAAGGCAATGACCATTGGGACGCCAAGCTCCTTGAGCTGCACCGCCAAATAAAGGTTTCTATCCAGATTGGAGGCATCCACTATATCTACCACCAGATCCGGTTTCTCGTTGACCAAAAAGTCCCTGGCCACTATCTCTTCAAGGGAATAGGCGGTAAGAGAATAGGTCCCGGGAAGATCCACCACCTTTATTTCAGCGCCCTTGTAGATGACACTGCCAGACTTCTTCTCCACAGTCACCCCTGGGTAATTGGCAATATGCTGTCTCGCACCGGTAATGGCATTAAAGACCGTAGATTTCCCTGAGTTGGGATTGCCTGCGAGGGCTATGGTGATCTTTTCCTTCATCCTATCTACTTGGGCTCCGGTGCTTCTACCTCCACCAAGATGCAGCTTGCCTCGTTATTTCGCAGGGTCAGTGTAAAATCTTTGACCTTTATGGCAACAGGATCTCTTAGGGGGGCACGGCCCTGTATCTGGATAGGGGTATCGGGTACAAGACCCATCTCTCTTATTCTTCTTCCCATGTCGCCGGTGGCCGATATCTTTCTGATAATGCCCTTCTGATTATCCGACATCTCCCTCATCTTGATAACCTTTTTCATACCGAATGCTTCCCCTTTGCCTCTTCCAAAAAGCCTAGGCCTCCTCAGCCAACTCATCGAGATCCCTCTCCACCACTACCCTATCCTCTTCCATCACCTCTTTCAACCTCTTGGCATTGCCCTTTACCCTCCCGATCAGGTTGACGGCACTTGCAGGTACGATCCTCCCCCCCCTGCTCATAGGTGTGGGTCCGAAAAAGATGCAAAAGGCTTGACCGGCGGGCCAGTATCCCAGGTCTCCTATCTCCACCTCTTCCCTGGCACTTTCGTCCAGTTCCGCCTTGACAGGGACGGTAAAATATATCTCATCCCCCCAGGTATTGAAGGAGGCCTCCAATGGAAGGACCTCCGCTATCTTACTGGCAGTAACGGTCGCGTTCAATTCCGCATCAAGGCTCAAATGACCAATAACAATCCTGATCTTCATGGAAACAACTCCTTTCCCATACTAATGTCACAAATAATAAGAACCTTATAAAAAAACTCAACTCTTTTGTCCATGGTATCTGGTTGCCCTTTGAAAACCTCTTGCATCTTTTGTAATACTTTAGCGCTTTGAAAACACTGAGGAGTAAGATGACAGACCGTGAGGGTCTTTTTTCCAAAGGACGTAACCCAAATTCTTCACAGCCTCTGC
>CAYVMN010000272.1:0-4229 GCA_964452575.1 uncultured Desulfobacteraceae bacterium | reverse complement strand
CTTTGGAAAAAAGACCCTCACGGTCTGTCATCTTACTCCTCAGTGTTTTCAAAACTAAAATGTTACAATTAATTTTAACAGAAAGATCGCAATGGAGGCAACCCTAATTATCGCCTGCGGAGGTCAAACTGGGTTTACACATTCGAAGAATTCAGGTAACAATTCATGGAAAAGGAGAGGAAAAATGGTCAGAGAAAATGTGAAAAGGATCTTGGAAGAATTACCGCCCGGTGTGGAGCTTGTTGGTGCGGCGAAGACGCGGACACCGGCAGAGGTCCTGGAGGCGGTGGAGGCAGGACTCAGGATAATAGGTCATAACTACGTTCAAGAGGCGGAGAAGGCCTTTGAAGCCGTGGGCGCAATGGCAAAATGGCACATGATCGGGCACTTACAGAGCAACAAGGCCAACAAGGCCGTCAGGATCTTCGACATGATCGAGACCGTAGATTCGGCAAGGCTTGCCAGGGCAATAGACAAGGCATGCAAAAAGACAGGAAAGGTAATGCCGGTCCTGATCGAGATAAATAGCGCTGAGGAACCGCAGAAGGCAGGTGTGATGCCAGCGGATGCCGTGCCCCTTGTCAAAGAGATCTCAGAGTTGAGCAATATCAAGATCATGGGCCTTATGACCATGGGACCTCTTGCCGGGGACCCAGAGGATGCCCGCCCATACTTCCAAAAGACGAGGCAGGTTTTCGATGAGATCAAGAGGCTGAACATCTCTGGCGTGGAGATGACGTATCTCTCCATGGGCATGTCCAATTCCTACAGGGTCGCCATTGAAGAAGGGGCCAACATGGTGAGGATCGGGACAAACCTATTCGGGGAGCGAGGTTGAGGAGGTTGAAAAAAGGTAGTGGGTTTTGCTGAAAAAGAGATGAGGCGGCTCCTTGGAAAGGCAATTCACCATCACAACATGATCAGGGATGGTGATCACGTCCTGGTGGCTGTATCGGGCGGGAAGGATAGCCTTTCTCTCCTCTGGCTTCTGAGGGAAAGGATAAGGCGTATACCGATCGAGTATAAGATCACGGCAGTCCACGTGGACCCGGGCTTTGGCGCGAATTCCTCCAGCCAGATGGAGGCCTTTTTTTCGAGGCATGAATTTGAATATAAGGTGCTGGATAGCGATATTGGTCCCAGGGCCCACGGCCCGGAAAACCGAGAGAACCCATGCTTTCTTTGCTCTCGTCTGAGACGAAAACTCCTCTTTAGGGTGGCACACGATATGGGGTGTAACCGCGTGGCGTTCGGGCACCACAAGGACGACCTTATTGAGACCTTTTTTCTGAATGTGTTTTACGGGGCCTCTATTAGCACCATGGTGCCAGTTCAAGAGTTCTTCGGCGGGAAATTGACCGTGATTCGACCCCTCTATTTGATAGATGAAGACCTCATCTTGCGCTATTTTAGGTCCATGGGTTGGGCCAAGGTCAATTTGGGTTGTCCGTCGGCCGGTTCTTCTAAGAGGGGAGAGATCAAAGAGATGCTCGATCGATTTTACCGGTCGAACAAGAAGGTAAAGGGAAATATCTTCCACGCCTTACAAAACGTAAGACCCGAATACCTCCCTTCCCCTTTACAGGCCTCTCCCATCCGTCCCAGGTTTGTCTCCAGTAAATAGTCCAGCTATCCTTATCAACTCCTTCACATATCTGTCCTGCTACCTCCAGGTAATCTTAGGTTTCTCACGCTCGGGGAGACGGAAATATTTGAATTTGGGATAACCGAGCATCATGGGATAGTGGTGAATATGCCCCTCGGGCAGGGCCACCACCTCTCGTAAGGGAGGCCAATTGCGCAAAGCGGCCTGAAGCAGGCCGGCCCAGCATGTCCCCAGGCCGACTGATAGGGCTGCAAGCTCCAGGTATGAGAGGGCGATAGTCAGGTCTACGAGACCGTTATTGGCCTCTTTTGGGGCCGAGGCAATAACCAATACCGGCGCGTTCCTGAGAATGGCATCGAACCCTGCATCCCAGGCTGCCACAATAAGGGACGCATAAGGATAGGTGCCAGCCGAATTTCCCTGCTCACCGAGCCCCTGGCGCATCCAGTTCACGGTAAGTCCCGAAATAGTCTTTATCTCACTCCTTTTTGTGATAACCAACCACTCGAGAGGCTGGACGTTGCTTGCGGTGGGGCCATAGCGGGCGATCTCAATCAGTCTCTGGATCTCCTCTTTCTCTACAGGCCTATCCTCGTAAACGCGGACTGAACGTCGCGACCTCAGTAACTGGACTGCCTGTTCAGGAGAGACCTCGAGATCCTCTCTAATGGAAGGGCAGGCCTCGATAGGTATTAGTTTGTGGCTGAGGGCCCCGTGGGGGCAGACCACTACGCAATGCCCGCAGGCCAGGCACATCGGCTCCCCTCCTGGCACCATTTTCGGGTGTCCGTCATCCCGATCGAGGCGTATGATTGCAACGGGGCACTCCTGGACGCAGATGCCATCCTTCTTACACCTGTCTTTGTCGATAGTCAGAATAGCCATTCTTTGTTTCTACCTCTCGTTGTTTGGTGTTAGTGTTTAGCCTGCCTCAGTTCTCAGTGACCGGGTCCCATAAACAGCCCCTCTTTTTCCCTGGCTTTATGCGGTTAGGTCTTATATCTAAATGGCTCGCCCCCTTCAAGGCGTAAAAGGCCTTGGGCTCCTTGTCAATACCTTACCAGGTTACCCTATTGAAACTCAGGCCAAAAACCATTTGAAATCATATGCTGTATCGATTAAGAAATATCAATAATCTCATATGCAGAATTCAAGGCTATTGTCAAATATCGAATACAATGGAATTGATTATGCTAAATAATCAGGTTAACGTTATGCGGACTTTGCCATTCAAAAGCTTACTTAAGGGGAGCTTTCCAAATTGACGGGTATCCCAACCATAGATGAAATTAGAAATGCGGCAGATCGTATTCGTGCTCATATACACCGAACGCCAGTTCTCACGTGCGATGGGATCAACAGGATGGTGGGAGGAGAGATCTATTTTAAGTGTGAAAACTTCCAGAAAGTAGGTGCATTCAAGATTCGAGGTGCAACAAACGCGGTATTCTCTCTGAGCGACCAGGAGGCCTCCCGTGGTGTGGCAACTCATTCATCAGGCAATCATGCGGCCGCTCTGGCCCTTGCCGCCCGTTTGAGAGGAATTCCAGCGTATGTGGTGATGCCGGAAAATGCCCCGGAGGTCAAGAAGGCCGCCGTGGCTGGCTACGGAGCGGAGATAACCTTTAGCGCCCCGTCTCTTCAAGCACGAGAGGAATGTCTTGCCCGTATTGTTGACAGAACCGGCGCCGGATTCCTCCATCCTTACAATGATTATCGCGTTATCGCTGGACAGGGCACAGCTGTCCTGGAGCTACTCGAAGGGGTTGGCAGGCTGGATACGGTCATGACCCCGATAGGAGGGGGTGGTTTGACGAGTGGTACAGCGTTGACAGTTCATGCGCTTTCCCCTGAAACCAGGATGATAGCTGTCGAGCCGGAAGGGGCAGACGATGCATATCGGTCGTTTCAGGCCAAAAGGCTCATTGCCTCCGAAAATCCTAATACCATCGCAGACGGACTCCTGACCTCGCTAGGGGATAAGACCTTCCAAATCGTAATGGATTATGTGGACGACATTGTTACGGTGAGCGAAGAAGGCATTATTAGGGCAATGCGGATGATCTGGGAGCGAATGAAAATCGTAATTGAACCATCGGCGGCAGTGCCACTGGGTGCGATTCTCACCCATCGATTCAGTGTCATGGGAAAACGGGTTGGAATAATCCTCTCCGGGGGCAACGTGGACCTGGATAAACTGCCCTGGCTCAGGTTGTAGCCATAGTTGAGCATGTCTGGCATAGAAGGGAAAATACGGCTTGGAATAAGTTCTTGCCTTCTTGGGAAAGAGGTGCGCTATGATGGGGGGCACAAGCTGGACAGGTTTTTGCGGGATACGCTCGGTAAATATGTGGAATACCTGCCCGTCTGCCCGGAAGTTGAGTGCGGCCTGGGGGTACCAAGGGAGGCCATGCGTCTTGAGGGAGACGTAGAATCACCCCGGCTCGTTACCAGCCGCACAAAAGTGGACCATACCAAGCGCATGCTCACCTGGGCCAGGAGACGAGTAAAGGAACTTGAGAAGGAAGATCTCTGCGGCTTCATATTCAAGGGCGGCTCCCCCAGCAGCGGAATGGAGCGGGTCAAGATCTCCCGTGATAGCCGCACGCATGTCAGGAATGGT
>CAYVMN010000271.1:0-4305 GCA_964452575.1 uncultured Desulfobacteraceae bacterium | reverse complement strand
GCTGTGAAGAATTTGGGTTACGTCCTTTGGAAAAAAGACCCTCACGGTCCGTCATCTTACTCCTCAGTGTTTTCAAAACGCTAAAGTGTTACGACAATTGTTACTGGAGGAAGATCATGAGAACGAATTTAGTTTATATAACTGCCGGCAATATGGATGAGGCCAAGACCATTGGTAGGGAATTGGTTTCAAGCAGGCTCGCCGCATGCGTCAATATCATTGACGGAATAAATTCCATTTACCGGTGGGCAGGGGAAATCCAGGAAGACAGGGAGGTAACAATCATTTCAAAGACCAAGGAGACGCTGGTTCCTGAGCTGATCGAGAAGGTAAAATCGATGCACAGCTATGAGTGCCCCTGTATAGTGAGTCTCCCAATACTTGACGGAAACAGGCCATTCCTGGACTGGATCGTAGAAGAAACCAGATAGAAGATGCCTACCGTCATCTACGCCTCTTCACAATCGCTCTTATTGCAAGGAAAAGGAGAGCCAAGCCGACGAGTATTAGGACTACGACATTGTAGCGTGCCATGATTTGGGCCATCCTGTCTCTGACCGTCTCCCAGTTACTCCCCAGCATATAACCGAAAAAGATCCATATCAGATTCCATGCGCCACAACTGATAAGGGCAAGGAACAAGACCCTAGAGATCTTAAGTCTTGATATACCCCCTGCAATGGAAATGACTGACCTTATGCCGGGGAAAAACCTATTCAGCGCTATGAGCAGATAGCCATACCTTCGGAACCAGTTTTCGGCCTTTATGATGTCTTGGGCCTTGAAGAACCAGTAGTCCCTTTCCAAGAAAAATCCCCGGCCCAGGAGACCCCCTATCCAGAAAAGGAACATAAACCCCATGAGGCTCCCCAAGACGGTAGAAAGAAATACACCAAGGAAATGGAGCCTGTTAATGCCCACCAGGAAGGCGCCGAAGGCCGTAATGGTATCTCCTGGTATGGGAGGAAAGACGTTCTCAACAAACGCGCTCACCCCCAACAGTAGGTATATGAGTGCATCTGGCAATGTATTAAGAAAGTCCAGGAAACTATCTAATAAAGGCAACCGATCTTCTCCTCAGGCAGCCTTAGGCCAAGGCCCTGCATGCCGCGCATTGCTTACAGGCTTGGATTATTGAGGTTTCCATTGAAAAAAACAAGCAGTCTTTTTGCCACTCAAGCGATAGCCTTTTTCGCAATCGTTCACCACAGAGGGCACAGAGTACACAGAGCAAACTCTTTTGTTTTAATCATTGATTAACCGGCGTATACCGTCTTTAAGAACCTTAACATTTTATTCCCTCTGTGTTCTCAGTGATCTCAGTGGTGAACTGTTAGCCTTTTTCTTGCATTTGGAGGCCATCTGATGCATCATCAGGGTTGACGGCAATTTTCCCGTCTGTTATCAGGGTTGCCTTAAAGACGGAAGATCCATATTTACCAGAAAGAGTACAATCTATGGCAAAGAAGATAAAAAGAAAAGAACTCGTTAAAGGGACAGACGAATTTCTCAGTTTTTCCTCCAGGGCCTTCGGCTTCTTTAATGCCCACAGAACTGCATTCAACTACGCTGGATACGCCATAGCCCTCATCGTTGCTGTCTACCTTGGGGCCCATACCTATATGCGTTATGTCAATAGGAATGGGCAAGAGGCCTATAACCTTGCCAATGATACCCTCAGTAAAAACATGAAGCCTGATGCAGCACCTGAGGAGCTAAAAAAGTCGGAGGAGTTGTTTGACAAGGTAATCCATGAGTATGGACGATCAAAGGCCGCCCGTTTGGCCCTCCCCCAAGTCGCCTATCTGAAATTCGCTGAAAAGAAGTACGATGAGGCAATAGACCTGTACATGAAGTTCTCAAAGACGCTTTCGGGCGAAGGGAGTCTCCGGTCGCTAACCCAGCTGGCACTGGCCGCCTGTTACGAGGCCAAAGGAGACCTCAAGAAGGCCATAGGGTTCCTAAACTCTATCCTGGACCGGCTTGAGGACCCCTTCAGGGAGACAGCCATGTATAGCCTGGCGCGACTCTACCGGTTAGATGGTCAATCCAAAAAGGCAGAAGAGACCCTAAAAAAATTTGTCGAAGAGTACAAGACCTCACCGTTTATTGCCAGGGCCAAGGCCCATCTTTGAAGAGAATTACCATGATCATCACGGAGATTTTGGCAAGAAACTCAAGGATGTACGGGGATGAGGTCGCCCTGATCGAAAGAGACCCTTCAAAGGGAAAAAGGACCTCTATAACATGGAAGGAATTCGATGACATTGCCAACCGGACTGCCAATGCCTTGATTGCAAGGGGCATTGGAAAGGGAGACAAGGTCATCCACCTCCTGATGAACTGTCTGGAATGGCTCCCTGCCTACTTTGGGATTCTCCGGACAGGGGCATGGGCAGTGCCCCTGAATTTTCGGTTCACGGCAGACGATATCCGGTCCTGCGCCGAAATCGCCGAGGCCAAGGGCATTCTGTTCGGAGAGGAGTTTGTAGACCGCATTGATAGTATTAGAGGGAACCTAGGAACCATCGGGAGCTATGTCTTCCTGGGCCCTGATAGTATTACGCCTGATTTTGCAGAGCCATTTAATGCATTTCTGGAGACCGGTTCTACGGAGGATCCCGGCATCCCTGTTAATCTCCTGGATGAGGCTGGCCTCTATTTTACCTCAGGTACCACTGGAACCCCCAAGCCGATACTCCTGACCCACAGGAACCTTGAACATGCGTGCGTGATAGAGAACCGTCATCACAACCAGACCCATGTAGACAATTTTCTATGCATCCCCCCACTTTATCATACCGGGGCCAAGATGCACTGGTTCGGTAATTTGATCGTTGGTGCCAGGGCGGTAATCTTGAAGGGTATCAGGCCGCAATGGATACTCGAGGCCATATCTGAAGAAAGGGTCACCATCGTTTGGCTTCTGGTGCCGTGGGCCCAGGATATTCTGGTGGCCATCGAGAATGGAGATGTAACCCTGGATGACTATCAATTGGCCCAGTGGAGGTTGATGCATATCGGGGCGCAGCCTGTTCCGCCCAGTCTCATAAAGAACTGGAAAAAGGTCTTTCCCAACCACGATTACGACACAGACTACGGACTGAGCGAAACGGCCGGGCCAGGATGTGTCCACCTGGGCATAGAAAACCTTCACAAGGTGGGCGCCATCGGTATTCCCGGATTCGATTGGGAGTGCAAGATCGTGGATAACGACCATAAGGAGATCCCCAAAGGCGAAACTGGTGAGCTCATGGTCAAGGGCCCGGGAATAATGAGGGAATACTACAAAAACCCCGAGGCCACCAGAGAGGCCCTTATCAACGGCTGGCTTCTGACAGGCGACATGGCCCGGTTTGACGAGGACGGATTCATCTGGCTTGTGGACAGGAAAAAGGACCTTATCATCACGGGAGGGGAGAACATCTTCCCCGTTGAGATAGAGGATTTTCTCATGGAGCATCCAAAGATCCACGATGTGGCTGTCATCGGGATCCCTGACGAGCGGCTGGGTGAAATTGTAGCGGCAATCGTGCAAGCCAAACCTGGCCAAGAGATTACCGAAGAAGAGATCCTTGAATTCTCAGGGGCCCTCCCCCGTTATAAGAGGCCCAGGAAGGTCTTTCTTGGGGACGTCCCCAGGAATCCCACTGGCAAGATAGAGAAGCCCAAGCTCAGGAAGACCTATGGGGGCTCGGCAAAGGGCTTTAGGATCTGATTTCGCCTCAGACGATTTCTATCCTGGGGGATTAATGGGAGGGTAAAGGCATGCACAGGCTTTTATCACAGGAATCCGGCAAGGAGATGCTTCTGTTGGGTAACGAGGCCATCGCAAGGGGGGCCCTCGAGGCAGGGGTATCATTTGCCACCTGTTACCCTGGAACACCCTCTTCAGAGGTTCCAGAACAGTTCTTTGCAATCAGCAGAGAGACCGATCTCTACTTCGAATATTCAACCAACGAAAAGGTCGCCTTGGAGGTGGGGGCAGCGGCTGCGATCTCCGGCCTGAGGACCATGGTGACAATGAAACACGTTGGGCTCAATGTGGCAGCCGACCCCCTGATGACCTTGGCCTATGTGGGGGTAAAGGGCGGAATGGTTATTGTCAACGCTGACGACCCCTCTCTCTTCTCAAGCCAAAACGAGCAGGACAACCGTTACTATGCCAGGCTATCCGGTCTCCCTATGCTGGAACCTACAAGCCCCCAGGAGATGAAGGATATGACCGTTGCCGCCTTTGACCTGTCTGAACGGCTGGCACTCCCCGTAATCATGAGGACCACTACAAGGCTGAACCACATCAGG
>CAYVMN010000270.1:1524-4506 GCA_964452575.1 uncultured Desulfobacteraceae bacterium | reverse complement strand
TTATCGAATGTCCACCCAAGAGTGGATATAATATGCTTGACATCGGGGGCTTTTTATTGTCTCCTTAGATCGCTATTGTCTCACATCAACTTAACCTCTATCCCGGAGGTTGCCTGATGGAGAAAGTCCTCAAAATGTGCCTTTGTAACTCCTAATAGAAGAGGCGTATTCTATTAGGAGTCTGAAGTGTCGTCCCCAAAAAGCCACCCTAAGCGTAAAACTGAGCTCAAGATCATGTGGGTCTAATTCTTCTCCGTCGACTGATCGAGACATAGTCGGTATGTGGAAGGCCTGAATTACTGGTGGTGGCAACAACCAATTGGAGAAAGGAGGTGACTCAAAGAAGATCTTGGAATTTCTTTAGGGTAACAAAAGGGGGACTCTTGCTAATGGAGAAAGGAGGTTGAAGATGAAAAGGATGACAGGGATATTAGGGGTTGCTTTGTTTGTGGCCTTTATTTTGGCTCCTCCAGTTTGTCCAGCTGACCTCCCAAAGGTAATCAAGATAGGGGGACAAGGGGTCACTTCTGGGGCGCACGCCGATTATGGACGGCAGATGATCATGGGGTCTACATTGGCCATTGATGAGATAAATGCAGCCGGTGGGATATTGGGAAGCAAACTGGAGATGAAGTTTATGGATTCAGAGTTAAAACCTGCGGTGGCCGTTAAGAATGCCAGATATATGGTGCAGGATTGGGGGGCACATCTCCTCTTTGGAGTGGACTCCAGTGGCGTCTGCATGGCCCTGGGTCCTGTTCTTCCCGAGCTCGACCGGATTCACATGTTCTGTCACGCGGCAACGGAAAAGCTTACTGAAAACCTGGTTTACAAACAGGGAATCAAGAATATTTTCAGGATAAGCGTCCCTGTTTACCAGGACAGCATCATTGCTGCTATGATCTTTAAGGATTTCCCGCAGGTCAAGAGATGGGCTGGTATTAACTGCGATTATGAGTACGGCCGTACCTGCTGGGCCCTGTTCAAATCCACATTGAAAAAATACCGCCCTGACGTGGAGTTTGTGGCTGAGGCCTGGGCGCCCTTCTGGACGACGGATTTTACCCCTCACCTTTCAGCCGTAATGGCCAAGAAGCCGGACGGCATCTTTGCAACGCCATGGGCAGGTGAAGCAGTAATGGACCTAAGGCAGGCCTTGCTCCTTGGGGTTTTTGATCAAATTCAGGTGTGGTGGCAGGCCATGGGCGGCTCTGTGGATGTCTTAGAGGGACTGGCAAGGGAGGTCGCCCAGAATAAATTCAAAGGGAAGCTTTGGGCCACTGCCCGCTACATCCATAATTGGCCCGATACCCCTGAAAACAAGGCCTTTGTTGAGAAATTTCTGAAGAGATGGGCCAGGTACCCCAACTATTCGGCAGAGACTTCCTACTCGGCCATCTATGCATTCAAGGCGGCTATTGAAAAGGCAAAAGGTCTGGAAACGGCAAAGCTTATCAAGGCCTTAGAGGGAATGAAGATCAACTGCCCCGCTGGGGAGAGATACTTCAGGCCTGAGGATCATCAGGCGGTTTATAACGTTCCGGCAGGCAAGGTCATTCATGACCCGGCTTACCCCTTACCTGTATTGGGGGACCTTAAGGTAATACCCGCCGAAGATTACTATCGGAAACCACCCTTCCCGCCCATTGAGTAAAACTGGTTGAGGGGGAATCAGTCATCTACTGGCTCCCCCTCAAAATGAGGGAAAAGGGCAACAAATAGCGGAAGGTAGGTTAATGGAAGCCCTAGCGTTTCAGGGCCTGGTGGGACTGAGTCTGGCCATGTATCTCTGGCTCATTGCCGCCGGGTTAACCATTGTATTCGGTGTCCTGGGGATACTGAATTTCGCCCACGGCAGTCTATTTATGCTCGGAGCCTATTTCGCCTTTACCTTCTACGGGCTCTGGGGGATAAATTTCTGGCTCTCCCTGCTTTTGAGCCTTATGGGCGTCGCGCTGGTAGGTCTGATCATGGAACGGTTCTTCCTCCGGTTCATCTACCACCTGGACGTTGCCTATCAGCTTCTCCTGACCTTTGGCTTCATCCTCATCTTCGACGATGCCGTAAAGATGACGTGGGGCGGCGTATTTATGATTCCTCCGATGCCTGAGTTCCTCAGTGGCGCCATCCCCATCGTCGGCAGGCCCTTTCCCATTTACAACCTCTTTATAATTGGGGCAGGGATAGGCGTCGCAATCGGGCTATGGCTCATTTTGGAAAGGACCTGGTGGGGAAGGATCATTCGGGCCTCGGCATCGGATAGAGAGATGGCAAGCGCCATAGGGGTTAATATCCCAATCCTGTTTACAGCGGTCTTTATGCTCGGGGCGGCTTTGGCGGCCCTCGGGGGTGCCCTGAGCACCCCTGTTCGAGTGGTAGCCCCCGGTATAGGGGCGGCCATTATTGTCCAGGCCTTTGTAGTGACGGTGATCGGAGGGCTGGGAAATCTAAAAGGGGCCTTTATTGGAGCAATCATCGTTGGGGTGTTGACAGCATACGGCATCCTGCTCTTCCCGGTATTTGAGCTGTTCATCATCTTCGTGGTGATGGCCGTAGTCTTGTTGCTGAAACCAGAGGGATTATTTGGTGTGTAAAGCGATGTATAAGAAAATCCCTGTCCTTCTTATTTTGGCGCTGATGGTTTTCTTGTTTTTCCTGCCTCAACTCGCCGGAAAATACGTCATTTACATGGTGATGCATATCTTACTCCTTTCCGTATTTGCCCTGGGATTCAACCTCCTCTTGGGATATACGGGCCTGCTCTCCTTTGGTCAGGCAGGCTTCTACGCGTGCGGGGCCTACGGGTGTGCCAAGGTCCTCTTGGTAATGCCATCCCTCCTGCCTGGTATCATCTGCGGGGTCCTATTCGCTGGGATAGTGGCCTTGATGCTAGGGTTCCTCTGCATCCGCCATACCCGCATCTATTTTGCCATGCTGACCCTCTGCTTTGGGATGATGATCTACTCCCTTGCCTGGAAGTGG
>CAYVMN010000270.1:0-1424 GCA_964452575.1 uncultured Desulfobacteraceae bacterium | reverse complement strand
CCTTTGGAGAACACGGTGACACCGCCCCTGGCCCATTGGACCCATTCCGCTGAACCGGTCATGGCCACCCTCCTTGGCGGCATCCACACCTTTTCAGGTCCTATAGTGGGCGCATTTCTCTTCTATGTGATAAAGGACATCATCGTCAGGTTTACGGAGTACTGGCTCATCTGGCTTGGTGCAATCGTGCTGGCATTGGTAATGGCCCTTCCGGGCGGCGTGGTTCCATGGATCCGTTTGCGGTTTGCTGAGAGGAGCCTCCGGTGACCGAGCTGTTGAGAACTGAGGGGCTAAGAAAGGCCTTTGGCCATTTCATGGCCGTGGATGGAGTAGATATCCATTTCACAGCAGATACGCTCACATCGATCATCGGCCCCAATGGTGCGGGCAAAACTACCCTGATCAACCTGTTGACCGGTAGCCTTCCGGTGGATTCGGGGAGGATCTTCTTCAAGGGTGAAGAGATTGCCAAAATGCCCACTAGTGAAAGGGTAAAGAGAGGAATAGGCCGTTCTTTTCAGGTCATGAATATCTTTACCACACTGACGGTGCTCCAGAATATCCAGATTCCCGTCCTATCTCTCTTAAATAAGAGCCTCAGGCTCTTCTCTCGACTGAATGCATATGATGACGTCATAAGTCAGGTTGAGAAGATATCAAGAGACGTGGGGCTGTGGGACAAGAGGGAGTTGCTGGCCGGTGAACTATCCCATGGAGATCAGAGGCTGCTGGAAATGGCCATAGCCATGGCCTCTCAACCCGAGCTCTGCTTCCTGGATGAACCTACCTCTGGGATGAATCCGGGGGAGCGCGTAAAAATCCTCGAAAACATCAGGAGGCTATCCAAGGAGAAGCGAACCACTTTCATAATCGTGGAGCACGATATGGATGTGGTTTTTAGCCTTTCAGACCGCATCGTCGTGATGCACAGGGGCAAGGTCATAGCCGATGGAAGGCCTGATGAAATCAAGGAAAATCAAGATGTCAGAGAGGTCTATCTCGGGGAGGAGTTAGAGGAAGGAATCGCATGATCCTTGAAATAGATGATATCGATACCTATTACGGCCAAAGCCATGTCCTTCAGGGGATTTCCCTGGGTATTGCAAAGGGGGAGGTCGTCTCTCTACTGGGAAGAAACGGGGCGGGGAAGACCACAACCTTGAGGAGTATCATGGGGTTAACGCCGCCCAGAACGGGGAGCATCAGATTTCACGGTAAGGAGATAGCCGGGAAAAAACCCTTTGAAATTGCACGTCTCGGGATCGGATACGTACCGGACGATCGCCGAATCTTTCCTGATCTGAGCGCCTTCGAGAACCTGGAGATCGCCAGGCGCATGTCTGCGAAAAAACAAGGCCACTGGAATATCGATACCGTCTGCGACCTTTTCCCGGTGCTGAGGGAAGTAGGCCCTAGCAAGGGGA
>CAYVMN010000269.1:0-4549 GCA_964452575.1 uncultured Desulfobacteraceae bacterium | reverse complement strand
TGCCTGATCCGGTCATCTCCCTCACCATAACCCCTGAGGATAATAGATCCCAGCAGAATATGTCCAAGGCCCTCAATAGATTTACAAGGGAAGACCCCACGTTTAAATCTTATGTGGACCAGGAATCGGGCGAGACCATAATCTCAGGGATGGGTGAACTGCACCTGGAGGTTTATGTTGAGAGGATGAAGAGGGAGTTCAATGCAAGTGTAAGCACCGGGGCACCGCAGGTGGCCTATAGGGAGGCTATAACCGAAAGGGCATCCTTTGACTACACCCACAAGAAACAGACAGGAGGCGCAGGGCAATACGGACGGATCGCAGGGTTTATAGAGCCTTCAGCGACTGGGACATACGAGTTCGTCAATGAAGTCAAGGGGGGAGTAGTCCCGACTGAGTTTATCCCTGCAGTGGAGAAGGGATTCCGCTCTTGTCTTGCAAAAGGTCAATTGATCGGGTTTCCAATCCTTGGCATGAAGGTGACGCTCAATGACGGCAGGTCTCACAGCGTGGATTCCTCTGAAAGGGCCTTTAGCGCAGCAGCAACGGGCGCCTTCAGGCAGGCCTATATGAAGGCCAAACCGGTCATACTTGAGCCCTTAATGAAGGTCTCTGTAGAAGGACCTCCGGAATTTCAGGGAAATGTGATGGCCTCCATAAATCAGCGAAGGGGGATCATTACAAGTTCTACAGAGACTGGAATATTGACTACCATCGAGGCAGAGGTCCCGCTTGCAGAGATGTTCGGGTATGCCACTACCCTCAGGTCTCTTACCCAGGGAAAGGCAGAGTTTAGCATGGAGTTCTCAAGGTATGCCAGGGTCCCTCAATCCATTCAAGAGGACCTGAAATCAAAGATCGGGAAAAGATCAAAGGGAGAGGGAAAATCATGAAAGACTTTATTTCAGTCAGTCCCTTGAGGATCTTGAGCAAGTCCTCGAGGAAGAGATTGGGGCCTGGAAACCTGGGAGTCCTTATTGCCAGGGCCGGCGTAGGAAAGACGGCATGCCTGATACATATTGCACTGGATAAGATATTTAGGCATGAAAAGCTGGTTCACGTTTCCCTGGAGGAAGGGCCGGAAAAGGTGACATCTTTCTACAACGTCATCTACCATGACCTTGTTCAGGCCTTGGAGTTAGGGGATGGTGACGAGTATAGAATGCTTATTGACAGGAACAGGATGATCCTCGCCTATCTAAATCAGAGTTTTGAGGTGGAACGCCTCCGAACCAACCTGAATAACTTGGCGGAAAAGCTCCAGTTCAGCCCAAATGCCCTGATTGTGGACGGCCTTGATTTTGAAAAGGCCGAAAGGACGGTCTTTGAAGGGCTCCGGGGAATCGCCGGGGAGTTCCAGTTGGAGGTGTGGCTATCCGCCCTATCTCACCGACATATTACCCAGGTCAATGAAAGAGGCATACCGTATCCATGCCATAAACTGGACGATTTGTTCAGCCTTATCATTGAGCTGTGGCCTGATTCGACAGGGGTCTTCCTGAGACTCCTGAAGGACCATGAAAACGCCACTGTCAAGGACGTCAGCGTAAGACTGGATCCCAACACCTTTTTGGCCCTGGATTAGGCCTTGATGAGTATGTCCCATGGGAAATGAAGGATACGTGGACGTAGAGAAACAAAGACCACTCATTGCGGTGATTCTGAGCCGCCGCATGCTGGTGGCACTTCTCATGGGCTTTTCCTGTGGATTGCCTCTCCTCTTGACCATAACCGTATTGCAGGCATGGATGAAGGAAGAGGGGGTAGATCTCAGTGTCATAGGGATGATGGCACTGGTGGGCATCCCCTACACCGTGAAGTTTCTCTGGGCCCCCTTTCTAGATCGTTTTACCCTGCCCTTTCTAGGGCGTAGAAGGGGATGGCTTCTGGTCGCCCAGGTGGCCCTGATCTTTTCAATTGCAGGGATGGGTTCTATCGAGCCGGGCAATAATCCGTGGATGGTGGCCTTTGCCGCATTCCTTGTGACCTTCTTTAGCGCCTCACAGGATATTGCAGTGGACGCCTACAGGAGGGAAGACCTCACTGACGAGGAACTGGGGCTTGGCTCTTCCCTTTATGTGAATGGATACAGGGTGGGGATGCTCCTGGCCTCAGGGGGCGGGCTGATCATGGCAGATCACATATCCTTTTCTGCGGTGTACCTGATAATGGCGGCCTGCATGCTGCCCGGTGTCGTCACCACACTCCTTGCACGGGAACCCGAGGCCACACTCGGCACTCCAAGGGATATGAGGGAGGCTGTCATCGATCCCCTGGTAGAATATTTCAGCAGGCAGGGGGCCCTGTGGATGCTGGCATTCATACTCCTTTACAAGATCGGTGATACCATGGCCAGCTCCATGACCACTCCCTTCTATCTTGAAATAGGGTTTTCAAAGACCGAAATAGGCGCGGTCGTAAAGCTCTTCGGGTTTTGGGCCACAGTTGCCGGGGGTCTGATAGGCGGTGTCATAATGATCCGACTGGGGATCAATCGTGCCCTGTGGGTCTTCGGGTTCCTTCAGGCCATATCCACAGCATGCTTTGCGCTCCTTGCCCGCATCGGTCACAACGTCCCTGCGCTCTCTGGAGTCATTGCCTTTGAGAACCTGAGCGGTGGGATGGGCACTGCTGCCTTTGTGGCCTTTATGGCCAGCATTACCAACAAACGATTCACAGCAACGCAGTATGCTCTGCTGAGCAGTCTTATGGGGGTTCCTCGGGTTATCGCCTCTGCCCCTACCGGCTATCTTGCTAAGGGTCTGGGTTGGGAAAGTTACTTCATTATGTGCACCCTTATCGCCTTACCTGGCATGCTACTCCTGTTTAAGTTTGCCCCCTGGGGCTCAAGATAAAATCAAAGGGAAAAAGAGGCTCGCTGATATGGAAAGGGAGCCATGAGTTGAAGCCTTAAGGAGAGATCTGATGGGCAGTCTATCCCAGTTTGTTGAGTTTCATGAAGAAGGGCCGCGAGAGGGATTTCAGATAGAGAAACGATTTTTTCCCTTGGATGATCGCGCCAGGGTGATTGATGCCCTTAGCGAAACAGGGCTCAGGCAAATTCAGGTTGCCTCCTTTGTCAGCCCCAAGGCTGCCCCTTTGCAGCGTCAAGAGACAGCAATGCAGCCGGGAACATCTGCACCGAGGATATGGTCTTCATGTGTCAAGAACTTGGCATCGAAACCGGCATTGACCTGGAAAAGTTGATCGCTGCCGCAAGGCTCGCGGAGCAAGTCATAGGCCGAACTCTACCAGGGAAGATCATGCATAGCGGCCTGCTTTCGCCGTTTAGGCAAGGTTGAAATTAGCGAGGTCAGACAACAAAGGGCTTGACAACCACAAAAAACTGGAAAAGGATAAAAAATATAAGGTTTGAAAATAAGTAGCAAAAACCAGGTGTTATCACTAACACGGCCTAATTCGGAGAGGGCTTAAACGGCTATACGGGTATAGGAGTATCGGCTGGTAGGGGAGCCGTGATCAGGCGCAGAGTTGAGCAGGAGGGAGTTACTATGGAAAAAATCGGGTTTATTGGACTTGGTATTATGGGCAGGCCTATGGCCCGCAATCTTATGGAGGCAGGATACCCTCTCGTAGTGCACAATCGAAGCCGGGGACCAGTGGAGGAGCTGTCTGGTGAAGGAGCAACCCCGGCCTTTTCTCCCAAGGAGGTGGCTGAGAAAAGCGACATCGTCATAACCATGCTTCCCGATTCTCCGGATGTGGATCTGGTGGTCACAGGACCGGCAGGGGTCCTTGAGGGGGTGAGATCGGGAATGCTCTTTGTGGATATGTCGACCATAGCACCTGCAACTGCGCGAAAGATTTGCATGGCATTCGAAGGCAAAGGCGTGAAGTGCCTTGACGCCCCGGTTTCAGGTGGCGAGGTTGGAGCTAAGGAAGGAACGCTCTCCATTATGGTGGGGGGCCCGGTAGAGGCCTTTGAGAGGGCGCTCCCGCTCTTTCAGGTAATGGGGAAGAACATCGTCCATATGGGAGAGACAGGCGCCGGTCAGGTAACCAAGGCCTGCAACCAGATCGTTGTGGCGGTGACGATCCAGGCGGTGGCCGAGGCCATGACCCTTGCCAAGAAGGCCGGCGTGGACCAGGCAAAGGTACGAGATGCCCTGCTGGGCGGGTTTGCCCAGAGCCGCATCCTGGATTTTCATGGCAGGCGCATCCTGGAGCGAAACTTCGTGCCTGGCTTCAAACTGAGACTTCACAGAAAGGACCTGGGTATTGCCCTCCAGACCGCAAGGGAACTCTCCATGCCGCTCTTGGCAACGGCCCAGGTCGCGGAATTGATGAATTCGATGATTGCAATGGACAAGGGCGAACTGGACCACTCGGCCCTGGCACTTTTTGCAGAGACGCTGGCGGGGGATGTATCAAAACAATAACCGTAACACTTTAGCGTGTTGAAAGAAAGGCAGCCTCCGGCCCGGAAGGGCCTCTGGCCCGGAGGGACGACCGTGAAGGTCTTTTTTCCAAAGGACGTAAAGGACGGCATCATTTCATAGAACGGCAGTGAGGTCTTGAACCTCGTTAC
>CAYVMN010000268.1:0-4608 GCA_964452575.1 uncultured Desulfobacteraceae bacterium | reverse complement strand
TCCTTTGGAAAAAAGACCCTCACGGTCCGTCATCTTACTCCTCAGTGTTTTCAAAACGCTAAAGTGTTACCTCTTATCTAGTTTCCAAAAACAGGGGTACAAGCTGGAACTTGTTGACATCAACAAGACCCAAGTCTGTCAACTTCACTTCAGGAATAACAGGAAGGGCAAGAAATGATAGCATCATGAAGGGATCTTCAGGTTTACATCCCAGGCCTTGGCATGCCTTTTTGACTCCTTGAAGTTGCCTGACAAGGGTATCCAGTGGTTCAGTCGACATGAGTCCGGCAATCTCGAGGGGGACATCGGCAAGCGTATCATTGCCCGCCACGACCGCCAGGCCGCCGCCCATTACCCTCACCCTTTCAATTGCCTCCAGGATCTCCTCATCGCTGACCCCGACTGCTATCACGTTGTGAGAATCATGGGCCACTGATGAGGCTATCGCGCCCCGCCTCAGACCAAAGCCCCTCACCAGACCCACTCCGACTCTGCCGGTGGCCTTATGCCTCTCCACAACGCAGAGCTTCAGGATATCCGCATGGATGTCAGTGGTCACATACCGACCATCAGAACTCACAGATTCAAGTCGCATTGAGGTAATAACCTGCCCCGGAATCAGTTCAATTACCCTTGCCCTTCCCCCATTGTGGGCGATGCGGAGGGCATCAGTGCCCATTGGGGCGATCCTTAACGGCCTGTGCCTGGTGGAGTCGAGCGGGATGCCATGATCCTCTCTGACCGGAAAGCCGATCACCTCACCGGAATCCGCCACCCTGCAGCCGTTTTTGTACACAAGGTCCGCATCAAAGTCTACCAGGTCATTGAAGACCACTATATCTCCACAGCAGCCCGGCGCCACCGCACCCCTGTCCCTCAGCCCGAAGTACTCTGCCGGATTGAGTGTCACCAGCTGAATAGCAGTTACCGGATCCATGCCCAGCTTGACCGCCTTTTTGAGAGTAGAATCCAGGTGCCCCTGACGGCTTATATCCTCGGCATGGAGGTCGTCTGAGACCATAGAGAAGCGCCGCGAATTCCTCTCATTTACCAGCGGAAGCAGTTCCTCCAGGTTCTTGGCGGATGTCCCCTCACGAATCATGACCATCATGCCGCTTGAGAGCTTTTCAAGCCCCTCCAGGCCGCGACTTGTTTCATGGTCCGAGCGGATCCCTGCAGCCAGATATGCCTGAAGATCGTTGCCCCCCAGCAGAGGGCAGTGCCCATCGAGGACCTTGTCCTTAAATAGGTCGATCTTCTTGAGGACGTCCTTATTTCCCATAATAATCCCAGGGAAGTTCATCATCTCGGCAAGACCAAGGACTAGCGCCTCCCCTTTGAGCTCTGAAAGCTCGGAAGGACCAAGGGTTGCCCCGGCGGTCTCCAGGTGGGTCGCAGGCACGCATGAGGGGGCCATGAAAAAGATGTCGAAGGGGATGGATCGGCTATCCTGGAGCATGAAGCGCACCCCGTCCAGGCCCAGGACATTGGCGATCTCATGTGGATCAGAGACAATGGTGGTGGTCCCATGGACCAATAACTGGGGGGCAAGTCTGGAGGGGGGGAGCATGCTGCTTTCAATATGCAAATGCCCGTCAATAAGGCCGGGGGCCACCCACTTTCCTTTAAGATCCACCTCTTCTTTTCCCCGGTATTGCGTCCCTATACCCACAATTATGCCGTCGTAGAGGGCAACATCTCCTTTTTTAATCTCTCCGGAAAAGACATTGACTATTTTTCCTCCCTTGAGCACAAGGTCGGCAGGGATATCTCCCCTTGCGGCAAGGATCCGTTTCCTCAAAGATTCTAACGGGTCATTCATGTGACAAGACCCCCAGGCCTTCCTACCTAACGACCTTATTGATCACAAACCACTCCTCGGTGAGATCCGATGTGGTGTCTACAAGGAGGTGTACGATGTCCAGCTCCGGGTACAGCCCTTTGAGTTCTTCCAGATCAACCGGCTCAAACTTCTTGAGGTTATTCGTGTATGCCTGTTCGGTAAGTGCATTGGATTCGTAGCTCTCCTTGGTCCGCTCCGAGATCCTCCTTAGAGAGACCTCCTTAGGGCACTGGGTCTGCTGGATGACCAGGGTCATACCATTCCTGGCCGCGACCTCAGCGGCACGCCTCCTCAGGGCCTGGGTAACAAAGGTGGCATCCAGGATGATCCCCTGCCCTTTTCCCGCAAGCTCATGGGCCATCCTGAACATCTCATCATATACCAGGGTCCTCTTGTTCATGTTGGAGGCAACCTTTTCATCAAAAATATCCTCTCCCTTTAGGACATCTAGGCGGATCAGATCAGACCTCAGGATCCTGTAGCCCTTCAGCTCTGCAATAACCTCTGTAGTTTCCGTCTTGTAAGATGCAGGCAGCCCGCAGGCCATCAAAACTGTGTCGGGTCTCAACTCCCTTTTCATGAAATCCACAAAGGTTTCTCTCATATCGGTTCTCCATTCACATCCTAACAATCCATAGGCCAAGACCTGGCCGGACCGAGCCTTTCCTATTATTTGCCATAAGCCTTGTGCCTTAAGCCTTACGCCTCTGTATAGGAATAGGCAAGCTGAAAATATCTGTTTGCCCTCTCTATCGCCGCCCTTTTCTCTTCAGGACCGATGTCTTGATCATCCACTTGAAAGCTGTTTACCTTCCCCCGCACAAAGGCCCTGTATACCTTATAAAAGGTGAGGAGCGACTCTACCTCCTTCTCCTGGGCAAGGGTCTTATACTCTTTCCACAGAAATTTCGAAAATTCTTCCCCCCCATGATATTCCAGATCCATCAGCAAGAAGGCAATATCTGCTAGGGTATCACTGTACCTGAAGCGCTCATTGAATTCAATACAATCGATTACAGAGAGAGGTTCCGTAAAGCAGACGTGTTCCATATGGAGATCACCATGGCAATCCCTGATCCTTCCCCCCATTATCCTCTCGTCAAGAAGGCCACTGTTATTCCTGTAATAGTCCCCTGTCCATCTCTGCAAGGCCCCAAATTGGTCCTGCCGGATAGTCCTTCCCACATATTTCTCCACTTGTTGAAAGTTCTCGTCCGTATTGACCTTAAACCTCTCTGGTCTCCCAAATTGATCTATCTCGGGGGTCCTCACGGCATTCAAATGAAACCTGGCAAGGACCTCAGCAACCCTCCTCAGGTGTTCTTCAGTGAGCTCACCCTTTGAAAAAAGAGACCCCATCAGCCTTTCATCCGGGATACGCCTCATCTTAACGGCATATTCCACGACCTCACCTCGACCACCCTTAAGGCTATATTTCTCCCCGTCAAAGGTGACAGCTAACACATCCAAGTAGATCCCTTCTGATAGCCTCCTGTTAAGATCCACCTCTTGACGGCAGTAATATTCCCTCTTTTCAAGGGTGGAAAAGTCAAGGAAGCCAAAATTGACCGGCTTCTTGACCTTGTAGACATAATCGTCGGCCACAAAGACGATGGAGATGTGGGTCTGAACAACGGACACCCGCCCTGTCCTGTCAGGGAGAGATCTGGGGTCCTGGAGGTCATCAATCATGGAAGCCACTGCTACCCTTTGCCAAACTGCCCGGCAACATAGGAGGGCACGGCTACCGTTCCAATTCTAATCGGCTGCTGGTGGCAGTCGGAGCCCCCGGTTACCATAAGGCCTTCCCGTTGGGAGAACCTCAGGTATGCCAGGACGGTTTCCGGGTCATGCCTCGGATGCCAGCACTCTATTCCATCCAGATATGGCATCATGGCCTCTTTGATGATCTCCTGTTGCTCACTTATTGATGAGGTCAGTGAGAAGAGGGAGGTCCCGTTGGGATCGTTGGGGTGTGCCAGCATCAATTTCCCCCCAGCCCCCCTGATCAACCTGGAGGCCTCCTCCAGGGAGACCGGCATCTTTGACACGTTACATTTGACAAGGTACTTATCGAATGCCTCCTGTCTGCTCGAGACCGTCCCCCTTTTTACCAGGTAGTCGGCAATATGGGGCCTGCCAAAGGCTCCGTCCACACCTTCTTCTATGGCCCTGAGGTCCTCGCGGGTGAGTCTATCTAACTTCTCCCTGACCAGCTCCTCATTGATCTTTTCCAGAATCTTTTCAGCCCGTTTCAGGCGAAATTCCCTGAGTTCCGTTAGTCTTTCTCTGAGGGGCCTATTGGTGATATCATACTGGTAACCCAATACATCGAGTGATACAGGCCTTGACCCACGATACCCGGGGTGGGAAAAGGAGATGTTGAGTTCTACTCCTGCAATGTAACGGATGCCGTGTTCAGAGGCCAGTATTCCCGCCGATTCCTGACAATCGATGCTGTCGTGATCAGTAATGGAGATTACTCCAATATCTCTCCGGTAGGCCTCTTTGAAAATCTCGGGGAGGGAGATCTTTCCGTCTGAGCACTCTTTGGAATGGATATGAAGATCGATTTTCATGCCTTGCAGTCGTTTACAGGTTAAGGGTTCAGGGGTACACCGATCGGTTCTAGGTTCACGGTTCAAGGGTTATAACATGGTGAAAATTATTTGACGCCTCAACCCAAAACCCCTGGCCCAGACCTGGTTTCGCAGAGGGTTGATCTCCATGATAACAACCGTCGCACCAGGGCGGGCTTGAACGTT
>CAYVMN010000267.1:0-4632 GCA_964452575.1 uncultured Desulfobacteraceae bacterium | reverse complement strand
ACAAAATCCGAATCTCTAAATCCGAAATTCGAAACAATATCGAATGACCAAAATTTAGATGACCAAATCCTCACTATCCGATCCATCATTGCGATTCCCTTTGTTGTCTTTACGTTAGCCCTCAGATGGATGCCGCCGCCTCACCTTTTTTTCACTCCTGATAGGGCTCCCCATCACCCTCTATATCTTTCTCTATGCCATCCTGCACGCGATATCCGGTCTTTTCATTGGTCGGCACCGCAATGTATGTGCCGTTTCAGCAATGGGAAAGCGGAGAGATAGGAAAAATCGAACGACTGGTACCCCCAGTGGTACGCCTATAAGGCCCTGAGAGCGCTTGGATGGAAGCAAACAAGATCCAAATAAAGACCCTTCTCATCTCCCTTGGGACGATCATTGGTGTCGAGTTTGTAGCGAGGGTCTTGATTTCAGAGGATCCTCATCACCCGATGATTGCCCTCGGCGCCTTACGTCTCGTCGAGACAATACTGATTTTCTTGATTGTCTCTGTCTGGGGAAATGGAATATCCTCAATGGGATTGTCTTGGCGGACAATGGGTCGGGGGCTCAAAAGGGGATTTGTCTGGTCGGTCGCCTTTGGGGTCCTTACCGCAACCGGCTTTGCTGTACTATTCCTCGCAGGTATTGATCCGCTGGCGCTCGTAAGTGTCAGGCTCCCTCTGAGTCCGTATCAAATTATCGTCTATTTCCTTGTTGGCGGGATTGTTGGGCCTATAGCAGAGGAGGCCCTCTTCAGGGGGGTGCTCTATGGCTTCCTGAGACGTTGGGGGATGATCATTGCAATGACAGTTAGTACCCTGATATTTGTGATGGCCCACCCCTCTGCCCTCCACGGGATTCCCCTGACACAGGCCGTGGGGGGAATCCTCTTTGCTTTGGCCTATGAGAAGGAGGGAAACCTTTTGGTCCCCATCACCATTCATGGCCTTGGCAAGATTGCCATCTTTGCCCTTTCGTTGATATTTTAGGGTTCCACCCAAAAACTGCAATTAGCTTTTAGCAATTAGCCGTTAGCTTAAAGGCCTCAAGCATTTGCATGACTTCTCCGTATATTGGAACTCTCATTTTTTAACGCTAACTTATTTCGCCTTAAGTACTTGAAACAATATTGCTAATAGCTAACGGCTAACCGCTAATTGCATCTTTAGGGTCCCATTAATCCCGGCCTCTTCTGCCAAGGTTCGTGTCTCTAATCCGATGTCTTCATAAAGCAGCCGCCACCTGATCCACCCGTGCCCTCCGGCACACACCTATTCAGCGAGGCTGTCCTGAGGCCATGAACGCAAATACAGGAGATAAGTGATTTGAACTGTTGGCCCATATGTGCTAGACCCTAGGTCAAGATCCGGTTAGTAGCGCTATTCGTTGTATGTTATTAGCGAATCAGTTAGAGGAGGAGGCAGAGGTATGGGTACTACGGTCAATGAGGCAGATAAGGTGGAAACACTGACACTTCAGGACAACCATATGGGTGGGACAAGGCTTATTTTTTCTGCCTGAGAAGGGTCCAAAGGAGGGGCGCTTGCTGGAGGGGGAATATCTGGAGGCCAAGAGGATCTCCGAGCGCATAGCCGCTGAGATGGAGCCCCCGCGCTTCTATCTTGACAAGAAAGAGGAGACAGACACATCCCATAAGCTCTTCAAGGGCAACCATATGGTCAGGACAGGCCTCAAGATCATTGAGGACCGTGCGGATCGCTTTGGACACGGGCTATCTCATGTGCTCAAGGTGGCGGTCGAGGGCGGGGCCATTGTGATAATAGAGACAAACGGGATGGCCTCTCAAAAGGTGGAAAGGATGCTCCTCCTTGCCCACCTTGCGGGCCTTCTTCACGATATAAAGAGGGAAGAACCCGAGCACGCCCGGAGAGGTGCTGAGGAAGCGGGCAGGATTCTAAAGGCATTTGATCTGGACGAAGAAGAACGTCTGGGGATTGTAAAGGCCATCAACAACCATGAGGCCTTTAAGCCCGCCCGGCCGCTGGATGACCCCTCTTTGCAACTCATTTCAGACGCCCTCTACGATGCCGATAAGTTCCGGTGGGGACCGGACAACTTCACGGAAACGGTCTGGATGATGGTGGCACGGATGAGGGTGCCTATTTCGGCACTTCTGAATCGCTTTAATAGGGGGATGAGGGGAATAGAAAAGATCAAGGGGACCTTTCGTACCCTTACGGGACAGGAATACGGACCGGACTTCATATCCCGTGGCCTTGAAATCGGCAAAAGGGTCTATGAGGAGTTAGAGAGGATTTATGGAGATAGGCTGGCCTAAAGGCCCAGATAGGTCTTGCGGATGACCTCAAGATCATCCAGGAAAAGTCAAGGCTCAATTTGCCGTCGTTATTTTGACCTGCTGTCTTGACCTTTCTTTGAGCAATATAGTATGAATCAGAATAAAAAATATGGGTATGGGCCTGGGCTAGAGAAACCCGAAGGGCCACCATCTTGAAGATGAGAAAGGCCGAAATCTTTTAGGAGGTTACTATAATGAGAGAAGTCGCTGTTTTGGGAGTAAGCATGACTAAATTTGGTATCTCAGAAAAGACGAATTTGGAGATGTTTACAGAGGCAGGCCTTGAGGCCATCAGAAATTCAAACATCGAACCGAAGGATGTGGAGGCCCTCTTTTTTGGAAACTGTCTGGGGGACTTTGAAGAGGGCCAGATGCACATGGCGCCCTTTGCCCATGCAGAGCTGGGGCTGCCCATGTCTGCTCCGGCCACCCGCTTTGAATCGGCGTGCGCCACTGCCACCGTGGCCATCCGGCATGCAGCCCTGCTTGTTGGTGCGGGTGTGTATGATGTGGTCCTGGCAGGCGGGACAGAGAGGGCCACAAAGATGGGAACCCCTTTGGCCACAAAGACCTTTGCCATGGCAACTCAGTCACAGCACGAGTCAAGGGCCGGCTTGACCTTCCCAGGGGTCTTTGCCATGGCGGCACACATGTATTCCAGCAAGTACGGAATACCCTTGCCCGAACTGAAGAAGAACATGGCTGAGGTGGCCATCAAGAATCATTACCACGGAACGCTTAATCCAAAGGCCCACTTTCGGAAAGAGATCGATCAAAGTACCGTCCTGAACAGCATGATGGTTGCCGATCCGTTACAACTTTTCGACTGCTGTCCGTTCTCTGACGGCGCTGCCGCGATAGTATTGGCTGAGGCCGGAAGGGCCAAGGGACTCGTCAAGAAGCCCATATATATAGCCGGTACGGGACAGGCATCGGCAGGTTCGCTCTATCTTCAGCAGGACCTTTCCCGGGTCAGGGCGAGGGAGGCGGCGGTTGCTCAGGCGTACAGGGAGGCCGGGATTGGGCCTGACGACATAGACGTGGTAGAACTTCACGACTGTTTCACCATTGCCGAGATCCTGGCCCTGGAGGGCTTTGGGTTTTATGATTTCGGAAAGGCCTATGACGCGGCAGCCAAGCGGGAGACATACCTCAACGGCAAGGTTACCGTCAATCCCTCCGGAGGCCTTAAGTCCAAGGGGCACCCCATCGGCGCTACCGGCGCCGGTCAGGTAACAGAGATTGTGGAACAGCTCAGAGAGGAGTGCGGCCCGCGACAAGTAAAAGGGGCCAGGGTCGGGCTGGTGGATACCCTGGGCGGGGATTTCGGAACCGTATGCAATATAATCCTAAGGAGTTAACAAAATGGAATATACGCTCACCTTTGAACAATACCAGAAGGGCCTGGAGCAGGGAGAATTCCTGGGGCTCCACTGCAATGACTGTCAGACCGTGACCTTCCCGCCTCTGGGTACATGTCGAAACTGCCACGGTACTGACCTGAAGGTGACCCGGATAGGCGGAGAGGGGGAGATTCGCACCTTTACGGTAATACGTGTGGCCCCTGAGGGCAAGAAGCCCCCATATGTGGTTGCAATGGTTCAGCTCGAGGAAGGACCTTCAGTGATTGGCAACCTGCTGGACATAAGTCCGGATGAGGCGAATATGGGGCTCATTGGAAAGAAAGTGAAGCTCGGGAGTCAGGTAGTTGCAGGCGATACCTATTCTCCCGGTGATTCTCGCGTGATCACCTTTTCGTTGATGTAGGGTTAGCGGGGTTTAAAGGGGCTGATATTTCGTGGGTCATCGGGAGCCGGTAAGGTAATTCTCATTCAGGGATCCATGCACCACCGGAAGGGATTCAATCTCGGGGGGGGTAAATCCAAAGACAAGCTCAAGAAAGACCATCACGATGCGGTAGGTCGCACCCCAAAGGACCTCCCTCTCCTCCCTTGTCTTGTGGAGAAAGCAGGGAAAATCCTGAGGGTTTTCATCCTGCCCGCGGGGATAGGCCTTCCCGAAATGTAGTCTGTAACAGGCATAGTACTCTGGGTTCAGCAGGTCTCGCAGGGAGATGCGAACGATCTTTTCCACCTCCCAGTTAGGCAGAAAACGCCTTTGGCGGGCAATCCATCCGGCCATAGGGTAGATGACCCTGGGAAACATCACCAGGCTCTGGGATGGCATTGGACCCAGAAATTTCACCCCCAGAGGATTCAGGCGCATTTCCTCCAGGCCTTCCCGAATGCCGGCCGCAAAAAGTAGGGCCAGCCTCCGGGCCTCTTGCCGGCGGTTACCACACCAATCGGCCC
>CAYVMN010000266.1:0-4644 GCA_964452575.1 uncultured Desulfobacteraceae bacterium | reverse complement strand
CAGGGGCACCATCAAATCCTTTACTGATATCTGTTTCATGTTACCCCCCATATCCTTTTAAATTTTGGGTTGATGATCGATTTCCAGGTGATCTTAACCGATTCTGTGAAAAATGTCACAATAATCTGGAGATCGGAAGGAAGATCCTTAACTCAGCCGTTTACGAGCCTGACTATTCGGGAATCTGTGTAGTAATCGATGATGTTGAGGCACCCGTAGTCCTGGTGAATATTGAACATCTGGCGGATATCCAATCCCAGCGCCTCGCAAATAATAACCCGGTTGACGGCCCCGTGGGCAACGATGACAATATTCTTGCCCTCTTGCTCGGAAAGAATACGTTCATAAATCCTTGTTATTCTTTTTGAGAAACGCCCAATGGACTCACCTTGTCCAGGGGGCTGATAGTTGATAAGATCGGCCTGCCGCCTGGCCAGTTCCTGGGGGAAGCGCCTTCGAATCTCCTCCATGGTGAGGCCTTCCCAGTCGCCAAACGAGATCTCTTGGAGCTCGGGCAAGAAATAGAGCGGAACATCATGATAACGGGCTATGAGACGGGCCCCCCTGGCAGATCTCTCCAAATTACTGGAATAAATGGCCCCGATTTCCGCAAACCGGAGACGTTCCGAAACCTGCTGCATCTGGATAATGCCGATCTCAGTAAGCTCCACATCAGTATTCCCGTAAACGGGGAAGTCTTCATAGCCATTTACCTGGCCGTGTCTGACAAGGTATACCCTGTTGATTCGTTTCATGGGGTAAGGATAATAGATATTGGACCTTTTGATGTCAATGGAGCAATTTGGGCCCCTTGGTCACCACAAATCAATGGATTTGACGTAACAGTTCACCACTGAGATCACTGAGAACACAGAGGGAATAAATTGTGAAAGAAATAGATGAGATAACAGAGGCCCTTCCCGTGGTTTATAGAACGGTATAAGCCGGTTAATCAATGATTAAAACAAAAGAGTTTGCTCTGTGCCCTCTGTGGTGAACGATTGCGATTTGACTTTATGAAAAGGCATCAATATTGTATAGGCCCACAAGGCCACACGGCAATAATGGTCCTGCTAAAATAGTGCTTGCTTTGGCTCCTAGCTCAAGCCTAGAGTGAGCAATTCCAGGTTCAAAGCCATTTTCGTTTTGGTAACAGCCAGTTAGGTTGTTTCAACCCGGAACCGTAAACGCTGAACCTCTGAACCTAGGTAAAGGCAACTGGATAGTTGGTATGGATGAGGGACAAAAGGGGTGTTTTGGAATTCTCCACAAGGTCTTTCCCTTGGGACGGGAGGGGCTGAGGGAGGTTGTTCCTTCGTGTCTTGACTGCCCGGATAGGGTGCCCTGTCTCAAGACCGCCCTGGCAACCAAAGAGGGCCTTGCCATCAGGAGGGAGGCCCTTGACAGCACGCCAGCCAGGGGACTTTTTGAGCGGGTCAAGAGGTGGTCAGAAAGAAAGGAGCTAAGCCGGCTCATGAAAGAAGAAAAAGGAAAGAGGGCATGACCACAGAGCTGACCTGTCCCTATTGCCAGTTTAATAAAGAGGTCCCAAGGGACAAGATACCCGAGGGCGCCAAGACTGCCCTCTGCCCCCGATGCGGTCAACGCTTTGCCCTTTCAATTGGACTGGAAGACCCTACCCTGGTAACAGAAAGGCCGATACAGCGAAGGGGGGCCCCCTGGGAGAAGAGGTCCGAGTTGGGCCTCTGGCAGGGGATCTATCAGACCTCCAAGGCGGTCCTCTTTTCCCCCCACAAGCTCTTTGGCACCCTGAGCTTCACCGTCGGCATAAGAGAACCCCTAGCCTTTGGTCTACTGATTGGCTCGATAGGCAGAATGTTCGGCCTCTTCTGGCAGTTCCTTATCCTCGCGGGCGGGATCTTTTCCTTTGATCTCATCGACACCTTAGGACTCCCTGTCGGTATTATTTTTGTGGCCATACTGGTTATTATCCCCTTCTTTGTTACAGTGACAATGTTCCTTTACACAATGGTTCTACACCCCTTATTACTGGTTGTGAGAGGGGGAAGAAATGGTTACCAGGCCACCTTCAGGGTGGTAGCCTATTCCCAGGCCGCACAGGCATTGGCCCTTATACCCATCATTGGCAGTTGGATTGGCGGGATCTGGCAGCTTATCGTAGTGATAATCGGGCTCCGTGAGATCCATGAGACATCCTATTTGAGGGTAATCCTTGCCTTCCTGATCCCGGTGATCCTCTTCTTCCTCGTGGTGATTGGAGTCCTTGTCCCCCTATTCATGTATCTGACCGGGGACTCGACTGCCTGATGGCATCATGGGAGAATCTGAATTGCCTGCCCCAAAAAAGACGTGCCTTAGGGCCTACGCAGGCCCTTAGTTGAGGAGAGGCCTTATCGTGGGAAATGGCATAGACTATGAAAAGGTCTTGAACCCCGCCCAGCTGGAGGCGGTTATGACCCGCGAGGGTCCAGTGCTGGTCATAGCAGGGGCAGGGAGCGGGAAGACCAGGACACTGGTCTACCGCGTGGCACGCCTGGTGGAGACAGGGATTACTCCCGAGTCAATCCTGCTTCTCACCTTCACCAGAAAGGCGGCCCAGGAGATGCTGGAGAGGGCGGCCGGCCTCTCAGATCCAAGATGCAGGTTTGTATCAGGCGGTACCTTCCATTCCCTGGCCTTGAGGGTTCTCAGGACATATGCCGAACTCCTTGGCTTTAAGACCTCGTTCACTATACTGGACCGATCCGACATGGAAGAGGTAATCCGTTCGCTTGTTCCAGAACTCCAGATCCCCAAGGGTGTTACCAGATTTCCAAAGCGGAGCACCCTGGCCAACATCTTGAGTAAATCGGCAAACCTCCAGAGACCCATCGACGACTTCATGACCGAAGAATATGGGCAGTTTCTCCCCTTCATCTCGGAGATAGATAGGTTGGAGAAGCTATATACGGCTTACAAAAAGGCCAATCAGTTGATGGATTACGACGATCTCATACTCTCCCTGAGGAGGCTTTTGGCAGAAAGGGAGGAGGTGCGGCAGGTCCTGAGCAGGCAGTATCGTTACGTCATGGTAGATGAGTATCAGGATACCAATACCATCCAGGCCGATATTGTCAGGTGGCTGGCCCATGAGCATACAAATGTCATGGTAGTGGGGGACGATTCCCAGTCCATTTACTCCTTCAGGGGGGCCAACTACAGAAACATGTTTGACTTCCCGACCCAGTTTCCAGAGGCCAGGATCATAAGGCTTGAAGAGAACTACCGTTCGACCCAGCCGGTCCTTACCTTCACAAATGCCCTCATGGATCTGGCCAGTGAAAGGTACACAAAGTGCCTTTTCACTAGACGCACGGGAGGTGAACGACCCAAGGTAGTTGATACCAGGACAGAGCCTGAGCAGGCCATGTTTGTGTATCAGTATATAACGGGACAGCTGGGACAGGGTCGTAGCCTTGCCGATTTCGCGGTACTCTTCAGGGCCGGGTACCACTCCTTTGAGTTGGAGGCCGAACTTACACGACAGGGGGTCAAATATGTAAAGTATGGCGGCTTCAAGTTCCTGGAATCGGCCCACATAAAGGATTTTTTGGCCCACTTGCGGGTCGTGGTGAACCAGGATGAGGCGGTAAGCTGGATCCGCGTCCTGAGGCTTGTAAAGAACGTAGGCCTGGGAAAGAGCCAGGGCATCATCCGATGGATGAATGAAAACCAAGTACCTCCTGAAAGGGTTGGGGAATGGCCCGGGGCCGGCAAGGGTGATACCGGCCTGAAGCCCCTCGCCGGGCTTATCTCTCGCCTTGTGCCCAAGGACATCAGACCAAGGGAGGCGGTGGAACGGGTATTGGAGTACTATCTACCCGTTTTGAAGGAGAGGTTCGATGACCATCCCAGACGACAGAAAGAGCTGGAGCAGTTGATCTCTATGGCAGGCCGTTACAAGAAGTTGAGGAGCTTTCTGGATGACCTAGTCCTAGAACCCCCCAGCAGTCCCGCAGATCTCGACTCGGAAGGGAGGGCCGACTCGCTGACCCTTTCAACCGTCCATTCGGCCAAGGGTCTTGAATGGCCGGTGGTCTTCGTCATCTGGGTGACGGACGGGAGATTCCCCCCATCAAGGGCACAGGATAACCCCCCTGTCTTGGAGGAGGAACGCCGGCTGATGTATGTTGCCGCCACCCGGGCCAGGGACCAGTTGATCCTCTGTTATCCTGGCCTGGAATCACCCGCCTCTTGGTCCACGACAGGGCAGGGAAACGGCCTGTCATGCTTTATCCGGGACATTCCAGGTGATATAATTTCCTATGAATCAGTGGGGATTCGGAGGAGTTCCATTGGCCCTTATGGGGATAGGGAAGGCACCCGTGTCTTTGAGAGGGAACCAGGTGAATCATCAGGGTTCTCCCCCGGTGAAAGGGTCAGGCACCCGGCCTTCGGCCCAGGGGTCATTTCAAAGTCCTTGGGCGACGACAAGGTGGAAGTGCTCTTCCGAAACTTCGGGAGGAAGCTCTTACATCTCCAGTTTACCACCCTGGAGAAGATATGATCCGCAAGACCCCTTTATTTGTAACACTTTAGTTTTGAAAGAGAGGCAGCCTCCGGACCGCGAGGGTCTTTTTTCCAAAGGACGTAACCCAAATTCTTCACAGCCTGTGGCACGCC
>CAYVMN010000265.1:0-4650 GCA_964452575.1 uncultured Desulfobacteraceae bacterium | reverse complement strand
TTTCCGGATCCGCATGAGTTTCAGGTTCCGCCGGAACTTGAAGGATGGGAAGAGATGTACCCATCGCATTACCTGTTCTCCAAAGACAGGGAAGGCTGGGAAAAGGAGCAGTTCTGGTATCAGGACAAGATCCACGCCCCGGAGCCAATGCCGCCTCTGGACCTGATCTTTCAGGAGGCATGGCAAATAGCTCTCTCGCAGTACACCACGAGGGTATTCTGCATCCCCCCGGCACAGGGTATCGCTCAGAGGATGGTGGGGTGTTACATGTACATCTGTGCCATTGCGCCTCCACCCCCAGAAGTGATAGGGGAGAAGGCCGAGCTCTTTGGAAAGAGGGTGTTCTATATATTTGAGCACTATGATGAGTTGTGGGACAAATGGCTTAGCAAATTCAGGAAGCTAGGCCAGGAAATGGCCTCGGTCGAGATCCCTGGGGATTTGCCCAAATTTGTTCCTGAAGATCAGGTCCTCCCGGCCCCCACAGGCTGCTATGTTTCCTATGACGTGATTGAGGCATTCGATAGGCTGGTCAACATGATGTTCAAGGGATGGCAGTATCACTTTGAGATGCTTAACCTGACCTATCTCGCCTATCTCATGTTTGGTGATGTATCCAGGAAGCTCTTTCCAGGAATCAGCGAAAGCGCCATCGGCAAGATGGTGGCCGGCGCCTACGTATCCATGTTCCGCCCGGAAGAGGAACTCTGCCGGCTCTCAAGACTGGCATTCTCCTCGCGGGGAGTAGCAGATATCCTCAAGAGCGGGATGTCAGTGCACCAAAAGGTGGACGAGCTCCGGAAGATACCTGATGGTAAACACTGGCTCGAAGAATTTGAGAAATCAAAAGAGCCATGGTTCTATGTCTCCTGTGGGAGCGGATGGCTCCATCATGAGGGGAGCTGGCTTACTGAGCTCGAAATCCCCTATGGCTACATCAAGGGCTATCTGGAACGTGTGGAGAAGGGAGAGAAGATTGAACGCTCGCTGGACGAGATCGAGAAAGAGCGGGATGCGATTGTAGGGGAGTATCGCAAGCTCATAAAATCAGATGAAGACAGGAAGTCTTTCGAGGATGCCTATAAGACCATCAGGACCATATACAGATACGCGGAAGATCACCTCTTCTGGGTAGAACACTGGTTTCATACCATATGGTTTGGGAAGATAAGGGAATTCGGGAGGCTACTTGTCAAGAACGGCATGCTCAATGAAGTCGACGACATTTTTATGTTCAACCGTTATGAGATCCCGGAGATCCTCACCGAATTGGTAACAGCCTGGGCCCTGGGCGTGAGTATCCCGCTGAGGGGGAATTTCTACAAGGCCAAGGCTGAAAAACGAAAAAAGGTCTTGAATGCAGCCAAGGAGTGGACACCGACCCCGGCCCTCGGTATTCCACCGGAAGAAGTGGCAGAACCCTTCACTGTTATGCTCTGGGGAGTTACCACGGACAAGGTGAAGGAATGGCTCAAGGGAGTCGGAGAAATTAGGCCTGAAGACGTCTCTGAGATCAAGGGTTTTGCCTCTTCAGCAGGCTCTGTTGAAGGTAAGGCACGCGTGCTGAAGCTCCTCAAGGATATTGTGAACCTGGAGCCCGGAGAGATCATGGTCTGCCCCTCCACCAACCCTTCATGGGCCCCTGTGTTTACAAAGATCAAGGCCGCTGTAACGGATATCGGCGGGCTGACAAGTCACGCTGCCATTGTATGCAGGGAATATGGGGTTCCGTCCGTTACGGGCACCGGAGTGGCAACTTCGGTCATCAGGACCGGCGACACCATCCGAGTCGACGGCGACTCAGGCCTTGTAAAAATCGTGGAAAGGGCACGCTGATAACCCGAGAATTCGAACTCGTACAAATCCCGAATAATTACTAGCAACCGGTTATCCTGAAACTACCCCACCTGCCCACGGCAGGTGGGGTTAGGGGAGGCGCAATGGATTATGTCCTGGAATTTACGGATCTGGACAAAGGCTCCCTCCAGCTAGTCGGGGGCAAGAATGCAAGCCTCGGAGAGATGATAAAGGCAGGGATCCGGGTACCACCCGGTTTTGCAGTCACCACGGATAGCTACCTGGCCTTCATAACCCGTGCGGGAATTAAAGACGAGATCTTTGACATCCTTTCCGGCCTGACACCTGACGATATTGAATCTCTTAATAGCACCAGCGCAAAGGTCCAGGAACTCATCAGGAATTCCGCCATATCCGATGATGTCACTGAGGCCATAGAGGAGGGCTATTTTCGGCTCTGCGAGCAATGTGGTACTGAAACCGTTCCCGTTGCCGTAAGATCCAGTGCAACCGCAGAAGACCTCCCAACAGCAAGCTTCGCAGGCCAGCAGGAGACCTATCTCTGGGTAGAGAAGGCACCCGAGGTCATCAAGAACGTCCAGCGCTGCTGGGCCAGCCTCTTTACACCCCGCGCCATAGATTACAGGATAAAGAAAAGATTCCCCCATGATAAGGTCCTGATCAGTGTCGGGGTCCAAAAAATGGTCAATTCAAGGGCAGCGGGTGTCATGTTTACCCTTAACCCGACAAACGGAGACCCCTCCAAGGTCCTCATTGAAGGGAGTTGGGGATTGGGCGAGACAGTGGTTTCCGGCTCGGTCAACCCGGATAAGTTCCTGGTAGATAAGGTCGTCATGGAGGTAAATGAGAGAACCATATCTTCCAAGCACATCGAATGCGCCTATGACTCCGACAAGGGGGAAGTAGTAAACAGAGATGTAGAGGCTACTATGCAGTGTAAATCCTGTCTGGAGGACCAGGAGATAAAGAGGCTGGTGGAGATGGCCAAGCTCATTGAGTCGCACTATGGTCTTCCGATGGATATCGAGTGGGCCATTGATAAAGACATGCCTTTTCCTGAAGATATCTTTATTGTTCAGGCTCGGCCGGAAACCGTTTGGAGTCAACGAAAAAAGGGGGCTATTATCGGGAGTAAGAGTGGTTACGAGCTATTAATGGAACAGGCCATGAAACGGATTAGGCTCAAGGGATAGTTCTTAGAGAAAGGCCTTGGGAGCGGTTGAAAAGGCCGGGCCCAGGATCGGAGAAAGGGTCGGATCAGGTAATTTCTAGAGGAGGTATTCAGTCAAATGAAAGACATGAGGGATTTTATCGCAAAGGCTGAAGCTGAGGGTCTGCTCCACAGAATCAAGGCAGAGGTAGACTGGGACCTGGAGCTTTCCCATATCGCCAAGATCAATGAGGAAAGGCAAGGTCCGGCGCTCCTTTTTGAGAATGTCAAGGGCTATGACTCCCCTGTGATAACCAGCGTCTGCACGACCACGCAGAGGCTTGCCCTTATCATGGGCATGCCCAAGGAGTCGACGCTGATCGACATCATGAGGCTCTGGGTAGAAAAGAATGAGGAAAGGGTCCCGCCAAGATGGGTTGAAGGAGGTCCATGTAAAGAAAACATCATGATGGGAGACGAAGTGGATCTCTTCAAGTTTCCCGCACCCAAGTTCTATCCCCTGGACGGCGGGCGCTATTTCGGTACAGCCCATTTCGTCGTTACCAAGGACCCGGATACCGATTGGGTTAACCTGGGGACCTACCGGCTTCAACTCCTTGACAGGAATCACCTGGGCACCCAGTTCATAAAGGGAAAGCATGCGGATATCATGCTAAAGAAGTATCAGGCCATGGGCAGGCCCATGCCTGTATGCGCAGTAGTTGGGTGTGATCCCCTGTTATTTCTAATGGGTGCCGCGCGCTTTTCTGCCTTTGAGTCTGAATATGATTTTGCCGGATCTATCCGTGGAGAGGCAATAGAGGTGGTCAAGGCAGAGACAAACGACCTGCCTGTGCCAGCCACGGCTGAAATCGTCGTAGAAGGAGAAGTTGACGCAAACGCCTTCATGAAAGAAGGGCCATTCGGCGAGTACACCAGTTACTATTCAGGCGTAGGGGCAGATCCACGGAACTTTATAGATGTAAAGTGTGTGACATATCGCAATAGCCCCATATTCTGGGCGACTACAGTGGGAAGGGCCGTAACAGACACCCATATGACCATGGCCCTCAGTTACGGTGCCACCCTATGGCAGCAACTCGTGGCCATGAAGATACCCGGGATAAAGGCCGTATATTGCCCCCCGGAAGGAGCCGGGAGGTTCTTGGCCATTATCTCCCTGAAACAGATGTACCCGGGTCATACCAATCAGGTTCTTACGGCAGCCATTTCAACCGAGATGGGCGCATATGGCCTCAAGACGGTCATTGCAGTGGACGATGATATTGATCCCTGGGATATCCCGCGCGTCATGTATGCCTTGAGCTTCAGGTTTCAACCGAACAGGGCACAAACCATCACACGGGGAAGATCCACGCCGCTGGACCCCTCCCTTCCCATAGATGCCAGGGACATCACTGGGAGGTTGTTATTGGATGCCACGATCCCCTATGAATGGGAGCAAAAACCGATTCCCATTGAGCTTGACCCGGAGACTGTTAATAAGATTAGGGCCCGGTGGTCGGAACTGGGGCTGGGCTAGGTCGTGCAGAGGTAACACTTTAGCGTTTTGAAAACACTGAGGAGTAAGAGGACCGCGAGGGTCTTTTTTCCAAAGGACGTAAAAGACGGCATCATTTCATAGAACGGCAGTGAGGTCTTTAAACTCGTTACAAAACAGC
>CAYVMN010000264.1:0-4855 GCA_964452575.1 uncultured Desulfobacteraceae bacterium | reverse complement strand
TATCAGAAAAGAGGGGCGTTCCATGTGCCATAATGGTCCTTTAGGATCCGTGAGATCTCCCCTTCTGTTATTCGGGTCTTCACAGATTCTACTATCACCTCCATCAAGTTTTTGTCGGCATCACAGCACCGGCTGATGTCATCCAGGGCCCGCTGAGCCTCTGAGACCTTCCGCTCTTTCTTGATCTTTACAAGCTTTGCCTCCTGTATCGTCAGGGTTTCGGGCACCTGAAAGAGTTCCATAGGAAGCCTTTCCTCCTTGATCCGATAGCAGTTGACCCCGACGATCGGTATTCTTCTTGATTCAACACCCTTTTGATACTCATAGGCTGAATCGGAAATCCCCCTGTGTATCCATCCGCTTTCAACCGCCTTGACGATACCACCCATTTGATCGATTTGCTCCAAGAGGGCAACTATCTTTTCTTCCAGCTGGTTGGTCAAGGACTCCACGAAATAGGAGCCGCCAAGCGGATCTATGGTATGGGTTACCCTGGTTTCCAGTTGCAGGATCTGGTTCGTCCTGAGGGCAGTCAATGCAGAGAGCTCGGTAGGGGTGCAGAGGGCCTCATCATACCCATCAATATGTACCGACTGTGCACCCCCCAGGACTGCTGAGAGGCCGTGGTAGGCCGCGCGGGCGATATTGTTGAGTGGCTGCTGGGCGGTTAATGCAACACCGGCAGTCTGCACGTGAAACCGTAAGGCCAGAGAGCGAGGGTCTTTTGCCCCGAATCGTTCCTCCATTATATGATACCAGACCTTTCTGGCTGCACGATATTTGGCTATTTCCTCAAAGAAGTCACTGTGGGCAGAGAGGAAAAAACTAAGGCGCGGGGCAAAGGTGTCTACCTCGAGCCCTCGCCTGATGAGCTCCTCAGAGCAGGCAATTGCATTGGCAATTACAAAGGCCACCTCTTGGGGTGCAGTGCATCCGGCCTCCCTGTAGTTATAACCAGCGAAGCTGATAGGGTTCCACCGAGGGGCATCCCTTGCGCAGAATTCAATTGCATCACAGCTCAGTTTGAAAGAGGCCCGTGGTGGTAAGATCTCAGGCGCGACGGTTATGGCCGTCTCCATCAGGAAGTCGTTCTGGCTGGTTCCGGTCAATCTGCCCAACGAAATGCCCCTTAACTGGGCATTGGCAAAGTACATGGACTGGACCGAGATGTTACAGATGGGCTGGCAGGTTACGAGAGAGGTGCTGATCTGTTCAATCGGTATGTCCTCGAATAGGGTGCTCATGTCCTCAATGCTGTCGATTGCTACTCCTCCGCGCCCAACGTCTGCGCGGGCGAAAGGGTCAGTGGAATCATATCCCCGAAGGGTAGGATAGTCGAACACACCATTGATCCCGGTAGCCCCTTCTTGGAGGAGCAGTTTGTACCTGCGATTGGTCTCCTCTGGAGGGCCGAAACCTGCAAGCTGCCTTAAGGTCCAGGTGCGACCCCTGTACATGGTAGGGTAGACCCCCCTGACAAAAGGTCCTTCCCCCGGAAAGCCAAGGTCCCGTGAATAGTCCATGTGGGCCACATCAGCCGGGGTATAGAGTGGCTCTATGGGTACGCCGGAAAGGGTCTCAAATGAAGTAGGCCTTTCGTGGGCCGCCTCGTAGACCTTACCCCGCCACTCATTGCCTTCTCGGATTATTTCTTCAACGGCTTGATCACTAAAGAGTTTAGACATATTCTTCTCCAACAGCTCGCCTTACTGGACTCAGGATGCCAGCTCATATAGACGGCTAATATATGGATTCCTCTCGGTATTCTCCAAAGACCTCCTTCATACTACCGACGATCTCTCCTAGCGTAACCTGACTGTTCACCGCCTTTATAAGGGCAGGCATAACATTGTCTGATCCCTCGACGGCTTCTTTGATCTCTTCCAGACAGGCCTTGACCAGATCGTGGTTCCTATTCTTCTTGAACGATACCAGGGCCGCTACCTTGTCTTTCTCAAAGACAGGGTCCGATCTCCTCAATTCAATGCTGGGTGGTCCATCTTCAACAAACTCATTGAGCCCGACGATGACCCGTTTCTTTTCTTCTATCCCCCTCTGATAGCTGTATGCTGAATCAGCGATTACCCTCTGGAAGAAACCTGTTTCTATGGCCGGAATGACCCCACCAAGCCCCTCTATTTCCTCAAAATACCTCTTGCACTCCGCCTCCATCTGGTCTGTCAGGGCCTCAACATAGTACGACCCGGCCAGGGGGTCCACGGTATTGATAACCCCGCTCTCGTGGGCAATAATCTGTTGGGTCCTCAGGGCCAGCTTCTCGGCCCTCGGAGTGGGGACGGAAAGGCCTTCATCAAAGGAGTTTGTGTGGAGAGACTGAGTCCCTGCCAATACTGCGGAGAGGGCCTGAAGCGTTACCCTCATGATGTTATTTTCCGGCTGCTGGGCCGTGAGTGAAGAGCCTGATGTCTGGGTGTGAACCCTGAAACGCCAGGAACGGGGATCTTTGGCCCGATATTTGTGACGCATGGTCCTTGCCCAGATCCTGCGGGCCGCCCTGTACTTGGCAATATTTTCAAAGAAGTCATTATTGGCCTTAAAGAAAAAGGAGAGTCTCGGGGCAAAGCTGTCAACAGAAAGCCCGGCCTTTATCCCCTCCTCGACGTAAGTGAAGCCGTTGGCCAGCATGAAGGCCAATTCCTGCACAGGACTGGCCCCGGCTGAGGCAATGTGATACCCGCTGATACTAATGGGGTTGAAGAGAGGCAGATAGTCACTGCAAAAGCGGACCGTATCCATTGTGAGGCGCATAGAAGGGCGGGGCGGGAAGTAGTAGGACTTCTGGGCCTGGTATTCCTTGAGGATGTCGTTTTGCATGGTCCCGGTTAGCATTTGCAATGGGATACCGCGCTCCTGAGCCACCGCAACGAACATGGCAAGAATGATCGATGACTGGGAGTTGGACACGAAGTTGATGCTGATCTCCTCCAGGGAGATGCCCTTTAGGACTGATCGCATATCGTCGAGAGAGTCGATGGCGACTCCGCCACAGCTACCTACTTCCCCTCGGGCCAGAGGATCATCGGAATCCCTCCCCATGATGGTCGGCAGGTCAAAACATATGCTGACACCTGTGGCCCCCATTCGAATCAACTGCAGGATCCTTTGGTTGGCATTTGAAGGGGAATCCAGAGATCCCAACTGGCGGATGGTCCAGGGCCTTCCCACATACATGGTCTCATGGACCCCCCTGGTGAAAGGGTATTTACCCGGCAATCCAAGATCCTTGTCGTAATCAAGGTCGGAGATGTCCCCAGGGCCGTAGCATGGCCTGATATTGAATCCGGAGAGGTTTCTTCTGGGATCGCCCTTAAATGCCTTTCGATCCACCATGCCTTAAGCCTCCGGTTTCGTATAGATCTTCAGGACCTCTTCCACCACGGAATAAGGATCATTTTTCCCTTTCATAATACTCTCTATGTATTCCTTTTTCTTACCTGTTCCCTTGAGACCCTTGAAGATAACCCTCTGCAACTCATCCTTGAAGATCAGCCCTAGCTCGTGTTCTATCCTCTCATATTTGATCTGCTCCACGGACCTGGATTCCTGCAGGTACTCCTGGTGAGATTTGATGGTAGAGATCAAATCATCTATGCCTTGAATTTCCTCTGGTTTGTCCCCCACGGAAATAGTCGGGACTATCCGCGGGACCCATTCCCCTTCTTTGAATGAGGCAGCTGAGACGGTTGACTGGAGATGTCGGAGGCAGGTCTCGGCCCCTTCCAGGTCGGCCTTGTTGAGTACAAGGATGTCCGCGATTTCCATGATCCCGGCCTTCATTGCCTGGATGTCGTCACCCATGGCCGGTGTAAGCACCAAGAGACATGTATGGGCGATGTGGATAACGTCAATCTCATCTTGCCCTGCGCCCAGTGTCTCAACAATAATCACCCCCATTCCCATTGCCTCGATGATGCGTATTACATCGTAAGTGGCCCTGGATAGCCCCCCCAGGTATCCCCTTGAGGCCATGCTTCGGATATATACGCCTCCGTCCTGGGAGTGACTCTGCAACCGAATCCGATCTCCCAGAAAGGCCCCGCCCGAGAACGGACTGCTCGGATCGACTACCACTGCTCCGACCTTTTTCCCCTGTTCTCTGAATCCTCGTATCAGGTGGTCGGTTAAGGTGCTCTTGCCTGCTCCTCCGGCCCCGGTCACCCCTATGATGACCGCCTTCCCTGTCCTGGGATAGATCTGCCTCATCACCTCATGGGTCTCTTCCATTCCGTTTTCTACCCACGTGATCAATCGCGCGGCCGCCCTTCGGTCTCCGGCAAAGAGCCTTTCGAGCAGTGCATCTATATTCCGATCTTCTTTCATTCGCTAGCGTTTTACGTTTTCTCTGATGTAATGTATCATCGTGTCCGTGAGCGAGCCTGCCCTGAAGACCTTGTGGATTCCCATTTCTTGCAGGGTAGGGATGTCTTCCACCGGGAAGGTCCCTCCGGCTATCAGCAACACATCATCCAGACCATTCTTCTTCATTTCAGTCACGATCTTCGGGGTAAAGACAAGGTGCTCTCCTGAGAGATAGCTCACCCCGATAACGTCCACATCTTCGTCAACGGCGGCCTTAACAATCGCTTCAGGGGTCTGATACATACCCAAATAGATAACCTCCATGCCGGCCTCCTTGAGTAGGGAGGCAACCACCTTTGCACCCCTGTCGTGGCCATCGAGGCCCACTTTGGTCACAAGGACCTTGATCCTCTTTTTCTTGCTCACCACCATATTCCTTACCCCCTAACACTCTAGCGTTTTGAAAGAAAGGCCGCCTCCGGCCCGGAGGGAGGACCGTGAGGGTCTTTTTTCCAAAGGACGTAAAGGACGGCAT
>CAYVMN010000263.1:0-4928 GCA_964452575.1 uncultured Desulfobacteraceae bacterium | reverse complement strand
CCAACAAGTTGGCCTCCATCGGACGATTGGCGGCGGGCGTGGCCCACGAGATCAATAACCCCCTGGCGATCATCAATGAGAAGGCAGGACTTATTAAGGATCTTTTCACGCTCAAAGATGACTACGCCAAGGACCAGAAGCTAATAGGTCTGGTGGGTTCGGTGTTGACGTCTGTGGAGCGGTGTGCCACTATCACCAGGAGACTTCTGGCCTTTGCGCGGCACATGGAGACGAGTATTAGGCAACCGGTCAACTTGAGGGATCTTATCCATGATGTGCTCGGCTTTTTGGCCAAGGAGGCAGAGTACAGATCCATTTCAGTCATCGTAGATGTGCCCGGAAACATCCCTCAATTCGAAAGCGATCGAGGTCGGCTCCAACAGATTTTTCTCAATCTATTCAATAATGCCTTCGCGGCCATGAGCGACGGCGGGCGTCTTGAGGTTACTGCCAGAGCCGAGGACAAGAACTTTGTTTCGGTCTCGGTCGCAGACAACGGGTGTGGAATCCCGGAAGAAGACCTCAAACGCGTCTTTGAACCGTTTTTTACCACCAGAGCAAACAAGGGCGGGACAGGCCTCGGCCTATCCATTACATATGGTCTCGCTCAGGAACTGGGGGGAAGCATTAGCGTAAAAAGCGAGGTGGGGAAGGGAACGACTTTCATCGTTTTCTTGCCGCTTATCAATGAGAAAAAGGAAGCCTGAGATATATGCGTGTATTGTTGGTGGACGACGAAAAAGAACTGGTCTCCACGCTGGCAGAGAGGCTGGAGCTTCGAGGAATTGAGGCGGGCTGGGTTACCAGTGGGGACGAGGCACTGAAACAGGTGGAAACCGAAACCTACGATATAGCTGTACTGGACGTAAAGCTCCCCAGGATCGACGGGATTAGGCTAAAGAAAAAACTGGAGGAAAAAAGTCCTAATATGAAATTCATCTTCATGACCGGGCACGGCTCAGAAGATGATTACAGGATCGGTTCTATGGAGGCTGGAGCGGAGTATTACCTGGTGAAGCCGGTCAATATCGAGCTCCTGGTCAAGAAGATGAGGGAGATTGTCAAAGAGTGAGGGGGGGTGTTGCTATGGGCCTTGAATTGGGTATCCTTGGCAATACAGGGCTTCAATTCTTCGGGAAAATGACCGCTTCCATCTCCCATGAGATCAAAAATGTCCTGGCCATTATCAACGAAGATGCGGGACTCCTGGAGGATCTCGCGTCTTTGGCGGAGAAGGGAAGGCCTCTTGAGATAGGGCGGGTCAAGGTCCTGGCCACAAAAATGAAGGCCCAAATCAAGAGAGGGGATGAGATCGTAAAGCGGATGAATCGATTTGCCCACAGTATTGATGAAACCTATCAGGTGGTGGATTTAGACGAGATCCTGACACTCATGGTGTCTCTTGCGGAGCGTCCTTCTTTGATGCGGGAGATCGTGCTGGAGAAGGAGCCTCACCGGGGCAGGGTAACGGTCAGGACCAACCCCTTTATCCTGGAAAATCTGATCTGGCTTTGCCTGGATTTCGGCATGGCTGGGGCCGGCGGATCGAAGGCCCTCGTCCTGGGCTGTGAAGCAAGGGAAAATGGGGGGCGTATCAGGATCAAGGGGCTGAGAGGTCTCCATGGGGTGCCAGAAGAGGCCTTTCCAAGAGAGGAACATAAGGCCCTTATGAGAGCCCTTAAGGGAGACTTGGCAGTCGATACGGAGGCAGGAGAGGTTGTTCTTGTCTTGCCCCTGGGTGCCGGCTAGCCAACGGTCTTAATAGACTGGGGAAAACAATTCATCTATCGAAGGAGGAGACTCATCATGAAGACACGGGTCTTGATCGTCGATGACGAGAAGGAATTCACAGAGGCATTGTCTGAGCGTTTGATGCTAAGGGATTACGATGTGACCACATCCCTGAGCGGTGAGGATGCCTTAGAGAAGGTGAAGGGTTACAACTACGACGTGGTCATACTGGATGTTCTCATGCCTCGTATGGACGGGGTCGAAACCCTACGCGAAGTCAAGAGGATAAAACCCCTGACCGAAGTGATCATGTTGACCGGACATGCCACGGTAGACTCAGCCATAGAAGGGATGAAACTGGGCGCCTATGATTACCTCAAGAAGCCGTGTGAGACCGAAGAGCTGGTTGCCAAGATCAATAAGGCCTTCGAGAAAAAGGCTGAACATGAGGAGCGCATTCGTGAGGCCAGGGTAAGAGAGATCATCTCTTCACCCAGGTCGGCTTTACGGGAGGATTAATCTTCTCCAGGGCTGTGGCCGCACTTAGGCGAAGAGACAGTGGAAGACGGAATTAAATTGACCTTCCTGAGGAATTTTGAACGGCCTGGATCGGCCTTAAATGGTCGCGATAACACTCTGTCTGGATTAGGGATAGATCCCACGGAGGGCGTGGGCCCTTGCCACCCTCCCCACACCCAGGACATAGGCCGCTGAGCGCATGGAGATCTTTTTCTCACTCGCAATGGCTACCACCTCATCAAAACTCCGATGAAGAATATTTTCGAGACGTTCAGATATCTCTGCCTCACTCCACAACAGCTCCTGTAGATTCTGGACCCATTCAAAATAGGACACAACGACTCCTCCTGCATTGGCCAGGATGTCGGGAAGTACCGTGATTCCTTTATCGTTCAAGACCTGGTCTGCCTCCGGACTGGTCGGTCCATTGGCACCCTCCACAATGAGCTTCGCCCTGATACGCCCTGCGTTTTCTCCTGTAATGACGTTTTCCAAGGCTGCTGGGACCAAGATATCACAGTCCAGTCCCAGTATCTCTTTGTTTGTGATTGATTCGCACCCCTTGATCTCTTCCGGCAGAAAAGAGTCGTATCGTTTTTTGCAATCCAAGGCCTCCTCCAGATTCAGGCCGATCTCCCTGTAGATCCCTCCTTTCGAGTCGCTGATGGCGACTATTCTGGCCCCGGCCTTGTCAAAATACCGGGCGGCAATGCCTCCAACGTTTCCGGCACCCTGAATAACGACGCGTGCCCCTTCCATGGAGAGCCCCAGATACTGGCAGGCCTTATGAGTGTTAATCACCACGCCTTTCCCGGTCGCCTCAAAGCGGCCCAAAGATCCACCCAGCTCGAGTGGTTTCCCGGTCACCACACCCGGGACGGTATATCCTTTCATAATTGAGTAGGTGTCCATGATCCAGGCCATGACCTGGGGGTTGGTGTAGACGTCCGGGGCAGGGATATCCACATCCGGGCCGATAAATATAGATATCTCCCAGGCAAAGCGCCTTGTCATGCCCTCGATCTCGCGCTCGCTCATTTCCTTGGGGTCGCACTGAACCCCGCCCTTGGCCCCTCCGAAGGGAATGTTGACCACAGCGCTCTTCCAGGTCATCCACATGGCCAGGGCCTTGATTTCGTCGAGGTTTACATCCGGGTGATATCTCATCCCCCCCTTGAACGGCCCTCTGGTATCATTGTGCTGCACGCGGTATCCAGTAAAAACCTTTAATGAGCCGTCATCCATTTTTACTGGGAAATGGACGATTAACTCTCGGCGGGTGCTCTTTATCGTCTCGAGTATACCCTCATCCAGCTCCAGATATTTGCTAGCAATATCCACTTGTTCCCTTGCCATCTGAAAAGGATTGATTTTCGGTGCGACCATGGCTACCCTCCATTTGAAATAGAGACGCCCAAAGCCTCTTAGAGCAGAGATCTCTGGGTGTCTACCGCCTAGTATGGCCAAAACCTCGATAAAATGAACCCTTGTGCCAGAATAGCACCAGGGGCCTAGAGTCCTTAGGATAGCCGAAGAGGCTTCGAATTACAATAGGACTTCTATCTTCAAGGGGGATTCTGGCGTCATAATTTCGAAGCCGCTGATCATATTATCAGTTTGCGCATGTCTAACTGACCTGCAAATTCCCGGTGTCCTACCCGCATTTGCGTTGGGATTTCAATTGAATTGAAAAGGCAATTCTTTTCCTGTAGAATGTCCCTGAAAATAGACGGGCCAGAGGTGTCTGTGAATTGTCCTGGAAGAGGGGTGATCCCAGGAGATCTGTCAGGCCCCGGATAGATATGGAAAGAATTACCCAAGAGACTTATGGCAAATATATAAAGGCACTTACGGATATCAGCCGGGCCATCACTTCCGAGCAGTATCTGGAGGATATACTCAAGCTGATTGTAATGGTCACGGCCAGGGTGACGGGCGTGGAGATCTGCTCGCTATGGTTGATCGATGACTCAACAGATCCCAGAGTGATCCGTTTGAAGGCGACCCAGGCCATAGATCCGGACTACGTAAAGGACCGTTCCCTGCGGATGGAGGAGGGGGTCGTGGGATATGTGGCTACCCATAATGAGCCTCTTATAGTCAGAGATGTCTTGGAGGAGCCCCGGTTCAAAGAAAAGGAGATGGCAAGAAAATTGCGGCTGGTATCCATGCTGGGTGTGCCCTTACAGGTAAAGGATAAGGGGGTCATTGGGGTACTCAATTGCTTTACCTCAGAACCCCACGAGTTTTCCGACACAGAGGTGAATTTGGTCACGGCCGTGGCCAATCAGGCCGCTGTGGCCATCTTGAATACCGAGCTCATGGTCAAGACCAGTGTGATCCAGGAGGAACTGGAGACCAGAAAACTGGTTGAGCGCGCCAAGGAGGTCTTGATGCGTCGCCGCAACATGAGCGGTGCGCAGGCCTACCGGTGGTTACAAAAGCGCAGCATGGATTCCCGAAAGTCCATCCGTCACGTGGCCGAGGCCGTGCTCATTTCGGATGAGATTTAATGTCATTTGCACTCCCACCCTGCCTTTTGACCCTTACCCGCATTTGAACCCGTCATTTAGGGGTAAAAAATCTCTTGACATAATGAAAAATTATGATACACAAATATGTATTAAATCCCACATTCCGGAAAGGTTTTTGCAAAACGCCCATTTTTAGTAGGTTTC
>CAYVMN010000262.1:0-4971 GCA_964452575.1 uncultured Desulfobacteraceae bacterium | reverse complement strand
GCTGTTCCGTAACGAGGTTCAAGACCTCACTGCCGTTCTATGGAGTGATGCCGTCTTTTACGTCCTTTGGAAAAAAGACCCTCGCGGTCCTCCCTCCGGGCCAGAGGCCCTTCCGGGCCGGAGGCTGCCTTTCTTGCAAGATGCTAAAGCGTTACCAAGATCTTTTTCTTGAAGTCTATAGATGTCCCAGAAGTGAGCCGATCACTATGTCTTTGCTTACTGCCTCTGTGCGTATGGAAAAAAGCCGCTCTTCTGAATCATATGGTTGGCCGAAGACCGCGGGCAGATAATTGTCAGTTGTGCCTTTCAACATCTTATTCTTCTTCGAATACCACTTCTCAGCGAGGACAATGAACTCCTTTCCGAGACAGTTGCGATAGAACTCAATCCTCTTTTCTTGACCTAACTCACGTAACCTTGCGGCCCTCTCTTTGATGATACTTCGATCGAGTCTGCCATCAAAGTTAGAGGCTGGGGTCCCGGGACGGGACGAAAATGGAAAGACGTGGAGGTATGACACAGGCAGGTCCCTGATGAGAGAGAGGCTATTGCGGTGCGCCGCCGGGTCTTCTCCAGGGAATCCGGCCATTATGTCGACTCCGATCGCGGCGAGAGGCATTTTCCAGTTAATGAATTCAACAAGCCTCTTAAACTGAAGAACCGTATAGTTCCGGTTCATCCTCTGAAGCACCTCGTTATCACCACTCTGAAGCGGGATGTGAAAATGCCGGCAGAGCCATGGTTCACCGGCTACCAGCTCTACCAGGGCAGGCTTTATCTCATCGGGCTCGAGGGAGGTCAACCTGAAGCGCATTGGAAAGCCCTCCTTGCCTATCATCTTCAATAGCCTGCAGAGGTCAAGCCCACCTTCCAGGTCAACGCCATATTTCCCAAGATGAATACCCGTAATTACGATCTCTTTGTGCCCTGCCTTTGCCAAGGACTCGATACTGGACAGTACCTTTTTGGGCGACAGACTCCTGTAAGGCCCTCTGGAAAAGGGCACGATGCAATAGCTGCAAAAGGACTCACACCCGTCCTGGACCTTCAAATATGCCCTGGCCCGATCCGGAAACTGCCCTATCGGGAGGGGTTCAAACGGCATGCCGGCCTCAAACGGATTTGAGAGGAGGGGCCGTTCCGCCGGAGTTTGAGTTCCCAGTTCCATAAGGATTTTGGGAAGCTGCCCCTTACTGCGGTTGTCTGCAATGAGTGCCAGCCCGCGTATCTTGGAGATCTCTTCAGGGAGGGCCTGGGCGTAGCACCCAGTGGCTACAACGACTCCAACAGGGTTATCTCTGATAGCCTTGCGGATTGCCTGTCTCGATTGGTGAGCAGCCTCTTGCGTGACTATGCATGTATTCACTATGGCCACATCAGCCATTTCTTTCCGCCCCGCATGTCGCCACCCCGCTCCAGCCAGTTGCTCCCTGAGATAGGCGGACTCGTACTGGTTAACCTTGCAGCCAAGGGTTATGATCTTGAATGACTTGAGCATTTCTACAAATGGGAAGAGTAGGCGTTCATGGGTTCGAGTGGGAAAACCAGCATTTGTCCCTAACGGTGAACGTCTGAACCCAGAACCTATGAACACCTACCTTTCTCCAGGACAGGGGAGAGGTGGCTTGGCGTAAATTTTACGGGAAGTTGTCACTAGACAAGACCCCTGTTGAATTTCACCTTCATAGCCCTTGCAGGGCAGGCTGATACGCACAATTCGCAAGCGCTGCAACTATCCCCATCAAAGATGACCTCCATATCAGGTCTTTTTATGTGGAGGGCCCCTGTGGGACAAACGGCAGTGCAGGCCCCGCATTGGAAGCAGACCTCTTCATCACGCCTGATATCCTGCCCGATGCTCTCAACCTTTATTCCGAGGCCCTGCAGATAACGAACACCCTTCTGAAAATTCTTGCGATGCCCGCTTAGCTCCAGGACCATAAGGCCTTCCTTTCTGGGATAAATGGTGGCCTTGAGAATATTGAAGGTGAGGTCGAATTTCCTGACAAGATTCACTGTTATTGGCTCATTGACTACCTTTTTTGGAAATCTCAATGAGAGCATTTTCGAATACATGGCTCAATCCCCCCGTTGTTCATTCTGGGTGATGCCTTTCACTTGGCATGCTTCACCTTATCGATGGCCTTTTCAAATCCGGGCAAGGCCCGGCTAATTACGTCCTCTGAAACGCAGTAGGCGATTCTGAAATGGCCAGGCCCTCCAAAACCGCTCCCCGGTACAGTAAGGATGTTTTCCTCCTGAAGAGATGCGACAAACGCCACATCATCTTCGATAGGGGTCCTTGGGAAGAGGTAAAAGGTACCCCCGGGTTTTACAAAATCATACCCGAAGGAGGCCAGCGCTCCGCAAAGCATGTCTCTTCTTTTCTGGTATACCGAGACGTCTACGCTTTCCTCCAGCAGGAAGGGTATTGCCCTCTGCATCAGTGCAGGGGCGTTGACATAGCCCAGGACCCTGTTTGAGAGGACCATTCCGGCTACCAGCATCTTCCTGTCCGATATTTCTGGATTTGCGGCGGCGTAACCGATCCTTTCCCCAGGCAGAGAAAGGTCTTTGGAAAAGGAAGTTACCACAAAGCTCTCCTTATAAAGGTCAAAGATGCTGGGGACCGAAATCCCGTCATATATGATCTTCCTGTAAGGCTCATCCGAGATCAGGTATATGGGTTCGCCCAATTTCTGGCCGTAGTGGGAAAGCAAGCGGGCCAGTTCCCTCAGCTCCCCTTCCTTGTAAACCTTACCCGTTGGATTATTTGGGGAATCTATGAGAATAGCCTTGGTTTTGTCTGTGACTGCTACCGAGATGGCGTCAAAGTCAAGGGAGAAATCTCTCTTTGTTGGAACTGGTCTGGGGACCCCCTGATGGTTATCAAGATAGAAGTCATATTCGACAAAATAGGGTTTTGGGATGACTACCTCATCCCCTGGGTTCAGAATTGTCTTCAGTACGACGTTAAGGGCACCTCCTGCACCTACTGTCATCACGATATCATCCGGGGTGAAGCTGGGTCTGTTATATTTATTTAGATAGTCAGCGACCGCCTGCCTGGTTTCTAATAGCCCGGCGTTGGGCATATAGGCATGCTGGCTTGGCGAAGGGTTATTGATGAGATCTTTGAGGACCTCCGTGAACCTCTCGGGGGGTGGAAGGTCCGGGTTTCCAAGGCTGAAATCAAAGACATTTTCTGCCCCATATTTCGCCCTTCTCAGGTTCCCTTCCTCAAACATCTTTCTGATCCATGAGGACCTCTCAATGGAGGCCTGAATTTTCTTGGAAGCAGGCATAACCAATCCCCCTTGCATTTATTGGCGTAGTAGACTTATCCTTTTGTGGAGACTTGTCAACACAAAATCGAAGTGAACACCGATGTTGCAAAAGAATCGGCGGAGGGACACACCTAAACGCATGGTGGAATCATCTTGACACGGTAGTCCTGTTTCCTTAATTTAGATCCGCCCCTCCAGGATTCCAATCATAGCAGGATATGGATCTTATGAAAAAGAAGACAAGGCGGAAACTTAACATTGCGATCTTGACCGGCGGTGGGGATGTCCCTGGACTAAATCCTTGCATCAAGGCCTTGGTATACAGGGCGGCAACCGAGGGAATTAATGTTATTGGTATCAGGAGGGGGTGGGCCGGACTGTTGGAGTATGACCCTGATGATCCGGAGACATCAAGAAGTTGTTTCCAAAAACTTGAGCCAGCAGAGGTCCGGACTATAGACCGTTACGGCGGCACCTACCTTCATACCTCGAGAATAAACCCGGCTGCTGCCAAGGAAAGAGACGTGCCCCGGTCCCAGAGAAAGCTCTTCAAGAAGGGAGAATCCGCTAAGGACTTCACCCCCTATGTCCTAGAGAATCTTGAACTCTTGAAGATTGATGCCGTTATTCCAATAGGCGGGGACGATACACTCAGCTACGCGGAAAGATTGCACAGGGAAGGATTTCCGGTCATCGCTATACCGAAGACAATGGACAACGATGTATTTGGGACAGATTACTGCATTGGCTTTTCCACTGCTATTACAAGGGGGGTGAGCCTGATACATTCCCTGAGGACCTGCACCGGTTCCCATGAAAGAATTGCGGTCATAGAGCTCTTTGGTCGCTATTGCGGCGAGACCTCTCTCATATCCGCCTACCTGGCCGGAGTTGATAGGGCGATTATATCTGAAGTGCCCTTTGATCCGGCCAGGTTGGCCGAGTTGGTCATGAAGGATAAAAAGGCCAATCCCAAGAACTATGCAATGATTACGGTCTCCGAAGGTGCCAGGATGATCGGGGGCGAGATTCTGGCGTCAGGTGAAAAGGATGCATACGGTCACCTCAAACTGGGAGGGGTAGGGGAAGAGACCGGCGAAATTCTCAAGAGGCTGACCGGGGAAGATGTCCTCAATCAAAGGCTTTCCTATCTTATGAGGAGCGGTGCACCCGATTCCCTGGATCTCATGGTGGCAGTCAATTTTGCCAATATGGCCATTGATCTTTTTCTAAAGTCCATATTTGGTCGCCTCGTTGCCCTGAGTCGGGGAATCTACACGGATATACCCTTGAGCACAATAACGACCGGTCAAAAACGGGTAGATGTAAGAGAACTCTATGACGTGGAAGAATATCGGCCCAAGGTAATGCACGTAAGCGGTAAGCCGATGTTCCTGTATTAGGTTCCCGACTTCTTGTTGCCCCCATTGTTGGTGCTCAATTTTTCCCCCAAGAGAAGTCTAAGCAGGCGTCCAGTACTGCGAAAGGCGGGATTTCTGGATCCCCGTTCCCCTCCTACGCGAGGACAAGCTTCATGGGAATGACTGAAAATGAAAAATCTCGGGTCTTTAATAATCGATCAATATTTTCCGGTAACAAATAAATTCCAATGACCAAAATTCAAGATAACGTAACACTTTAGCGCTTTGAAAACGCTGAGGAGCAAGAGGACCGCGAGGGTCTT
>CAYVMN010000261.1:0-4985 GCA_964452575.1 uncultured Desulfobacteraceae bacterium | reverse complement strand
ACTGGGAAGAGTATTTTGAAAATGCCCCTGTCACGACAAAACGCGACAACCGGGTGCAGGTATCGAGGGTGGTCAGAATAAACGATTTCACCATGACCGCCCCCAGAAGGGATGCCAGGGAAAGGGTGAGAAATGGTATACCCATCTTGCTGACCACTTCTCCGTATCCCGAGGCGAAGGCAATGATCCAGCTATTGCGCAGGGCCGAACCGAAGTAGGCATCTATCTCTGCATGAGGAACATCCGCGGGGGCCAGACCCCATTTGAGTCCGCCCGCCACCAGCATAATGGTAATCAGGGCCACACACCCTTCCACAACCATTGCCCCATAGCCGACGGCCTTGCCGTCCGACTCCTTGCTGAGTTGCCTTGCCGATGTGCCTGTCGAGACCAGAGAATGAAATCCGCTGATGGCACCGCAGGCTATGATTACAAAGAGCATAGGCCACAGGGGGCGTCCCTGTATGATGAAACCGCCCGTGAAAAATGGTGCGGTGAGATCAGGATGAACAACCACGATCCCCATAACGGCCAGTATCATGCCGACGGTCAGCATCACTGCCGAAACCATGTCTCTGGGTCGGAGAATCAACCACATGGGTGAAATGGAGGCAAAGTAACAATAAACGGCCAGGACCAGGCACCAGATCGCCCGTATAGCCTTGGGCTCCCAGGCAGAAGGGAGAATAACCGGAACCCTAAGGCCCACCCAGATAAGCACATAGGCAACTACCACCCCGACAATGGACACCATGGCAGCGTTCAGGTCAAACGAGGTGATGGCAGCTCCCATAAGGATAGCCAGACCGATCAGTCCAAGGGTAGGGATGACTAAGGCGGGCATTTTCATAAAGGCCTGGGCCACGCTCACCATAAAGACCGCTATGATCAACAAGAGGAAAATAAAGATCAGGATCCCCATGATATTCTTGATAAAACTTCCTGCAAGTGTCTCCGAAAGTTCGGCCAGCCCTTTGCCCTGATGTCGCACAGAGATCATCAGGGATAAGTAGTCATGAACACCTCCTATGAATATGGTTCCAAAAGTGACCCACAGTACGGCAGGCCCCCAACCGAAGAAAGAAACCGCGAGGATGGGACCGATAATGGGGCCCGCCCCTGCGATGGAGGCAAAATGATTGCTCCAGACAAAAGGCCTGCTGGCTGGAGAGAAATCCACATTGTCTCTGTACTGATAGGCAGGAGTCGGTCGTGAATCGTCGGGTTGCACGATCCGCCTCGTTAGGTACCCAGCGTAGATCTTATAGGCCAGGCCAAATAGCACCAGCACAACGACTGAAACGACCAGTGAATTCATATAGCGCCTTCCACCTCAGGGAAACTTATTCAAATACGGAAACCCTGGTCCAAGATAAGGGCTCCTATAGGGCGTACCAGCGTACGCAGAAAAATCTCCTTGGCCGCCTGGCGGAAAAAGGACCAATCTTTTTTTGTGTTGTGCTCCAAATAGACCTTTAACACAGAGATGAAGCCATCGCTTGAATCCGACCCTTCACATCCCCCCAGGAGACGGCAGATCAAAGGGAATGCATTAAAAATCAGGATCCAACGAGATACCCTCGAGCACATTCTAATAAACATTACGCCTCCAACTAGATTCAGCTAACCCCGTATAACTGCTATTTCCTCAATTCTTCCTTAACGACCAAGCCGATCTTCTCCAGAGTATAAGGCTTTTTAATATACTTTCCTGCTCCTAAGCCCTGGGCGATCTTCACATCCTTTGTCTCTGAAAATCCGCTGGCAATGATCGCCTTCTGTCCTGGACGAGTCTTTATGATCTCCTCATAGGTCTTCCGACCATTTATTCCCTTGGGCATGATCATATCAAGGACGATCAGAGCCACGGGATGATCCTTCACATATTCAATAGCCTCTTCGCCACTTGAGACCGCTTCAGCATTATAGCCCAGCTTGGCCAGCATCCCACACGCAATCTCTCTTTGCCTCTCCTCATCATCAACTACCAATATCTTCTCTTCATGACCAAGATAGTCTTCAATCGCAACCCCCTGCTTCACGGCAGCAGGTTCTTCTCTCGTAATGGGGAAGTATAGCTCAAATACCGCCCCTTTATCGCTACTCCTTACGTTTATGTATCCATTATGATCCTGGACCGTGTTCCAGACAACCGCCAGCCCTAGCCCTGTACCGGTCCTCCCCATTACCTTCTTGGTGTAAAAAGGTTCGAATATCCTTTCAACGTCTTCGGGTGATATACCAGAGCCGTCATCCGACACACTGAGCACCGTATATTCACCCGTCCGGATATCTTCATATCCCTTCAAGGGCTCATCCAGATATCGGTTCGTGGTGGATATGGTGACCCTGCCAGTTCCCTCTATGGCCTCAGAGGCATTTATAACCAGATTCATCAGGCTCTTCTTGATATGAACCGGGGAACAACTGATATTCAAAAGCTCCGGCTCAAGCACTGTCTCAAAGGCGATGGAAGAATGCGTAGATTCAAGTCTCTTGTGTTCGGGTGAACTCAAGTATCCTTGCACCAGAGAATTCAGGTTCGAGACCTCCTTGGAACTGGCTATCCCTCTCGCTATTGTGAGCAGGTCTGAAACTACATCGGCAGCCCTCTGACCGGACTCCTTTATCACCTCAATGGGTCTTCTAATTGGACTATCTTTGGGCAGATCCAGCAAGAGCAGGTCAGGATAACTCACAATCCCTGAGAGGATGTTATTCAGGTCATGGGCAACACCCCCGGCCAGGAGTCCAACAGCTTCCATCTTTCGTGCCTGTTGGAGCTGGACCTCAAGCCTTGCCCTTTCCTCCTCGGCCTTTTTGCGCTCAGAGATGTCTATCTCGTGTCCCATAATAGCAGGCCTTCCTCCAAACGTGATGGGGTCACTTACCATGATTTCATGCCAGACTACTTCTCCGTCCTTCTTGAGCCTCTTGATCTCATAGCGCCGTGGAACCTCCTCACCCTTAAGTCTCTTATCTGCCCTTTGTCTTATGATCTCCCTCTGGTCCGGATGGATTAAATCAAGGTGATCCTTTCCCAGCAGTTCTTCAGGTTTGTATCCATGCATTTCTGCAAATGCATTATTTACAAACACATACTTACTGTCTTGGTGAATGAAGACCCCGGTAATTGAGCTATCTGTAAGGGTCCTATACTTCTGCTCCGATTCCCGTAAGGCCTCCGAGGCCCTCTTTTCTTCGGTGATATCATATCCAATGCCTTCCAGGTACCCCTCTTCGGCATAGAGGCGAGCAGAAAACCGGATCCAGACATCCTCACCGTCTTTTCCGGAATAGCAGGCCTCGAAATCATTAATCCCTCCCTTTTCCGTTAGATAGGCCAACATCTTCTCACGAATACCAGGATCAACGTAATGTTCTGATACTACAAGGTCAGTTATGCACTCCTCAGGGGTTTTATAGCCAAACGTCCGGGCAAAGCGATCATTGCACTCAAGCACCTTCCCATCGCTGATACGCGTCCGAAATATCCCGACTTGAGCGTTGTTGAAGATGCTTCTATATTTCTCTTTGCTCTGCAGCAGCGCCTCCTCTGCCTGCACGTTGGCGGTAATGTCCTCATAGGTACCGAGGACACCTGTAACGTTGCCCTCCGTGTCTCGCAGCGGCACCTTGTTGGTCTTGGCCCATGCGTGGGTACCATCGGCTCGGAGATAAGGCTCGATAATGTCGTATTCAGGAATGCCTGATTCCATAACCCTCCTATCGTCTTCCCGAAACTTATCTGTCTGCTCTTTTTCCCACGGCAGATCGTAGTCGCTCTTTCCCACGACCTCCTCCGAGGACTTTAGCCCTGCCGCCTCTAGCCAACTGCGGTTGCCACCGAGGTAGATGGAATCGCGATCCTTCCAAAAGACTGCAGATGGGATTGAGTCCAATACAGTCTGGAGCATATTCCGTGAATCTCGGAGCGCCTCCTCTGCTCGTTTGCGTTCTGTGATGTCTTTTGAAACCACCGTCACAGATATTGTGCTTCCGGCTTTATCTTTAACAGGGCTTAAAGTTCGGAGGAAATATCCCCCGTCTCTTTGGCTTCTATATTCATACAGTAGCGATTTGCCGGTTTCGAATACCTTATTTACTTTCTCCATAAACCTTTTTGCTTCCTCTTCCGAATGGAACTCACCATATGCCCTGCCGATAACTTCATCCCTTTGCCACCCAAACCTTGATAGATGTTTTCTGTTTATGAACAGATACCGGCAATTCCTATCTACCAGGTATATGGAATCCTTTGTGGACTCCACCAGTGAGCGATACCTTTCCTCACTCTCCCTCACCGCCGCCTCAACCTGTCTAAACCTGGCAATCTTTTTCTCCAACTCCTTAACCCGTTTTTCTAATTCTTCACGGCTTGGCTTTTTAGTCATTAGAAGCCTCCATGGATCTCTCTTAAAGACCCAATAAGATGGGAAAGACACTTACAGGTGGTAATCGAAAGAACCCTTGCCTTCAGTCTATATACCAAAAAGTGCCGTACATCAACTGGGGTTTGGCAAAGTTGAGATATCATCAATTCGGCAAGATCGAGCGGACCTCAGATATCCATATCTGAAATCTATGATCGCTGTCAGATTCTATCTTAATCTCTATTCTAACTCTCTTTGACCGAATCTTGATTAATGCACCTCAGACAGCAATCTACCAGTGAAGACTGGAAAGATCGTCCTTCCAGTTAGCAGACACATGTATTGATGGAGAGATGTTGGAGACGACCTTGAGGAAAAAGGCATTCAACGTGCCCAAAGGATCTTTGTGGAATTTTGTGGAGAAAAAGGGGTTCTTCTGATATTTCTGTGGCGGAGGGAGTAGGATTCGAACCTACGGAGCTATTACACTCAACGGTTTTCAAGACCGCCGCCTTAAACCACTCGGCCATCCCTCCCTATGGTTACTTCCATCTTTCGTAATACTTTAGTCCTTTGAAAGAAAGGCCACCTCCGGCCCTGAGGGAGGACCGT
>CAYVMN010000260.1:0-4998 GCA_964452575.1 uncultured Desulfobacteraceae bacterium | reverse complement strand
GACGTCCTCTTATGGGGCTGTTGCGTAACGAGGTTCAAGACCTCACTGCCGTTCTATGAAGTGATGCCGTCCTTTACGCCCTTTGGAAAAAAGACCCTCGTGGTCCTCCCTCCGGGCCGGAGTCTGCCTTTCTTTCAAAACGCTAAAGTGTTACCAAATATCTTTGGCTGGATTTCAAAAATTCTCACTGCATAGTATGAAGTCCTACCTCTTGTCAAATCCCCTGCTTTGTCGTTCGGTTCACTCCGCCATGTCCATGTGTCTGATCAATCTAATTCCTTTCTCCCCCATCTTTTCTCGAATCCTTGGGCTCAGGAGGGCCTTTAACTCCAGGTGCCCCGGGCTACCTATTTCATAGGAGGGATGGGCATAGAGTTCGAAGGACCCGGGGCAGCCCTCTAGCCTGTCTAATAAGAGTAAGATCCATTCTTCTGTGAGTTCCCCTGTTTGGAAAAGGCCAAAGACCCCGTCGGACGAGATCAGACCATATTTGACCATCCTGTCCCTGCATCTGGGGGAGAGTGTCGTAAAGACCGTACGGTAAAACCAATTGCGCCCTTTATTCCCCTTGCATATTGCCCCTGATATATCCCATGGTTCATAGGGTATGCGGATACTTTTCAATCCATACCTCAAGGCGTTTTCCAGTATGGTGTCGAAAAGCCTCGGATGGACATGGAAGTGGTGGTGGCAATCCACGTGGCTGAATCCAAGCCCTGTTTCTTCAAATGCCTTGAATTGCGCAGCCACTTCTCTCTCGACTTGCCTTCGTACCTCTTTGCTGAACTGAAGTGCCAGCCCGAGCTGAGTAATGGAGTCCTTGAAGCGCCCATCTCCAGCAACGAGAATAGGGACAGAGTCGGTAGGGGATACGGGTCTTCCCTCTGTAAGGGTGATGTGAAGGGCGATTTCAAGTGCTGGCATATCCTTGGCCCTCATCACCGCATCGGCAGCCGCCGGCCCTGAAAGCATAAGGCTTGCGCAGGTCAATACGCCCTCACAAGCCGCCTTTTCTACGGCCCGATTCACTTCAAGGGAACTACCAAAGTCGTCTGCTGTGACGATTAGGAAGGTACCATCAATCTTTTTCATTGAACCTCAGCCATCCTACCGTCTGAAAAGACCTTATACTTTACACCGCGCCAGGTTACCCGATTGATGACAAGGCCTCCTATCCAGAGAAGAAACGACAGTATATCCCCCAAGGGTGTCAGGAAGGCCCGGGCGAGTCCTCTTCGAGATCCTATGGCAGCCGCAACGGTGGCAGCAGAAGAAATCCTTATCAGGCAGCAGCCTCCAAGTACTATCCAGGACAGGGGATTGGCACCCATTGCCTTGAAGGCCAGGATAGCCCACAGGAATGAATAGGAGATGGCGGAGAAGAAATAGCCAATCGGTTCGCACCCCCGGACGGTCCTGGTCCAGCGCAACAGATGGGCAAGGGTATCTGTGAGCCTCTGATTAGAATAGATTAACGAGACCACATAGGGAGAAAGGATGACCTTTTTCTTGTTCCTGTGAATGATGCTGCCGATCTTATAGTCATCTGCCAGATAGTCCTCAACAGCGTTGAATCCGCCGGTCTCCAGGAAATCTGAGCGCCTAACGGCTATGGTTGCGCCAAAGGCATATTTCAGCCTGGAAAATGTTGAAACAAAGAGGACCCCTGGCACAAAAGACGACTCAACGTAGAGGGCCTCTATGGCCCCTCCTAACCCGGAGCTATTTTCGACCCTGTAGATTGCCGTAACGGCCCCCACGGTCGGGTCACTTCCAAAGGGGGAAACGATGTTCTTTAGATAATTTCTGGTGACCCGAGTATCCGAATCGGACAGCACCATTACCTCTGCAGCAGGAGATATGGAGGCCTCTATGTTCCTCAGATTACGCACCTTGCGGTTTGCCCCTTCTCCTGCCTCCCCAAATACCGCCCTGCAGTGTCCTCTGCCTTCTTTATTGCAGATGGAATAGGCCACAGGGTAGGCCCAATCCTCCTTCGTCGCAGTGCCAAAGACCACCTCATAGTCAGGATAGTCCTGATCCAGGAAGCTTCTCAGGTTTAGAGGGGTCTCGGGGTCATATCCGCAAAGGGGCTTCAGACAGGCCACCTTGGGCCAGTTGAGGCAGTGAATTTCCCTGTTCCTTTTCAGATAAAAGAGGATCCCGCCGACCGCTGCCAGGACATGGTACAAGCTCCCGCAGAGCGCAATCATGATCAAGGCTATGGCTGCACCGCTCATTTTGTTACAGACGCCGTATCGGCCCTCTTGCGATTGCGCATGAAGCCGAAGAACTCCTTTGCCTCTCGAAGCCTGCGCTTACAGATCTCCTTATCCCTGATCATTGTCCCTAGGATTCGTATGATGGGCCTGGGGCGAAAATAGAATCTGTTATACAGGGTCTCTACTGCGTCGTATATCTCCTGCCCTGTAAGATTCTCATATTCCAAAGAGACCTGCTGCACACCGGAAGAGGAGACAAGATCAGCGTCGACAAGCCAGCCGTTTTTGACGGCCTCTTCATATAGCTCTGTCCCAGGATAAGGGCTTGCGATAGAGACCTGTATGGTATCAGGGTCGAGCTCTTTGACAAAAGATATCGTCTCTTTGATAGTCTCCCTGGTCTCTCCAGGCAGTCCGAGCACAAATGTGGCGTGGGTCGTGATCTTGAGGTCCCTGCATGTCTTCATGAACCTCCTGGCCTGTGTGGTGGTAATCCCCTTCTTTATGTTTCTCAGGATCTTGTCGCTCCCCGACTCGATCCCCACCATCAGGCAACGCAGGCCACCCTCTTTCATAATCCTGAGGGTCTTCTCAGGTACATTGGCACGTGCGCTGGATGACCAGGTAACGCCCAGTTTTCTCAAGCCCCTTGCTATTTCCTCCACACGTTCCAGTTTGGCCGTAAAGGTGTCGTCATCAAAGAAGAACTCCTTAACCTCTGGGAACATGTCTCTGGCCCGCCTCATTTCACCGATGACGGTAGCCGCACTCCGGGTCCTGTATTTGCGGCCTCCTATGGTCTGGGGCCAAAGACAGAATGTGCAGCGGCCAGGACATCCCCGGCCGGTATAGAATGAGAGATATGGATGGAGGAGATAGCCAATGAAATATTTTTCAATGTCGAGATCCCGTTTATAGACATCAAGCACCGAGGGGAGGGCATCCAGGTCCTCAATGGGGGGCCTGTCCTTATTGTGGATGATCTCGCCGTTTGTAGCAAAGGAAATCCCGTCGACCTCGGTCAGCGGTTTCCCTCCTGCAATATCGGCAACAGTGAGATCGAATTCACCCCTTGCAACGAAATCCAGAGAGTTGCAGCCGGAAAGCGTCTCATCGGGAATTGCAGTACAGTGAGGCCCCACCATTCCGATAAGTATCGTTGGATATTCCTGCCTGAGGCGCTTTGCCAGTCTGGCATCATTCCGAAAACCCGGTGTACTCGTATATATTATTATAATATCAAACCCGCCGGCTGCCGAGACTGCCTCATCTACATTAATATCTTCTACCGGGGCATCCAGCAGTCTGCTGTTTGGGCATAGTGCTGCCGCCTGGGCCAGCCATGTAGGATACCAAAATGACCGAATCTCCCGCCTTGCCTGATACCTGCTTCCCGCCCCACCGTCAAATCCCTCATAGGAGGGAGGATTTAGAAAAAGGGCGCGTCTTTCCATTGTCTTCTCCAAAGGTGGCTGTCTTGACCCAAGGTTCCTTTTATACTACATTTTAACCATAAAAAAAGTAAAGAATCGGCGCTTTCCACAACTTCTGCGTCTGTTGCACCATGGAGGCGGCATGAAGATCTTGATCACTGGAGCCACCGGGTTCGTCGGCTCGGCCGTCCTGAGAAAGCTCATTGAAAAAGGACACCATGTGCGGGCACTTGTCCGTCCTAGCAGTGACCTTCGTAACCTCGAGGGGACAGGGGCGGAGGTGGTTACCGGTGATCTGAACGATTGGAACTCGCTGGGCCTTGCGGTTGACGGATGTTATGCCTTATTTCACGTGGCAGCCGACTACCGCCTGTGGGTCTTGAGGCCGGAGACCATTTACAGGACCAATGTCAGGGGGACCCGGGACGTCATGCGGGCCGCGCTGGCAGCAGGGGTCAAGAGGATCGTTTATACCAGTAGTGTGGCCACATTGGGGTTTACCAGAGATGGGAGTCCGGCTGACGAAGCGACACTGGTGACTATTGATGACATGATCGGCCACTACAAGCGTTCTAAGTTTCTTGCAGAGGCAGAGGTATCGCGGATGGTGGAAAAGGATGGACTCCCGGCGGTCATTGTCAATCCCTCCACCCCGATTGGCCCAAGAGACATCAAACCTACCCCAACAGGCCGAATGATTCTGGAGGCCGCGGCAGGCCGTATGCCAGCCTACGTTGATACAGGGTTAAACGTGGTTCATGTGGACGATGTGGCGGCAGGACACGTGCTGGCCTTTGAGCGAGGCGAGATAGGGGAGCGTTACATCCTGGGGGCACGCAACATGACCCTCAAGGAGATCCTCACTGAACTTGCCGCAATAACTGGGAGACCGGCGCCCCGGGTGCGGCTTCCGCACAATCTGGTCCTCCCCATCGCTTACCTGACCGAGGCCTGGGGGAGGCTGACCGGGAGAAAAGAGTTTTTTCTTACCCTGGATGGTATACGGATGGCCAAAAAGCGGATGTTCTTTTCAGCAGAAAAGGCAAGGCGGGACCTGGGTTTTGTCACTCGCCCTGTGGGCGAGGCCCTGCGTGATGCCGTGGACTGGTTCAAGGAGAAGGGGTATCTTGACAAAACGGGCTGACCCCCTGATATTTTCTTGTCTTGACCTTGGTGCCCTTTGACACTATACGTCATTTGAGAAAAGGGATGAGTTGGCAACCACAGAGAAGAGGAGGTAGCTATGAAGAGAGCCGTTATGTTTGCAAGCGTATTGATCTTTTCGTTGGCCTTCGTTTCCGGTGCCCTGGCCCAGGAAATCAAGGTGGGGACTCTTTTGGCAC
>CAYVMN010000259.1:0-5018 GCA_964452575.1 uncultured Desulfobacteraceae bacterium | reverse complement strand
TTAAAGGTAAGGGGGCGTGCCAGAGGCTGTGAAGAATTTGGGTTACGTCCTTTGGGAAAAAGACCTTCGCGGTCCCCTGCCTTTCTTTCAAAACGCTAAAGTGTTACGCAAATTCTCATTTGAGAAAGTATACTCCGTAAGGCTCGACCTTTCCCCCGAAAGGCGTCTTGCTTATAAAATCATACTTCCCTTGGTATTGAGGCAGTTCTATTGAATCGTCGCTCACGTTTACTACCGCAAATACGCTTCCTTCCTCGTAGAGCCTTTCCATGATGAAGAGCCGCTTGTCGGACTTAAGTACCTTCCTCTCGACTGAGTGATGAAATGCCCGTATCTGTCTTCGTATCCCCAGCAGGTGAAGATATCTCCCCAGCACCTGACATCTCAGCGACTCCGGGCTAGAGAGATCCTGAAGAAGCTCCTCCTCCGAGAGTTTTTCACGGTTGATCATGCGATTCGTCCCGGTATCTTTGACTCCCTGGAGAAAATTCCTGGACCCCAACAGACAGTGGATATAGATGCCGGGGACCCCTTTATCTGCCAGCATGATTGAGTTGGCGGCCATGAAGCGCCTCACATCGATTTCCTGATCCGGATGCGAAGGATCGTTGATGGCGTCATAGAAAGTGATGTTCAACTCATATGGCACCTTGCCTTCCTGCCCTGCCTTGTAAGATATCAATCCTCCATGTTGGATGGTAACGCCAAGCAACTCCTGAAATCGCGCCAGAGGAAGGATAGATTTTGCGGCTAACAGCCCGATTCCGTCATGAGATGCAAGGAAGTTGAAGAAGACAAGGTCTTGCCGGATCCTATTCGTCTCTTCCTGGAGGTAGGAAGTGTCTTTGTTGGCAAAACTGTCAATCACAAGGGGCGGCAGGGAGAAATGATAGGCCATGTTGGCCTCGTGCCTTGCCTCCAGATACGATATATTATCCTCGTAAGGGAAGTTCACTTCGGTCAAAATGATGGCATATGGGGCAACATATTCCGCGACGCTTCTAAAGAGCTTTACCATATCGTGGGTTTGTGGGAGGTTCACACAGCTGCTATCCGGTTCCTTCCATACATACCCGATCGCGTCCAACCGTATGATCTCAACCCCTTGCGAGAGGTAGAAAAGAAAGACATCGAGGATCTCCAGTGTTACTCTTGGGTTGTGGAAGTTCAGGTCTACCTGGTCCTCGCTGAAAGTGGTCCACACGAACTTCTTCCCCATCGCCGTGTCGAACCAGGTGAGCAACGGATGAAGGCGAGGTCTAAATACCTTGGGCATCTCAATAGGCTTGTCAAAGCTGAGAAAATAGTTCCGGTATTTTTCCTCACCCCGCAAGAATCCTTGAAACCACTCCGATCGGGTGGAAACGTGGTTAATGACAAGGTCGCTCATCAATCGATAATCCTTTGCAATGCCTCGAATGTCCTCCCAGGTACCCAGCTCCGGGTCTATCTCCCTGTAGTCTATGATTGAATATCCACCGTCCGAGCTGCTCGGGAAAAAGGGGAGTATATGCACACCCGTAACAGCAGATTTTACATGGTTCTTCAGAAACCTGTGAAGCGTGCGTAACGGTTTTTCACCTTTCCTGCGAATGCTGTCCGCATAGGTGATCAGGATGACATCGTCTTCGGTGAGGGAGATCTGATCGCTATATTTCTCCCTTCTCTCGATAATGGCTTCGCTCTTTCCATATTTCTCCATGAGATCTTTCAGGACCTGCAAGGCCACACCGGTATCCACTTCCGGATAAAGGTCCCTTAGGACGTCCCCAATTATTGAAACGGCTTCCCCTGAAGACATACGGAACATCCTCCTTACCGCAGGCCCCCATGGAAGTGAAGGGGCTGATTAACGGTCTTCAAATACCTCTGTCTGTGCCTGGCCCGGTCCTCAATCAGGTGGTATACGCCCACCTTGACAAAATCCTGAATGAACATCCATACGATGTTGTAGACCCACACCAGGCCGATCAACCCCCACGGAAGGGGAGGAATCAACCAACCAAAGGCACACATGAACACTGCTAAGATTTGGGTGCCAATGATTGAGCAAAACAGGGCCCGTGATGGAAATGGCGGTATGAAGAAGAGCTCCCTTGTGCGCGTCACAAAGAGCATGAGATGCCCTCCTGCCACCAGCTGCAAAAAGAGTATGGACTGAAGATGCGGCTTATCCATCTGCATCCATTGCTGCCATTCGGGGTTCTTAAGCCATTCCCATCCGATGAGCAACAGACCGAAGGTCTCAGTCACAGCGAGGAGGCCTAAGACCGAAGATACGGATAGCACACGGCCCATCTGCCAGCGCACCGGTTCGGGATCGATACGGGTGTTGTCATAGGCAATGGTCATTATTGGAATATCATCCAACAGGGCAAGCACAATGATCATCACTGCGGTGAGAGGGGTGAAACTGAAAAGCAGGATAGCCAGGACCACAAAGAACATGATGTCGATAGTCATGGCGATGCGGTAGACGGTGTAGCTCATCATCCGCTCAAAGATCTGCCGTGCCTGTTCGATCGCCTTGATGATTACTGAGAGGCCTGGCTCAGTCAGTATCAGGGCGGCTGCGGCACGGGCCGCGTCCGTGGCCCCTGAGACCGCAATCCCTGTGTCTGCCTGCTTCAGGGCAGGGGCATCATTCACTCCGTCCCCGGTCATGCCAACAAGATGACCCCCTTCCTGGAAGGCCTTGACAATGTAGTATTTATGTTCTGGAAAGACCTGCGCAAAACCATCGGCATGTTCTATCCTCTCGGCCGCCTCGGGACTCAAATGACTAGGGCCTGCGCCGCCCCTGAATAGGTCTGTTGCCGGTTGAATGCGTGTACCCATACCAAGCTGCCCTGAAATTTCCGAGGCAATGGCAACATTATCGCCTGTGACCATGTGGACCTTTAACCCATGTCTCTTGGCCTTTTCGATGGTATCGGCAGAATCGTCCCTGGGCGGATCAAATAGAGGCAAGATTCCCATGAAATCCCAGGGACCATCCTGGATGGACCTTGCCACGCCCAGCGTACGGTAACCTTTGGCTGCCATATCACCTACGACCTTGTAGGCCCTTGCCCTGGCCTCATCGCCCACATCACACATGCCCAGAATCACCTGGGAAGCGCCCTTAGTATATCTGACAGTCTGGCCGCGGGGTTCCATGACGGTACTCTCGGTACGCTTGTTAACAGGATCGAATGGCACGAATTTGCTCTGTTGGTAATTGCTCAGCAGGGAACTGTCTCTTAGTCCGCTGATAACCGCAAGGTCGATGGCATCCCTATCCTCGGCCTTGGAGGCAAGCGCCCCGGCAAGGATCAATTCCTGGCCGTCTTTGGCAGCAAATGTCACGGGATCCCCTAACGTCAGCTCGTTTTTTGTCAGGGTCCCGGTCTTGTCGGAGCAGAGGATGTCAATGCCTGCCATCTCCTCTATGGATTGCAGACGCGAAACAATTGCCTTGTCCTTGGAAAGCGAAAGTGCCCCTAATGCCATTGTCACTGAAAGGACCGCAGGCATTGCAACAGGGATCGAGGCGATCACCAGGATTAGAACGAACTGCACAAGCTCAAGGACGGGTCGCCCGCGAAAGAGTTCCACCGCAACCAGTATGATGCTCAGCCCTACGGCAACAAAGATCAGGAAGTCGCCTATGCGCATCACCGCCCTCTGGAAGTGGGAAACGGCCCCGGCCTCCCCCACAAGCTTCGCCGTACGGCCAAAAAAGGTGTTGCTGCCGGTACCGGTCACCAGGGCAACCATCTCTCCCTGCTTGGCCACAGAGCCCGAGTAGGCGATGTCCCCTACCTTCTTGTTGACAGGCAGGGACTCACCTGTCAGCGCTGCCTGGTCCACACTTAAATAGTCCCCTTCAACCAGCTTGACATCCGCCGGTATAATGTCACCAAGCCGAAGGCGAACAATATCACCCGGTACGAGGCTCACTGCCTCCACCTCTTGCCACCTGCCCCCTCGCAGGGCCCGGGCCTTCAGGGCAAGTCCCTTCCTCAAGGCAGCCAGGGCGTTGGAGGCCTTGTGCTCCTCCCAGAAGCCAATAAGGGCGTTAAAGATCAAGAGGACCGCGATAATGACTGCATCCACCCAATGCTCTAATAGGAGCGAAAGGACCAGGGCCACCTCTATCATCCCCGGGATAGGTCCCCAGAAGTAACCCAGAAAGATGAGCAGTGGACTCTTCTTCTCTTCCACAAGGGCGTTGGGGCCATACTGCTCAATCCGTTTCGTGGCCTCCTCGACCGATAGTCCCTTAGTGCTTGAAGAGAGCTCCTCAAAAAGCTCTTCCAGACCAGTCTTCTCAGCCTCTTCACTGCTGACCGGTTGAGCCTCCATAAGCTGGCCTCCTTTCTTGGGCAATCCGGATAGAAAAGAGTTCTCTCTTAATCCACTTGATGCAAGGTAGTGTTCAAAGGTTCACAGTCACCAAAATTCACTGTTTTTATACCAGATTAAGGTCAAAGGCTCAAGCCCTTTATTCTGCCGGCTAAGCAAATGATATATAAAAAAATCCTTGTCTCCACCTCCTCATTTGTCTATTCTTTCGGAATGCGAGGATAGGCGTCTTCAGGGGCCTTTAATGGGCGCCTCTTGGCTGAGTCAGCGAGGCCGGGTGGGTCGAATTCCCAGAGAGGAGATGTACATGGACAATGATCTTGTTGAGAAGATACGGTCTGAGGCCGTGAACATTTTTAGGAGTTCCGTAGAGGCGGTTGATCCCTATCGAGCTGTGAGACGTTTCGTCCGAATCGAAGAAAACAGGTTGATTCTGGGCTCAGAGGACAGACCCCCTGTCCAGCTTGATTTAGGCAAATACGACCGCATATCCCTTGTGGGTGGAGGAAAGGCGACTGCACCTATGGCACTGGCCATGGAAGAAGTACTTGGCAAGAGGATATACAAAGGGATCATTAACGTCAAATACGGCTTCACAGAGAAGCTGACATCCACGGAGATTATTGAAGCCGGCCACCCTGTGCCTGATCAAAAGGGGGTGGAAGGGACTA
>CAYVMN010000258.1:0-5027 GCA_964452575.1 uncultured Desulfobacteraceae bacterium | reverse complement strand
GTAATGTCAATATGTTATAACCCTTGAACCTAGAACCCTCAACCTAGAACCGATCAGTTTAGGAAGAATATAAGTTTGTAAAGGGTTTTTGTAAAGGGTTTTGACGTCATCAATCTCCCCCGTTTCTTGATGGGGTCTCTTGTTCTTCCATGAGATTCCTGATGAGAGGCCCAGAACTCGCTTGACATTAAGGACTTGTGCGAAATAACCTAATTAATCAGGCAGTGGTTTCGAGACCCCGGCTTTTCCCATGAAGCCGTTTGGTCCCTCCGGTCAGCTTCAGGGGATTAGAGGGATGGAGACAGTAGGTCCTTCCTAGAGGTTGGTCAGTGAAAAGAAGTAGGTGTCTAGCGATCCCTTTTGTGACGGTGGGTCTCTTCCTCATGGGCCTGTCGGTTTCCTTGCCGGCCAAGGCCCAGCCACCCAGGCACACAGTAGTAAAGGGAGATACCCTCTGGGATATCTGTGAAAAATACTATGGAGACCCTGATCTGTGGCCAAGACTCTGGGAGATGAACCCCTTCATTACTAATCCACATCTCATCAAACCCGGAGATGTGATTACCCTGCTGGAGTACGTCCCTGTCAAGGGGCTATCCCCGGCGGAGGAGAAGCCAGGTCCGCCAGCAAAGACCGAAGAGGCTGCTCCTAAGTGGCAGGCAGCAGGGATTGACGTCTCCAGGATGATCAATATTGAGTCAATTGGGTTTCTGTCTCCGGGCCAGGTAGAAGCTTCGGGACGAATCTTTGCGGATGAGACGGAAAGGGTCCTCCTGACCAACGGCGATATAGTGTACGTGGCCATAAAAAGGGAGGCTGATGTCAAACCAGGTGATCTCTTTTACGTCTACCGCCAGACCCCTTTGCCTGGCCCCCGGAATTACTCGGATAAGGTGAAATATCTGATCACCTTTCTCGGAAGAATCGTCCTGATTGAGGAAGTGGAAGACCGTGGCAGGAAGCGGATTGAAGAATATCTGTATAAGGCAGAGATTGTTCAGAATTACGAAGAGATGCGGGTGGGGGATCCTATCTTTCCCGTTTATCCCCTTTCAGCCTGCCTCTGGCCCACGCAGCCGGACTGGAAGAAGTTGAAAAAGGCCAAGGGATGTTGGGATTTGAGGGAATGTAAGATCCCAATCGTGTGTGCAAAGGGGGGTCGGGAGATTATTGGTCGCTTTTCAGTGGTCTATCTGGCTAGTGGTTTTAGCCAAGGCATCCGAAGGGGAAATATCTTTAAGATTGTAAGGCCATTATCGCCTGATACCGCAAAGGAGCCAGCGCTTCCTGATGTGACATTGGGCCATATACTCGTTCTTGAAGCCAGACCCGATACGGCGACCGCCCTGGTGATCTCGGCCACGTCGGAGTTCTCCAAAGGGGTATTCGTCAAATGCATTTCCCGGTCGGAAGTCGAGGAAGTCCTCGGGCTATTACCTGAATGCGGTTCCAGGTGATTCTGGACAAGGGTGATGCAAGAAAGGTTATGAACCGGCAAGGTAAAAATGTCATCAGATGAAATATGTGCCTGGTTGGCCCTCTATTTGATACCAGGCCTTGGCAATACCGTACTCAAAAGGCTGTTGGGGGTATTTGGGCAACCCGAGGATATATTTAGGGCAGGCCTTTCAGAATTGCAGTCAATCGAGGGTGTGCGAAGGGATGTGGCAGAGGAGATCCTGAAGAGGAGATTTGTCCCGGAGGCCGAGAAGGAACTCAGGAAGGCAGAGAGGCTCGATGCCCGGGTCGTGGCCTATACAGACCCATCTTACCCTGGGCTCCTACGGGAAATTGATTCTCCTCCCATGGTTATCTACATAAAGGGGAAAGACATTCCCTCGGACAAGACCTTCGTTGCCATGGTAGGATCCAGAAACCCCACACACTATGGAATTAAGGCCGCACAGAAGATCGGGATTGGTCTTTCAAGGCGTGGGGCAGGTGTGGTCAGCGGCCTTGCAAGGGGGATCGATGCGGCCTCCCATATAGGCTGCCTGAGGGGAGGAGGATTCACCATAGCCGTGTTGGGGACTGGCATCGACCGAATCTATCCATCTATAAACAAGAGCCTTTCAGAAGAGATTGCAGAAACCGGGGCCGTCATCTCCGAGTTTCCCATGGGGACCCCTCCTGAACCCAGGAATTTCCCCATACGGAATCGGATCATCAGCGGGCTCAGCAGGGGGGTGGTCGTTGTGGAGGCAACCAAGAAGAGCGGATCTCTGATTACAGCCTCCTGCGCATTGGACCAGGGCCGTGAGGTATTTGCCGTTCCCGGGAGTATCGACTCCTTCAAGAGCACTGGAACACATTTCTTGATCAAACAGGGGGCCAAACTGGTCGAGAATGCAGATGACATCCTGGAAGAATTTGGATATACGGGTAAGGCCTCATACGGGGGTGAGGGATTGAGTGTCCCCCCTCCAGGGCCTATGGACATGGACGAATCAGAGACGAGGATCTACGAAATCATAGGGGATTACCCCATACATATCGACCAGATCGTCAGGATGGGAGAGATGGATGCAGGCCGGGTCTCGAGTATCCTGATGAGGATGGAATTGATGGGGATGGTGCAACAGCTTCCTGGGAAGATGTTTGTCCGGTAATCAAGTAACCAAGGTGAACTTAAAGTGCTTAAAATTCGGAAAAGATTGCTGTTTTGGGTGCGTTAATGCCAAAGAATCTGTTGATCGTTGAATCACCGGCCAAGGCCAGGACCATAAGAAAATACCTGGGTCCTGACTTTGGCATTATGGCCTCGGTGGGCCATTTGAAGGACCTTCCTCCGAGCAGGCTGGGGGTGGATGTGGGACATGACTTCAGGCCGGAGTATATAACAATCAAAGGCAAGGGCAAGATCCTGAAGGAACTTAAGGCCGCCGGCGAAAAGGCCGAGGCCGTCTACTTGGCCCCTGATCCCGACAGGGAAGGGGAGGCAATCGCCTGGCATATTGCACAGGAATTGAGGAAGGGAAATCCAAGGATTTTTCGGGTCCTCTTCAACGAACTTACCGAAAAGGCCATCCGGGAGGCAGTGGGCTCCCCGCAGGCCCTTAATAGAGACAAATTCGAGTCCCAGCAGGCGAGGAGAATTCTGGATCGCCTTGTTGGATACGAGCTTTCACCGTTACTATGGTCAAAGGTAAGATCAGGGCTAAGCGCCGGCAGGGTTCAGTCAGTGGCGGTCAAGATGATCTGTGACCGAGAACGGGAAATCCAGGCCTTTGAGTCTGAGGAGTACTGGTCTTTGACGGCCCATCTTGAGGCACAGGAGCCTCCCCCCTTTCAGGCCAGGTTCTGGAAATATGAAGGCAGAAAGGTTGACCTCAAGAATGAGACCCAGGTCCAAGACCTTGTGTCGGAGATAGGAGGTGAGCAGTTCAGGGTCACAAAGGTCTCTGAAAAAAGGAAAAAAAGGAATCCGCCGCCTCCCTATATCACCAGCCTTTTGCAACAGGAGGCCAACAAGTTGCTGGGATTTCCGGCAAAAAAGACCATGTCCATCGCCCAAAACCTTTACGAGGGCATAGAATTGGGCAGCAGGGGCCGGATAGGGCTCATCACCTATATGAGGACAGACTCCTTTCGCATATCGGATGGTGCCCTTTCTGAGGTAAGGGATCATATCCAAAAGGCCTTTGGTGAGGGATACCTGCCTCCCAGGCCCCATATATTTAAGAGTCGCAAGGGTGCCCAAGAGGCCCATGAGGCCATTCGGCCTACCTCTGTTGGGCTTGAGCCTGGCGTTGTCTCACCCTATTTGAGCAAAGACCAGTTGGCCCTCTATACACTCATCTGGAGGAGGTTCGTGGCCTGCCAGATGAGCCCGGCCATCGTGGATCAGACCCAGGCGGAGATTGGGGCAGGCAAGTCCCTTTTCAGGGCGTCGGGGTCTGTTGTCGTATTCAAGGGTTTTACCGCCCTCTACGGTGATGACCGTAAGGAAAACGGGTCAGAGGAGGATAGGGAAGAACGACTTCCTCCGCTAACAGAAGGTCAAGAACTGAGCCTGATTAGACTTGAGCCGGCACAACATTTCACCCAGCCTCCGCCAAGGTTCACAGAGGCAACCCTGATCAAGGCACTTGAAGAAAATGGTATCGGCCGACCCTCGACCTATGCCTCAATACTGGCCAATATCAGTGACAAGGAATATGTGACCCTCCAAAAGAAACGCTTCAGCCCAACTGAACTGGGTTTTCTGGTTACTGATCTCCTTGTCCAGGGTTTTCCAGGGATCCTCAGTACCGCATTCACTGCACATATGGAGGATAACCTTGATAAGATCGAGCAGGGTGAGGCCCAATGGGTCAATGTCCTGAGGGAGTTTTATGACCCTTTCAAGAAGGAACTGGATAGGGCACAGAAGGAGATGAAAGGAGAAGTCCTGACCGATATCCCCTGCACCCGCTGCCGTCGCCCAATGGCCATCAGGTCAGGCAAGAACGGGCTTTTCCTGGGCTGTACGGGCTTTCCCGAGTGCAAGAATACCTTCAATTATGTCCGAGACGACAAGGGAAGGATTGCCGTTGAAGCCCCGATTGAGCCTGGGAAAGGGCAGGGCACATGTGAGAAGTGCGGCAGGCCGATGGCGGTTAAGAATGGGAAGTTCGGGTCTTTTGTCGCCTGTACCGGCTATCCTGAATGCAAGAACATCAGGACGGCAGCCCCAACGAGAACTGGGGTGCCATGTCCTGAAGAGGATTGCCAGGGTATGTTGATAGAGAGGAGATCCAAGAAAGGGAAGAGATTTTATGGGTGCGACCAGTACCCTAAATGCCGCTTTGCCACCTGGGATGAACCCTCTGACGGGGCCTGTCCCGAATGCGGTACGCCGGTTCTGAGTGTCAAACGGCCGAAAGGGTCGGAGCCGGTCCTGGCATGCAGGAAAAAGGGGTGCGGCTTTCATAAACCCCTTTCTTCAGGGTCAGCCCCTTAGCCCTCAAATACCTCATCCTGACTCGTTCCCGCTAATAGCGTACTGGCCGTAATTCCCATCAAACTCGGTCGGTATGGTGCGAAGG
>CAYVMN010000257.1:0-5108 GCA_964452575.1 uncultured Desulfobacteraceae bacterium | reverse complement strand
TCACGAAAAAATTTGTCAAGGCCGCCTGGGATGAATACGGAAAGCCACCTGACTCTTACACCTACACCACTTACACTGGCCTCAATGAGTTCGCGTGGGCGGCAAACAAGGTGGGTTCACTCGACCCGGCCAAAATGGTCGCGGCCTTGACCAGCCCCGACCACAAGTTTAATTATGGTAAGGGGGAGGCATACTGGAGACCATGCGACAGGAGGGCAATCCAAAACTGGTTTATAGTGAAGGGCAAAAAGCTTAAAGATATCAAAAAGAAGTATGACATCTTTGAGCACGTAGGCACAGTTGGAATGACCCCAGAGTACAACCTTTCATGTAAGGAATTGGGTTACTAAAGAGACCTAACGAAATACCCGCAGCAGCTGTCTGCGGGTATTTCCATTAAGGTTTATACTTTTACAATATTTTCCTCATTTACACTCGTTATTGACTCCTTCAAGATATAGTGGGCCTCATCCACCTTAACACCCCGAAACCTTATCTGCTCTCTCAGGGCCAGCTGGGCCATCCTGTCCATATCCGCGGTAATCAGGCAGGCGATCTTGACATAGCCTCCCATGGTCACGCCGTCCGGCCCGAGACATATGGGTTCCGTGCCCCCAGGGATCTGGATGGCGCCTATGGCGTTTCCGTCATCCACGATGTTGGAGGGATCAGACCCGGCATCCCGGGAGCGTTCCCGCTCCTTGAAAAAGAGCTGAGGCCCTTCAAATCGATACCCCACGCGGTTTGAATTGTGGGAGACCCTGTAGGGGCACTCCAGAAACACCTCAATGCTTTCCTCCTTCACATGGTCATCCTGGGGCCCAAGGACCACACGCAATTCCTTCTCGTCCCCAGGGGCCGGCAGGACGGAATCCTTCACCCTTCTGCCCTTCAATGATTCTAAAGGCACTCTCGGGATACCTATTTCCAGCACGTCGCCTTTCTTCAACACTCGACCCCTAAGACCTCCCAGGCCCCCGAGTGTGTAAGTGGACTTGGATCCCAGCACAGGCGGCACGTCAATCCCACCTGCCACGGAGAGGTAACAACGCCACCCTCTCTTGTATCTTCCCAATGAAAGGATATCACCGGGACCCACATGCAGGGTCTGCCAGTCGGGCACAGGGCCTCCATTAATTCGGGCATCAAACTCGGCGCCGGTGAGGGCAATAACCGCCTCATCAAGGATCCTGACCTTGAGGCCGATGGCCGTCATCTCGATCCCGGCCTCCTCCTGGGGATTTTGGACCAGTAAATTCCCCATCCTGAGGGCAAAGCGGTCCATGGCCCCTGAGGGAGGAATTCCGCTGGCAAAATAGCCCCTCCTGCCCAGATCCTGAATCGTTGTGAATACACCGGGCTCTATCACTTCAAAGGTCGGCTGTCCCACCGAAGCCTCCTATAGGGAAAAGGTTTCTTCTCTGATCGTGTATTTGTAGCTGCACTCCCAAACCTGCTGGCGGATATAATCAAACTCCTCGTCGTCCACCCTCACAAACTTGACCCTGTCCCCGATTCGAAGCAGCACCGGAGAGCGCTCAAACACGTCTAGACTCTGAAACCGGTCGTAGATCGGGACCGGGGTGAGTCCCATCATCTGATATCCTCCAGGGCTGACCACAGGGTAGATGGCCGTAATGCTTCCGCCCAGGGCAACGGTCCCCTGAGGTGTACAGATCCTAGGCGAGAGGTACTTTCGAACGGAGAGAAGAAGGGGGGGATTGAGCTGCATAAGCTGAGGCGATCCCGGCGTGAACCCTACCATTCCCACCCAGTGAATCGTCTCGGAGTGTATCCTGACCACCTCATCTACCGAGATATTGTTCTCTTTGGCGATGAACTCAATGTCTGGCCCCCACCTCCCCTTGTATCTGACAGGAAGTTCGATGAGCCGGGAGGGCACCTCTTTGATATCTGGAATCTGCTCCGCTACCCGCTTGATCTCCGAGATAAGGTCTTCCGTATAGATCTCCAGGGAGTCATATGAGACGAGAACAGACCTCCACCCCGGAAACGTCTCAATAAGACCTTTGATACGAGCCTCATGGATGGCCCGATCGAGCCCAATTACCCGAAAATTGGCCCTCAAGGTCATCTCATCCCCGATCTCAACCGTCAGATACTGGTCCCCGGAGTAAAGGTAACGCGGAGTCTCGTAGATCATTAACGATCTCCTTTCATACCGAGAGCACCCCCATGGTCCAAGAAGCTATTGAACCTCCCTGAAATAGCCTGTTATTGCACGACTCAACTATTCAACCACTCATTTAACGGAGTTCATGTATACGACTGATGGCCAAGGGGAACGATTTTTACCCCCTTTTTGACCAACTCGTCTTTGACGGTTTGAGCGATTTCCGGTGCCCTGGGATTGTCCCCGTGAAAGCAGATGCTTTTCCCCTTGACCTCAATCTCTGTTCCGTCGGATGCTACGACCCTATTTTCCATAACCATCTTAAGGACCTTTTCAACCGTAGCCTTGGGATCGATCTCCCCATGCACCTTCTTGATGAAGGTTGTTCCGTCAGGATAATAATCCAGGTCCGCATAGAGTTCCCCTGCCACACGCATACCCATGGATTGGGCCATATCGTAAGGTATGGTGTTGTAGAGTGCCAGGAATATGGGTTCGGGTTTGATCTCTCGCACGGCCTCTAAGACACCGGCCGTCAACTTCTCGTCTGTCCAAAGCATCTGGTAGAATTCCCCGTGGGGCTTAACATGCTGAAGCCCGATGCCGGCTGCATCACAAAAGGCCTTTAGCGCCCCGACCTGATAAAGGATGTAGTCCCTGGCCTCATCAGGAGTTACCTGCATCTTTCTCCTGCCAAAGCCCATGAGGTCCGGGTATCCGGGATGTGCCCCAACAGCCACGCCATATTGTTTGGCAAGGGCCACTGTTTTTCTCATGACATGGGGGTCTCCCGCGTGAAAACCGCATCCCACGCTGATCGAGGTGACATACCTCATCATTTCCTCGTCATTACCGATCCTGTAAATACCGAAGCTCTCTCCCATGTCGCAGTGTAAATCCATTTCAATGGCCATGACCCTGCTCCCTATCAACCAAAGAGGTTTAGAAGTTGACCTTTTCCTTCCCCTTCAAACCCAGGATATTTCGAGTATCTTCCGGAGTTGCGGGCTCTCGGTCCAACAGCCGCATGATTTTTACCGTCTTCTCAACCAGCTCAGCATTGCTCTTGGCATACGTACCCCTTTCGACTCGAAGGTTGTCTTCCATTCCCACGCGGACGTTTCCGCCCATGATGATGGAAAGGGCTGCCAAATGGAACTCCTGAGGGTACCCGGCCCCGATTATTGACCAGGTATATCGGTCTTTGCCGAACTGTTCGTCTGCAACCCCTTTCAAATACTGGAGGACTCCAGGCTCGGCCGCTACCCCGCCCAAGATACCCAGTACGAACTGGATCTGCAACGGCCCCTGCAATATCTCTTTCTTCACCAGATAGGCCGTATTATAGATCATCCCAAGGTCATAGATCTCACACTCTGGTTTTACCTCGTTTTCCTTCATCAATCCGATGATGTATTCAAGGTCCTCGAACGTATTCCTGAATACCGCACCCTTTGTGGACTCCAGATAGGGGCGCTCCCAGTCATATTTGAAGGTCTTGCCTCTCCTGTCATAGGATTCAAGGATAAAATGGGCCGGATAATTCATGGTCCCCATGTTGAATGTCGCCATTTCCGGTTTGAATTTGGGAATCAGCCTGAGCCTTTCCTCAAGGCTCATTGCAGCGTTTCCACCTGTGGTGGGACATATGACCACCTCGCTCCTCTCTTTTATGGAGGTCAGGATTTCCTCAAACAACTCGATCCTCGAGCTGGGTTCACCTGTCTCAGGATCCCTTGCGTGGATATGAACGACTGCAGCCCCGGCCTCTGCGCACCTTACCGCCTCGTCGGCAATTTCCTTGGGCGTTATGGGAATGTAGGGAGATTGTGACGGGACAGTGTCCCCTCCGGTAACGGCTGCTGTAATGATACACTTCTCATTCATTGTTCTCTCCATTCATTTCCTACAATTTCAGATTAGCCTAATGGTCTGCCGAGGGCTCCAGGGCGATTCCTTCCTCAACCAGCCCGGCCGCTTATACTCTGGATCAGGGTAGTTATAGAACCCTTTTCCGCTTTTCACCCCCAACCGCCCTTGATCAATCATGTGATGCAAGAACTCGGGGGGTTCGTCGCTCTCATCACCGCTTTCCAGGTAATATTGCATCTCAATGTGGTGAATAACGTCAAGCCCTATCTCATCCATCCGTCCAAAGGGGCCCCGCGGCACACCAAATGATAACATCCAGGCCCGGTCTATGTCTTCAAAGTCTGCATACCCATTGGCGACCACGTGTAACGACTCCTTCTTGATGGCCCGCCAGATCCGGTTAAAGGCAAAACCCATGATCTCCCTTTTGGTGATTATAGGGACCAGCTTGATGGAGCGTACGAACTCCTCGGCGGCCGCAATGGTCGTCTCGGCCGTCCTTGGGTGTCCCATCACTTCCACCAGCAGTTCGTTATTCAGGGGGTCGTTGAAATTGATGTTAAAGACCTTATCCGGACGGGTCGTGGCATCTGCCAGGCGAGACGAGAGGAGGGAGGAGCTGTTTGTTCCGATAAGGGTGTGGGGAGGTGCCACCCGGTCGATTTCCCCAAACACCTGGCTCTTAATCTCCAGGTCCTCAGGGACTGATTCTATGACCATGTCAACGCTGCCCAGGCAATCACCGAGACTGCTGCAAGGCCTTAAACGGGAGATAGCCGACTCTGCCTGTCCAGGAGCCGCCCTCTCCTCTAGCCACCCCTTGACCGACCTCACAGCCTGCTCCAGGGCCTGTGGTAAGATATCGAATAGATGGACCTCCTTGCCACAAAATGCACATTGAAAGGCAATCCTTGACCCCATGGTCCCGGCACCAACGATCCCTACGCGATTGATTTCCTTCCCTCTCATGAGAGTCCTCCTCGTCTCTTACCCGACCAATGCCTGTTGGGCTTAAAGACTTTAACACTTTAGCGTTTTGAAAGAAAGGCAGCCTCCGGCCCGGAGGGAGGACCGTGAGGGTCTTTTTTCCAAAGGACGTAAA
>CAYVMN010000256.1:0-5121 GCA_964452575.1 uncultured Desulfobacteraceae bacterium | reverse complement strand
GGATTGCCATTCACTTCCCCAGGAATACAAGGACCCGGACAGAATTCGCAGGCCCATATGCGGTTTGCCGGTATATTAGACCTGTTAAAAAATGTAACAAAAGAAGGGTCAAAAGAGCGAAAGCTCTTTGAGGGCGTGGAGGCGATCTTAGGGAGCGCCATGGAAATCGATTTTCAATCCGAGCGGACCATAGGAGAAAGCCTGGCATTGGAAGGCTTTTCCAGGTATGGGCTGCCGGTAGAGGACCCGGCACTTCAAAAATACGTTAACCTGGTGGGAGTGGCTGTTGCTCGCAATTCTCTCCGTCCGGGCCTTCCTTATGCATTCGTTGTGGTCGACAGCCCTTTGCAGAATGCCTTTAGCTGTCCCGGCGGGATCATTTTTGTCAGCGCAGGTCTCTTGAACACGATTCAAAATGAGGCCCAGCTGGCCTGCATCCTTTCCCATGAGGTCGCCCATGTGGGACACAAGCATGCCCTTCAATCCATTCAAAGGGCCCGCTTCTTCCAGGGAGTTGGGAAGATCACATCCGCAAGCATGAAAGGCGAAAAAGGGAAGCAATTCGAAGGTATGATCGGAAATCTTCAGACGATCCTCTTTGATCAGGGGCTGGATAAAAACATGGAATTTGAAGCGGACCTCTCGGCAATGGAGACGGCTTACCGGACCGGTTATAACCCGGAAGGCATTATCGAGGTCTTGGAGGAATTGAAACGCATAGAGGCAAGATCCACAAAAAAGGGATCTTGGTTCTCCACTCATCCACCCCTGAGCGAGAGGATCAAGAAATGCAGGGAAGAACTGACCCGCTACCCCGACTGGAAGAGCATGGCCCAGCTACCTGAGCGGTACAAAGGGTACTGTAAACAGCTCAGAAAGTAGCTCGATGGGTTTAGGGCCTAAAATGGGTCCAGAATTTCATCTGGTTCGATGGGAATTTGTAGGTCTCTGTCAAATGGAAAAACACGGCGCCAAACTCTTCATCATATTCTTGCTTTGTTCCCTTGTGTTGGTCCTGAGTCTTTTCTGGACCTATATATCTGCCATTATATTGGCCCTGCTGATCGCAAGCGTATTCCATCCCATGTATGTTTGGATAAAAAGGCTCTTCGGGGGACGAGAGGTCCTGGGGTCTCTCTTCATGACCTTTTTCATCCTGACAGTCTTGGTCCTGCCTGTAACCTGGTTTGTGGGAACCCTTTCCAACGAGGCATTTGAGTTTTACAAAAACACCCGGGACGCCGTTTCTTTTAATCAGATCCAGAGAACCCTGGAGAGCGATTCGCTATGGGCCCAGCGGATCAAGGGGTTTGGAAAGATGACCGGGTTGGACATCACGCCCGAAACCGTTGAAGAATTGATATCTTCATTGGGGAGAAAGATCGGTCTCTACCTTTACAGCCAAATAAGTTCCGTTGCCTCGAACATACTCAGTTTCCTTGTGCACTTCTTCCTGATGATGTTCACCATATATTATCTCTTTCGAGATGGGGGACGCCTGAAGGGATATATTATTCAACTGGTGCCGATACCCAAAGAACAGCTGGAAAAGCTGGCCAACAAATTCCAGGAAATGGCGAGGGCCATTATTGTGGGAAACGGGTTATCCGGGATCATTCAGGGGGTCATCGGGGGTCTCGGTTTCTTCTTTTTTGGAATGAGCTCTCCGTTTCTCTGGGGCACAGTAATAGCCTTTGTGGCATTCCTGCCCATCGTAGGCGCCTCATTGGTCTTTATTCCAACCTCCGCCTTTTTGGTCATCAAGGGAGAGGTCGGCACGGCCATTGGTTTTTTGATCTACAATATGACTTACAGTGGTATCGTTGAATATCTGGTAAAGCCAAAGCTGATTGGCCATGGCATGAAGATGAGTTCCCTCCTGGTGTTCATAGGAGTTCTTGGCGGCATGGCCCTTTTCGGAATACTTGGGCTCATCTATGGTCCCTTAATCATAACAATATTCTTGACCCTTGCGGAGATCTACAGGTTGGAGTACAGGGAAAAGCCCGACGAGAAAAAGGCCGTGGCCCTTGATGACTTTCGAAGAGATCCGGCGCGGGAAGCCTGAACAAAGGAGGAGAGATGGATCCAGAGGAAATACTCAAAGGAAAAAGGGTTTTGATCGTGGACGACGAAAAGGACATCCTGGAGTTTCTGACCGAGATCCTTAGTATGTGCCACGTGGACAAGGCCTCTACATTTGAAGAGGCGAAGGATCTTCTCGAGACCAATTTCTACCACGCTGCGATCCTGGATATCATGGGAGTGCGGGGATATGAACTTCTGGATATCTCCAAGAAAAAGAATATCCCCACCTTGATGCTCACGGCCCATGCCATCTCCAAAGAGAACTGTAAGAAATCCTTTGAAAAGGGGGCCGATTATTATGTCCCAAAGGATGAGATGGGCAAGATCGATATATACCTATCCGACGTCCTTGAGGCATTTGATAAAAAGAAAAACGTCTGGGTCAAATGGTTTGAGAGGCTGAGCGGTTTTTGTGACAAGAGGTTCGGTCCGAATTGGAGAGATGACGATCCGAAGTTCTGGAATTCTTTGTTGAAATACTAATGCCGCGTCTCATAAATTCTATCATAAGAAATGGCAATTTGACATTCAGGAAGAATGCTTCATAGTTGACCCATTTGCAAGAGACGCGCAAATCCTAAATTCGAATAACGGAGCACGAAACAAATTCAAATGACCAAAATAGGAATGACCGAAATGAGCAGCAGTTATCATTGGGTGAGCAATTTGTTTTGAATTTTGGACATTCGGATTTCGGTATTGTTTCGGATTTCGATATTCGGATTTTTGAGACTATCCAGAATTTGAATTGCCAAGATCAAGGACATAACTTACATGAGACACGGTACTAGTGATACTGGCTGCTCGTTGCTCGTTATTGGATATTGGATGGATGATTGATGAATCAAGAAATCAGAGCCGCTTACAGGTCCAAACTCCATAAGGTCTTAGCCTGTTCAGACGGCCAGAAGGGAGGATAATATGAAAAGAGAAGGCGTGGGCACTACAATTACAGAGCATATCCTGAGCCAGCAGCGGGAAAACCCCAAGGCAACAGGGGCCTTTACCACCTTGCTCAACGAACTGGTGGTTGCGGCCAAGGTCATCTCCAGGGAGGTAAATAAGGCTGGTCTGGTGGATATCTTGGGTGCCACCGGGGAGGTAAATGTCCAGGATGAGCAGGTGCAAAAGCTGGATAGCTTTGCAAACCAGGTCATCATCCAGCGGATGCGACATATCGGGCAACTCTGGTGCATGGGCTCAGAGGAAGATCCTGACCTAATTGAAATCCCACCCAAGTATCCCAGAGGAGACTACATCCTCCTTTTCGATCCCCTTGACGGATCTACGAACATTGATGTGAATGTGAGTATCGGGACTATCTTTGGCATCTACAGGCGTCAGGGCGACAACCAGAGTGGCGAGATCCTTCTGAGCGATGTCCTTCAGCCCGGCATAAGACAGGTGGCCGCTGGTTACTTTATCTACGGGTCGAGCACAATAATGGTGTATACCACCGGGAACGGGACAGGGGTCCATGGTTTCACCCTGTTCCCGAGCGTTGGCGAATTTCTGCTCTCCCATGAAAATATCCGGATCCCTGAAAGGGGAAAGATTTACAGTGTCAACGAGGGAAACTATCAGTACTGGGACGACAAGACCAGCGCCCTGGTCGACTATTTCAAGGCAGTAGACAAAGAGACGGGCAGGCCCTATACCTCCAGATACGTGGGTAGCCTGGTAGCAGATTTCCACCGCAACCTCCTTAAAGGCGGGATCTTTATGTATCCTGCTGACAGGAAGGATCCCAAGAAACCCTCTGGAAAGCTGAGACTAATGGTGGAGGCAAATCCCCTCTCCTTTGTGGCCGCAGAGGCAGGGGGATATGCCAGTGATGGCCACGGCCCTATCCTCGAAATCGATCCGGGGGGTCTGCATCAGAGGACGCCCCTTTACATTGGAAGCAAAAGGGACGTGGAACTGGCCGAGGCGGTCATCGGCGGGAAGATCAAGCTAAATTAGATCGGTCCCTTTCCTTGCCCTCAACATCTCCACAAAGGTCTCGATACGCAGGGCCGTTCGACCATCTAAAGGCCCGGGCCTGTCTCCCTCCAATGTGATGAGGGGGATGGAAAGCACCTTCCTCAGGAGCATATCGTAGATCTGCCTGTAACAAAAGGTCTGCGTATAGTGGATCAGGCCATCCAGGCGTCGCTCCTTGATGGCCTCTTTGATATCCTTGAGTCTTCCGTCGATGCGGTAGGGATATGTGTATTGTAGGTAACGCTCTACCATGTCCACCTGGCGAAAAGGCATGCTGAACTGCCTCTGTACCTCATTGAAGACGACCCTTGCACCCAAGGATTCAATAAACTCGTAGAACTGGGTGAAGATGGGGGGTACCCCCAAGTAGCCGAGGCGGATCTCGCCCTTCCGCGGCGCCCTGTCCTGGACCCTGGCAAGGAATTGGTCCAGATCTCTTTCGAAAAGATCGGGGTCCCCGTTGAAATCCGAACTGCTCACCAGAAACTGGTGATTTTCAAACCCTGTGACCACATTCCTGTCATAGGTCAAACGGTCCAATCTCTTCAGCTTGACCCTGATACTCTCCAGTCGCAGCCTCACAACCTCTATCCTGGGCCAAGTGGTGGTAAGCTCCTTCCTCAGAGATTCCATCTGTGCCTTGAGAACCGCCCTGCTGCGGCCCAGCGGATATTCAAAAGGGATTACCCGCACCCCCTCTCGCTCCAGTAGTTCCCCCAGGGCGATGGTGTTACTGCAATCGCCGCCTGTCACGGCGATGACCTCCGAAATACCATGGTTGATTACCGTGCTGTAGATCCCCTTGATCCAGGCGCATATGTTGTGTGAAAAACCTGCTGCCTCTGCCTGGGCCACAAGCCTGCCCGGGTTTTCGGAGGTAATAAAGAGATTGTTCAGGTCTATCGGCCTTTGGCCTGCAGCCAGGAGGATCTCCACTGGGACTGTTGCAGTTATCCCGATCAAAATCCTTTGGCCTCCGTAATACTTTAGCCCTCTGAAAACACTGAGGAGTAAGATGACGGACCGTGAGGGTCTTTTTTCCAAAGGACG
>CAYVMN010000255.1:0-5259 GCA_964452575.1 uncultured Desulfobacteraceae bacterium | reverse complement strand
GCTGTTTTGTAACGAGGTTCAAGACCTCACTGCCGTTCTATGAAATGATGCCGTCTTGTACGTCCTTTGGAAAAAAGACCCTCGCGGTCCTCTTGCTCCTCAGCGTTTTCAAAGCGCTAAAGTGTTACAAAACTGTTAATGGCGTTAGCTATTTGGCAAATCCCCGGCATGAGGGTGAGATGTAATGAGAGGCGTACTTCCTTACAGGATGGCCGTCCAGGACATGAAACTGCTTGATCCTTTTCAAAGCGACAGGGGAAAGTGTCCCTATCGGCAGGTAGATGATCTTCTTGCCCAGGCGTGCCGCCATGCTCTTGCACCACCCTGAAGGGGCCTCAGGCGCTACATAGACCACATGCTTCTCTAGGCTATAGTCAAGGGCTGCCATGAGCAGCCTCTCAGGCTTGTTTCTGGCCATGTGGAAAAAGGGGTCTTTCCATATATCATAGACCCGTAGGGGAGGATAGGTTAGCATAAAACCTCCATACTGGCATCTGGAAATCCCCGGCCCCTCCATGACCTCCCCGGCAGGGGTGCTGTAAAAGGCCATATCCGATTCCTGATCGTGCTCCCCGAGCCAGGTAACGCACCAGGGATAGCCTTCCTTGCCATCCTTGTCAGGAAAGTCGGGATCAAAAATCACCACGACCGAGCCCACCCTCCCTCTGATCGGTCTCTCTTCTCTTACGTAGACCTTATCTTGGTCCCACTTCCTTATGGTTTCCCTGATATCGAGGCCGTCCAGTAAGGAAGAGGTAAAGGCCTCGATTCTGGAGTTCTCTTCTGATTTGATCTCCAGTGCCCTTTTCTGGAGATACCTTCCGTAGCCCTCAATGACCACATCCTCCGGGGGGTAAGAACAGATGGAAAATCCCCTAAAACCTTCACGCCACTCCCCAGGATATCTTTCCCTTTTCTTTTTTCTGACCGGGACCGGGACCAAACGCCTTCGCAGTGTCTTTAGCCGGCGATGAAACCTTATCCTCTTCTGATCAAGGAAGAGGTCTTCCCCTCTAAGGCGCAGCACGGGCAGGCCAGGTTCTTCGGTCTGCCAGGGATACTCACTGCCCTTTTCCCACACCTCATAGGAAAAATTGTCATCGGCCGCCCCCCTGGCAGCGATAATCAGCTGGTAGAAGCTGGGGACAAGCTGCCCGGAAAGCAATGCATAATTTCTTGCAAATTTGTTAAGGACCCTGATCTGAATCCGCGACAGTTCTTCCCTGCTGTTCTTCCGGTGCATCTTTCGGGAAAGGGCTATTAACCGACGATTGATCTGGAGCCGATCCAGTCTCTCATAGCTGTCATTGGATCTCGCGGCCTCATAGGCGGCCGCAAGAAAGGGCATTTCTGTCATGATCTCCCGGCTCGACTCCCTATGCAGATGCGCTAGACCCACACCTTCTCGCCTTTTCCTTCCGATTACCTCGGTCTGTGGCTCACCAAGCATCTTCAGGATTCCCGGAATATGAGATAATCCCCCTACAAAGAGGATTCTTCCTCCCTTTTTGCTCAGCTCCTGTAGATGATATGCCATGGTCCTTTCACGCAGGAGGTCTTCAGGGGAAGGAGGATCGTCCCAGTGGATCTTTAGGTATGCCTGGCAATAGGCAAAATGCCCGACCTTCCTAATGGCATAAGGGTCCGGCATTGCGGAGACATCAAGGGGATATCCTTCCGTGTCCCGGTCAATAAAATGGACCGGGACCTCCCTTGCGAGCGCCATGCGCACGGCCTCCACTTGTCCGTCGGTTGGCTCCAAAGGAAGGTAGATGAAGGCCCCGTCCCTTTCCTGGTAGAAGACGACCGACAGGAGTGGGAGTCTTTTTGTTCCCTCCAGGATCCTGTTTTTCAATGTATCTGGATATTCCACGGCCACATGATCCGGTCTAAACTCATCAAAGAGACGCCTCACCTCCTGGGCGAATTCCATGCGATTATGGAGGGTCGGTACCAACCGGATGTTTTTCCACTCAATTGCCTTGTTCATGACTCATTTCATCCAGCAGTTCCTTAAAATACTCTGCCCCGGTCTTATCCAGGATCATGGAGGCGGCCTCCTTGAGGTATCTGGCTGTCCGTCCGTGCTGTTCACCTTCCCCCTCTTGCCTGCCACCGTCCTCGGCCAGCCGTTTCAGTGCGTAACGCGTAATATTGATACCGTCCCTGACCGAATACCTCTCGTCGGCTCCATGGGCTGCCTGCAAGAACTCGACTATATAATCGAGGACCTTGTCATCCGCGAAGGGGAGGTTCCTCTTCAAGATTAGTAGTTCTTCGTCCCTTTCAGGGAAATCTATCTGGATCTGGGGCTGGAGCCTGGAATGGATATACTCGGGGAGCTCAAATGTGCTGGCATCGTCGTTCATAGTGGTGCAAAGACGGAAATCCGGATGGGCCTTGATCTTTATGCCTGCCACAATAGATTCCACGTATCGTCTGCTATCCAGCAGGGGAGCAAGGGAGGCCCAACTCTTCTCGCTCATCCTGTTCCCTTCATCGATGACGGCAACGCCGCCTTTTATCATGGCTGAAACCACAGGGCTTGCAGTGTACTTAATCCGTCTTTCCTCAGAGATTACAGGGGTTACAATCAGGTCCTCAGGCCTGGTATCCATCGTGGCCTGAAAGAGATAGACCGGTCTTCCTGATACCCTCCCGGCGTGATAGGCCAGGGTCGTCTTCCCGACCCCTGGCTTCCCCACTAACCTTGGGCTCAGGGGCAGGTCATCTTTTCCAAGCACCAGCCATGCCGCCAAGACCTGGGTGATCAATTCAGGCTGACCAACCCAGTACATAGGTACCTCGTCAGGCTCAGTCAAATGGAGCTCAACGCCCTCTATTACGACCTTTTCCATATCTGTGGAAACCTCCCAATATTTCCTAAAGTATTATCTAAATTGTAATACTTTAGTGTTTTGAAAGAAAGGTAGCCTCCGGCCCGGAGGGAGGACCGTGAGGGTCTTTTTTCCTCTCCCCTGCCTGGCAGAACCTGTATTTAAAGGTAAGGGGGCGTGCCACAGGCTGTGAAGAATTTGGGTTACGTCCTTTGGAAAAAAGACCCTCACGGTCCGTCATCTTACTCCTCAGTGTTTTCAAGGCGCTAAAGTGCTACTCTAATTTTAATACTGCTGCCGGAAATTGCAAATGTCATTTAGGCCGCAAGATTTAGGGAATGCCGATGAATTTTTTTGCAAAGGAGACATATCTATGGTAAGAATCGCGAAATGAAAACAAATAGATGGGAAGACCACTTCGCCCGCCGAGCCAGGGAAGAGAAGTGGCTTGCCCGGTCGGTCTATAAGCTTGAGGAAATAGACAAGAGATTCAATATCATCCGTGAAAACGACAGGGTTTTGGACATGGGCTGCTTCCCGGGCTCATGGTCCCAGTACGCCTTGAGAAGGGTTGGTCCAGGTGGGGAAGTGGTCGGCATAGACTTGAACCAACCCGATCAATCCCTTTCCTCGAACTTTAGGTTCATTCGGGCCGATGTGTTGACCATCGACAAAGAATGGCTTGTAAGAGAACTCGCCCCGCGGGATGTAGTTATGAGTGACCTGGCGCCGCAGACCACGGGCATAAGGTCAGTGGACACGAGTCGCTCGATCTCCCTTGCAAAGCGGGCCGCAGAAATCGCTTACGCAGTGCTCAAGGGGGGAGGACATTTCATATGCAAGGTCTTTGAAGGGGAAGGTCTCAAGCCTCTGCAATCCGAGGCGTCCAGGCATTTCAGGCTGGCAAGGCTTTTCAGGCCAAAGGCCACCCGAAAGGGGAGCAGGGAGATATATCTCGTAGGGCTGGGGTTGGTGAAATAGTCAATGGATTTGAGGGAATCGTAGTTTTTGAGATTTCGGTTATAATAGCTTATCAACAAACAAGATATTGTGGAGGGTGCAGATGTCGGGCCATTCAAAATGGAGTTCAATCAAGCACAAGAAGGGCGCTGCAGATGCCAGACGGGGTAAGATCTTTACCAAGCACATTAAGGAAATAACCGTAGCGGCGCGACTGGGAGGTGGTGATCCGGATGGAAATCCCCGCCTAAGGGCCGCAATCGCTGCAGCAAAGGCCGAAAACATGCCGAAGGAAAACATTGAAAGGGGCATAAAGAAAGGCACTGGTGAACTGGAAGGAATCTCCTATGAGGAGGCAAATTACGAGGGATATGGCCCTGGTGGCGTGGCCGTAATCGTGGATTGTCTGACAGACAACAGGAACAGGACGGTGGCGGAGGTAAAACACCTCTTCGAACGCCACGGGGGAAATCTAGGGGAACCGGGATGTGTGGCCTGGATGTTTAAAAAGAAAGGCCTAATCGTATTTGAAAAGGAAAAGGTGGAGGAAGAAAAGCTCTTGAATCTGGCCCTGGAGGCCGGAGCAGAGGATGTCATCGAGCAAGAGACCGAGTTTGAGGTCATTTCAGATCCCGTCGACTTTGAGGCCCTAAAGAAGGCTATCGTTGAAACGGGATTGCCTTATAGCTTCTCAGAGGTGACCATGATCCCGAAAAACACCGTTGCAGTAGAAGGGAAAAAGGCCCAGCAGATGTTGAACCTGATGCAGGCCCTTGAGGATCATGATGATGTAAGCAACGTGTATGCCAACTTTGATATATCTGAAGAGGTCATGGAGGCATTGAGCTGATGCGAGTGCTGGGAGTAGATCCCGGCTCAAGGGTCACCGGGTATGGCGTGGTTGAGAAAAAGGGCGACGAAATGGCCTGTATTCATTACAGCCATATTGGATTGCCCGACAAGGCTTCATTTTATAACAGGATTCACAATATTTACCAGGGTATGGTAGAGATCATTAAGTACTACGCACCCCAAGAGATGGCCATAGAAGATGTCTTCTATGCCAAGAACTTCAAGGCCGCCTTGAAGCTAGGCCATGCCAGGGGGGCCGTGCTGATCGCGGCAGTTGAATGCAAGATTCCCATCTTTGAATACACACCGCTGGAGATCAAGAAATCGGTGGTGGGTTACGGTAGGGCGGGAAAAGAGCAGGTCCGGTCCATGGTTCAGGTCATACTGAAACTCAGAAACCAACCAGGTCTTGACGCCTCAGATGCATTGGCCGCTGCCATATGTCACCTCAACTGGTCAAGGTTTGAAGATTCGTAACACTTTAGCGCTTTGAAAACAACGAGGAGTAAGATGAGGGACCGTGAGGGTCTTTTTTCCAAAGGACGTAACCCAAACTCTTCACAGCCTCTGGCACGCCCCCTTAGCTTTAAATACAGGTTCTGCCAGGCAG
>CAYVMN010000254.1:0-5329 GCA_964452575.1 uncultured Desulfobacteraceae bacterium | reverse complement strand
GGATAGATCTTCTTAAAGGCCTTGAAGCAACCGGCGCAGGGGGTGACCAGCTCGCGGGCCCCAGTGGCCCTGATCTTCTCGATGAGCCGGGCAGCATGCGATTCGAACTCGTTTGAGCCCATAAGGAATAAGGGGAAACCGCAGCAACCCTCTTCGGCTGCAAGGGTGGTATAGTCCACTCGGGCAGCATCCAGAGGCTTGATCAGGCTGGGGACCATCTTCATGTCCAGATAGCTTGGGACACAGCCCATGAAGAGGAGTGTCTCGGCCTTGGGTTTTATCTCCCCCCTATGGATTTTATCCTTAAGGGGTGAGGGGTAGATGTCGATCCTCTTCTCCCTCGCACTTGCGTAGACGTTTCCTGTCTTAAGGATATTGTCCCTCACAGCCAGGAGCGGTGCCGGGGCGAGCCCGGCGGCATATAGCCTCCTTCTGACCCCTTCCACGATCTCGTCCACCCTTATGCGGGCAGGACAGAAGTAGGTGCACGCCTGGCAGGTGTTGCAGGTGTAAAAGGCCTCTGCAAACTCACTGGAGGGCTCCACGGTGCCGGTCAAGTAGTAATAGGCAAGGGCATTCCTTCCCCTGGCATTCCTCCCTTCCCGGTGGGTCACGCTGAAGGTGGGACACCCAAGACGGCAGAACCCGCAGTGGATACAGGCAAGGACTTCGTTGTCAACCGCCTCACCGAGGGAATTAACTCCTTCAGGATGGTCCAGGAGCGGTTGAAAGACAAAATAATTGTATATATCGTCTTTCTCCTCCGATATCTCAAGCCCCATCTTCCCGGGATTCAATATGTTGTCAGGATCGAGGGCACGCTTTATCTTCCGCATCACCTCCAGTCCAGGCCCCAGTTGCTGCCCAATATGCGGGGCACGGGTCAGCCCGGTCCCATGCTCTGCACTGAGGGTACCTTTCATTTCAATCGCCGTCTTTACCAGTTCTTCTGCGGCAGGTCTTAAGTGATCCCAGTCCTCCCTGCTCCTGACGTCACAGACAAATGTGGTATGGACATTTCCATCCCCCACGTGCCCAAATGTGGCAATCAGGATGTCGTATTTTTCCGAGATGGCCTGGGCCTTTCGGATGGTCTCCGGGATCTTTGTGGAGGGTACACCCAGGTCCTCTGCAATGGCCACCAGCCGGTTTCCCGGTTTGATCCTTGAAAGGGTTGGGACCAGTCCACCCCTTGCCCTCATCATCTCTTCCCTCTTTTGAGGATCATCGGTCCATTCGAATTCAAGCACGTGGTATCTCTTGCAGATCTCTTCAATCTTGTTCATATCGCGGATCACCACATTTCTGACCCCGTCCGCCTCCATTATCAAGAGGGCCTCCATCTTGCTAACATCCTTCCCTAGGGCCTTCTCAACCACCTTGAGGCTGAATTTGTCCATTATCTCGCAGCCGGCCAACTTGATGCCCGAGGTGGTAACCTCGGTCACCGCGTCCCCGGCTGCATTGATATCACCGAATATGGCAAGGGCCAGGGCCCCGTATTCGGGCTTTGGTTCCAGCTTCACGATCACCTCGGTGATGACACCCAGGGTGCCTTCGGCCGTACAGAAGAGTCGGGTCAGATCATACCCCAGGGATGTCTTGGGGGCAGTGGTTCCGGTCTCGACTACTGTGCCGTCTGCAAGCACGACCTTGAGGCCCTTTATGTAGTCCCTGGTGGTCCCGTACTTTACCGCCCTGTGGCCGCTTGCATTTGTGGAGACCATCCCTCCGACGGTGGCAACCACCTCGCTCCCAGGATTGGGGGGGAACATGAGGTTGTCCTTGGCAAGGAGTGTATTCAACTGCATGCATACGACCCCTGGCTCCAGGCGGGCATAGAAATCGTTTCTGTTGACTTCGAGGATCCTGTTCATCAGGTGGAGGTCCAGCAGTATCCCGCCCTTTACGGGCAAGACCGCCCCGGTTGTGCTGGTGCCGGTACCCCTGGGTGTCACCGGGATCTTTTCCCTGCGGGCCAGCTTCATTAAGGCCGAGACCTGCTCAGTGGTTCGTGCGAAGACCACTGCGTCCGGCACACCCTGGTGGACCGACATGTCTCTCGAGTAACAGAGACATTCGGTGCGATCATGAAAGACGTTTTCCGCCCCAACTATCTGGGCGATCTCGGGTATAATATCCATCAACCAACCTCCTGTATTCTACAGGCTGGATACTCCGATTTTGCGGCACAAGACTCGACGACAGGCCTGCCCGTTAACAGCTCTAATGTGGCTATGATCTAGCTATAAAGTAACTATAGTGAATGGGTCCAAAACCTGTCAAGACAAAAGCAGGGACGCGAGATCCATCAGGCGCTACGGCCAAACAGGCCTTTGATTTCCACCCTATCGAACCACCTCAATGACCTTCGAACCTGGCTCAACCAACTCGAACTATAGATATAATTGACCATGACCCCGCAGGACTCTCTCAGTCCCCGGCTTGATGGGTTGGCCAAGAAGTTGATATCCCTCTCGGAGACAGTAGCGCCATTACCCAGGTGGAAACTGGCAACAGGATTAAGGGGCTTATTTCGGGGATTTTTCTCATTTGCCACATACTGATAGGCGATCTTTACCAGAGGCCCGCGGAGGACATCCTTGAACTCCTCTTTCATTGCCCATGACTCGTCCGACAAGACCGAGAGGAGTGCCCTGTTAAAGCGCAAATGATCACGCTCACCCTCGCCCGCTGCCTCCATGATCTTCCCTATCCCTTTCTTGGAGAAAAAGGACATGACATCGATTTCTTTCAAGTCAAAACTCTCATCTTTTCCCTCTAATAGAGGCCTGAGATAGCCCTTCCAAAACCCAGGGACAGGGCTAAGGGTGGCAAAGTTCCTTATCCTTTCATTTTCATTCCTGAGATAGTCCACCACCCTCCCGATCAGGATCTTCCCGAGGCCGAGGCCGGCCAGTCCATTTTGGGTGTTATTGATGGAATAGAAAATGGCAGTATCGACCCTTGCCTTCTGGTTGCCTTTCCCGCCGGCCATGATTTGAGAGATATTTCTTACAAGCCCTTCTGTCAGGGCAACCTCAATAAAGATAATAGGCTCGTAAGGGATGAGGCGGTGGTAAAGGCCAAAACATCTTCTGTCCCTCCCCAGCCGCTGGCCCATCTCCTCAATGCTGACCATGGGATGAACCATATCAAGGTTCTTGATCAACTCTATCTGCTTGTAGGCAGAGTCGAGGGTGATCTCTTCCAGATAGAGGAACCCTTCCTGGAAGAGCATCTCGAAAAGGAAGACGATATCTGAATCGAGGGGGTCCAGATCAAGGCTTGAACGCCGGCGAATGGAGAGGAGGTCTCTTCGAAAATCCAGCAAGAATTTAAGTCCTCCGGGTGAGCGGGATATCTTTCGGAAGAGCCTCAAACGGGGCGAATGGGCACGTCTCCTGAACTCTGCGAGAAGGGAGGCCCATCGGGGGTCACCCTGTGGGCACCTGAGCAAGGCCTTTAAGAGCGGATCAATCTCCGGCTTGCCCACTTCTATCTGCTCGATGAGCCCTCTGAAAAGACCCTCCTTCTCCCGCTCATCCAGTGATTCATAACGGGATTTGAGCCTTGGGAATACCTGATCAAGGGGGGAGTCGTCTCTTCTTAGATCCTCAAAGGCCCCCAGGGCCTCCTCAACCCCCTTCAGACCTGTCTCATCTGGCTCTTTCATATTATCCCCTGATTTCATCTTTTAACCCAGATTCCCTTCCCTTATTTGCCTGCCTCTCTCAGTGCCTGTTGCAGGCCATTTCTTGGAACCATCTTGGCCCTTTTGCGGCCTTGCGTCTATCCGAGGGAAACCGCCATTGCCCGGTTTCAAAGCGGTTACATTTATCTCAAGATAGGCTCATCTCGAGTCCTCTTTTCTCAAGGTCCCTTATCTGATCCCTGATGGCCGCCGCCCTCTCGAAATCCAGGCTGGCTGATGCATCCTTCATCCGGGTGGTAAGCTCCCCTATCATTCCCTCAAGGTCATCCAGGGTCACATATGGCCTCTCCTCTTCTGCAACGATCGGAACCGTTACGTAATCGGCCTCATATGAGGAACCCAGGATGTTATCGATATTTTTCCGGATGGATGCCGGCGTGATATCATGAATCTTGTTGTATTCCAACTGTATCGTGCGTCGTCTACTGCTCTCGTCGATGGCCCTCCTCATGGAATCGGTAATCCGGTCGCCGTAGAGGACCACGGTTCCGTTGATATTCCTGGCCGCTCTCCCGCAGGTCTGTATAAGGGATCTCTCTGAGCGGAGAAAACCCTCCTTGTCCGCGTCAAGTATGGCGACGAGTGAGACCTCCGGAAGGTCAAGCCCCTCCCGCAACAGATTTATACCCACGAGGACATCAAAGAGGCCCAATCTGAGATCCCTTATGATCTCCATCCTCTCAATGGTCTTTATGTCGGAGTGCATGTATCTGACATCTACTCCCAGGTCCGAGTAGTATTCACTCAGGTCCTCGGCCATCCTCTTTGTCAATGTAGTAACAAGGACTCGCTCGCCCAGTTCCACCCTCTTATTGATCAGGCCAAGGAGGTCATCCACCTGATTCTTGGCAGGCCTTATCATGATTTCAGGATCCGATAAGCCGGTCGGCCTGATGATCTGTTCAGCGGTCCTCTGGCTCCTTTGAAGTTCGTAAGGTCCGGGGGTGGCTGAGACGTAGAGGGTCTGTATTACCCTTGACTCGAACTCGTCAAACCTCAAGGGCCTGTTGTCGAGGGCCGAAGGCAGGCGGAACCCGTAGCGCACCAAGGTCTCTTTCCGTGACCTGTCCCCTCGATACATGCCATTTAGCTGTGGGATGGAAATATGACTCTCGTCTATGATGACCAGGAAGTCCTTTGGGAAATAGTCCAGGAGGGTCGGAGGGGGCTCCCCTGGCGCCCTCCCGGTCAGGTGGCGGGAATAATTCTCAATGCCGTGGCAATAACCCATTTCGATCATCATCTCCAGGTCGAACCGTGTGCGCTCTTCAATCCGCTGGGCCTCAAGGAGCTTGCCCTGAGACTGGAAGGCGCGGATCCTCTCCTCCAGCTCCCGTTGAATCGCCCGGATCGCCCTCTCCCTGATATCCGGGGAGGTCACATAGTGGGTAGCAGGATAGACGGTTATCCGGTTAAGGTCCCTCAGGGTCTTTCCGGTCAAGGGGTCAATCTCATGGACCGATTCCACCTCATCTCCAAAAAAGCAGATCCTCACTGCCCGATCCTCTTCATGGACCGGATAGATGTCCAAGACATCCCCCCTCACCCTGAAGCGGCCCCTGTAAAAATCAAGATTCCCCCGCTCATAATGGATCTCAACCAGCTTCCTTACGG
>CAYVMN010000253.1:0-5416 GCA_964452575.1 uncultured Desulfobacteraceae bacterium | reverse complement strand
TTCTGCCAGGCAGGGGAGAGGGCACTTCATAGGGACGTCCTCCTATGGGGCTGTTTCGTAACGAGGTTTAAGACCTAACTGCCGTTCTATGAAATGATGCCGTCTTTTACGTCCTTTGGAAAAAAACCCTCGCGGTCCTCTGCCTTTCTTTCAAAACGCTGAAGTGTTACCCAATCTTCAATTATAAGATTGTGCCTACACAAGGGGCCATTAGATATGCATTTATATAAGCCCTTTTCGCCGGGCAAATCAAGCTGAAATCAAAATCAGTAGGTAGGACGCCAATTGAAAGCGCTGATCATCAGACCAGGGGCCCTGGGGGACACCCTCATGCTCTTACCTGCCCTGTTGGACCTCACGGGAAAGGCAAAAATCACCTTCGTAGGCCGGCAGCCTGGGCTTGGTATTCTGAAGGACTATGTCCATTCCGCCATGGACCTTGAAGGCCCTGGCTGGCACAGGCTGTTCACCGAAAAGGCGGATGCCCACGGTCTTCCTGTGCCGGAGGCCGACCTTGTGGTCGCCTTTTTTGCTGATCGGAATGGAACTATCCTCAACAACCTGAACCGCTACCTGCCCCATACCCCTGCATATCTTTTTCCATCCTTCCCCTCTGAACAAGAACAGGTCCATGTGGCGAGGTACCTTGCAGGATGCCTGAGATCCGCGGGCCTGCCGGTTGACCCGGACCGGGCCATAAGGGCCTTCCTCAGTAGTGGGCTGCCTCAAAAGGCACCGCCTGCCTCACAGAAAGACAAGATCGTCTTTCACCCCGGCTCAGGCGATCCAAGAAAGAACCATCCACCGGACCTTTGGCTGGATCTGATTGGAAGACTTGGGCAAGCAATTGACTTTCAAGGGGCAGGTTCAATAATTCTCCTTGGCCCGGCAGAGGAGTCAATAGTCTCTCTTTTCCAAAAGGGCCTTTTACCGGCCAAGGCAGATATAATATTTTCCCTGGATAGGGATACACTTGTACGGATTTTAAGGGGGGCCATCCTATATGTGGGCCAGGATAGCGGCATAACCCACCTGGCAGCGATGCTTGGCGCGCCCACCATCGCCCTCTTTAAAGAAACCAACGAACATCAATGGAGACCCCTGGGACCTCGTGTAAGACTGATCACCCGGGAAGAAGCGCCCTCCTTACTCATCCAAAAGATCCTTGACGCATCGGTGTCATTCCGCTCACCAATGACTAATGGCCAGTGACCACTAATCACTCATTATTCTCCACTGCTTACTGCCTACCGCCAACTGCCCACTGCCCACTTTTCCTGGTGTCATCTCTTTTTTCTTGTCAGTGAAGCGTCAATATCTTATTGTCCTATCCAATACTTGCTTATCTCTTCACCCTTTTCAAACAGGAGGATACCATGGAGACAATAGAGGCAATTTTTGCCCGTGAAATCCTGGATTCCAGAGGGAACCCCACAGTGGAGGTGGAGCTGGAATTGAGCGACGGCAGCTCCGGTCGGGCAGCCGTACCCTCAGGCGCCTCAACTGGCAGGTATGAGGCAGTGGAGTTACGCGATAAGGGCAGGAAGCGTTATAATGGGAAAGGGGTCAATCAGGCCGTGGATAATGTCAACCGTATAATCGCGCCTGCCCTCATAGGTATGGATGCCACTGATCAGCGCCTTATTGACAAGACCCTCATAGAGCTGGACGGCACCCCCAACAAGGCTAGGCTGGGGGCCAATGCCATCCTGGGCGCCTCTTTGGCCGTTGCCAGGGCCGCCGCCGATTCCCTCTTCTTGCCCCTCTACCGGTACATAGGCGGGACCAATGCGTGTAGGCTTCCCATGCCCATGATGAACATTCTCAACGGTGGGCTCCATGCGGCCAACAACATGGATATACAGGAATTTATGATCATGCCGATTGGGGGCAAAACATTCAGAGAGGCCTTACGCATTGGAGTAGAGGTCTTTCATGCCCTGGCCGGTGTCCTGAAAGAAAATGGCTTCTCCACGGCAGTGGGTGACGAGGGGGGGTTTGCGCCGGACCTAAAATCCGATGAACAGGCAATTGAGATGGTCCTCGCAGGTATCAATAAGGCAGGGTATCGGCCAAGCGATGATGTTGTGCTTGCCCTGGATCCCGCCTCTTCCTCCTTTTACAAAGGGGGCAAGTATGTGTTTTACAAGTCTGATCAGTCCGTGCGAAACGGGGCACAGATGATTGACTTCTATGCCGAGTGGGTCAACCGTTTCCCCATCTATTCCATTGAAGACGGCCTTGACGAAAACGATTGGAAACACTGGAAGACAATGACCGAGAGGCTTGGAGACCGAATCCAGATCGTTGGAGATGACCTCTTCGTGACCAACACCAAGCGCATTGCCAGGGGAATCAGAGAAAAATCTGCAAATGCGGTGTTGATCAAATTGAACCAGATCGGTACCCTTACCGAGACCCTTGAGGCGGTGCAGATGGCCCACAGGGCCGGATGGAATGCCATAATCTCCCACAGGTCTGGGGAGACAGAGGATACATTCATAGCCGACCTGGCGGTGGCAACCGGGACTGGTCAGATAAAGACCGGGTCCCTCTCCAGATCCGAGAGGATATGCAAGTACAATCAGCTCCTGAGGATAGAAGAGGACCTTGGCGAGGCCGCAGAGTTCGGGTGGTGAAAAACCCTGACCAATAGCTGAAATTGAAAGGAACCGTTGTATGGCATACGATGAGACCAAGGACCAGGTCCTTGAAACCTGGGAGAATGAAGAAACCGGCCTGAGCATCTCTATATACCGATACGGGGATGGTGATCCGAAGCTACAAATAGGGCCTAGGACCTATGTAAGGCGGGATGGGGTCAGGGCAACGACCAAGACCGGTCGACTTTCTATAGACGACGTCCTGTGGCTAGAGAGTATCCTGGAAGAGATCAAGGAAAAGATGAATGAACATTTTCTTGAAGAGAGCTAGTTGCCCCCGGCTACCCGTTGACCGGGCCGGGCGCCGAAGGGCAGCATGAGGCATCTTTCTGGCCCTCTCAGGCGGCCATCTTTTCCCTCCTCAGGATCTCACCGCGGATACTGACGACTACTACCTCGAGTGGGATCTCTCTTCCGGCGGCCTTGAGCGCCCTTTCCATAATCATTTCAAGCCCGCTGCAGCACGGAACCTCCATGACAAGGACGGTAACACTCTTTATGTCCGCTGTCCTGAAGATGTCGGTGAATTTCTCCACATAGTAGTCTACATCGTCTAACTTGGGGCACCCCATGAGTACGACCTTGCCCGACAAGAAATCCGCGTGCAGATTCGGATAGGCCACTGGCACGCAGTCGGCAACCACCAGAAGATCTGCGCCTCTAAGGAAGGGGACGGTCGGAGGGACCAGACGAATCTGGATCGGCCAGTGAGAAAGGTTGGATGTCGAGCGCCCCTCCCCTGCATGATGGACGGCATGCCGTGCTGAGGCAGATGGAATAAATGTCTGAAGGGTCGTCGAGGGACACCCGCACGGTAGAGTAGCCTTCTTGAGGTGGTCCTCGACTGCCTTTTCATCAAAGTCCTCTGCCTCCCGTTCAATGATGGTTAGTGCCCCGTTTGGGCACTCACCGAGGCAGGCACCCAGGCCGTCACAATACTTCTCCGCCGCTATACGCGCCTTGCCATCAACGATTTCAATGGCGCCCTCGGCACATGCCGGCACACACTGCCCGCATCCATTGCAGAGTTCTTCGTCAATTTCCACGATCTTTCGCTTGACTTTCATCTCGTACTCCTTTGTATCTCTCAGGACCCCCGTCTCTTATCCCAAAATGGCCTTCAGATCCTCCTCCGGGGTACTAATGGGCATGATGTTAAAGTTCTTGACCAGTACATCCAGGACATTAGGCGTAATGAACGCGGGTAGGCTCGGTCCCAACCTGATATTCTTGATCCCCAGATGAAGCAAGGTCAGCAGGATAGCCACTGCCTTCTGTTCATACCAGGAAAGTATCAGGCTCAGGGGAAGTTCATTTACCCCGCATCCAAAGGCCTTGGACAGGGCCACGGCGATCTGTATGGCCGAATAGGCATCGTTACACTGCCCAACGTCCAGGAGCCTGGGGATGCCACCGATATCCCCAAGGTCTTTATCAAAAAATCGGAACTTACCGCAGGCCAGTGTCAGGACCACACAGTCCTTCGGAACCTGCTCCACGAATCGGGCGTAGTAGTTCCTACCTGGTTTTGCGCCGTCGCAACCTGCCACCAGAAAGAAGTGCCTTATCGCACCGCCCTTGACCGCCTCTATCACCTTATCGGCCACACCCATCACGGCGTTGCGACCGAAACCGCACATGACTGAACGGCCATTGGTATCCCCAGGGAATCCTGGCATTTCCAGTGCCTTTTTTATTACAGGTTCGAAATTTTTGTCTCCAATGTGGGTCACACCAGGCCAACCTACAAGGCCGGTAGTAAAGATGTTGCCTTCATAGACGTCTTTCGGTCTTTGAATGCAGTTGGTGGTCATCAATATGGCCCCGGGAAAGTTGGCAAATTCCTTGGTCTGATTCTGCCAGGCCGTGCCGTAGTGTCCATAAAAGTGGGGATATCTTTTCAGTTCCGGATAGCCATGGCACGGAAGCATCTCGCCGTGCGTATATACGTTGATCCCTTTGCCCCGACTCTGCTTGAGGATCTCTTCAAGATCCTTCAGATCATGACCTGAAACCAGTATTGCCTTCCCCTTCTTCGCCCCCAGGGGTACCTTTGTGGGCACGGGATGGCCGTACGCTCCGGTATTGGCGGCATCCAGCAATTCCATTGCCCTCAGGTTCGTCTCGCCGCATCTGAGGACCAGACCCACCCAGTCGTTCAGAGTCAAGTCCTTGTTCTCAAAAGCGGCCAGGCCTTCATGGATAAAGGCATATACCTTGTCGTCATCCTGCCCCAGTATCTGAGCGTGGTCCGCATATGCGCAAACCCCCTTAATTCCGTAGGTAAGGGTCCACTTGAGGGCATGGATGTCGGCGTCGGTTTCGGGATCAGACTTTATTCCAACCGCCTCACCCTGTGCGATCAAGCCTTCCATCGTGGCCTCTGGCCTGAATGTGGCAGGGCCTTCAGGGAATTGCACTTTTCCGCCTGCGGCCTTCACCTGTTCCTTGAGATTCTCTCTCAATTCCACGCACCGGTTGATTAGCGGCACAAACCGCTCCGGGTCAAAATTCACGTTGGTAAGGGTGGAAAATGTGGCCTTGCAGGTAAATACATTGGTTTCATGATCATTCACACCAACCTTCCGGCCTTCCACCGCACAAAGGCTAAGCCCCCTCAGGGCATAGATCAAAAGGTCTTGCAGGGTTGCCACATCTGGTTGTTTTCCGCAGACCCCTATCTTGGTGCACCCCTCGCCTTTTGCCGTCTGTTCACATTGGTAACAAAACATGGTTTGCCTCCTTTCATCCCA
>CAYVMN010000252.1:0-5418 GCA_964452575.1 uncultured Desulfobacteraceae bacterium | reverse complement strand
ATTTAGAGTCACTTTTTGTCAGACTTTCAGGGTCAATTATTCTGAGACTTAGCAGCTAGAGGTTGCTCACTGACAGGAGATGTGCTATGATACATACAACCGTGGAGGTCGGGGGGAGTGATAAGCCCGATTGATCGAAGGCTGTATCCGGTAAAGCGTAAGGGCAAAACAAAGGAGATAGGCCGGCCATGACTTCAGCTTTGAAAAGGATCTTCTACCTTATTCCTGCTTTCATCTTTGTGAGCCTTAGTCTTGCCGGGGCCACGGAGTATATCCAGGTGCCTGGGCTGATTGACCTCAGGACGACTTACAGCGACGGGGCGCTTGATCCTGAATCCCTTGCCAGGCTTGCCAGACAGAGGGGTTTTGATCTGATATTCATAAACGATCATGACAGGCTGGTCATGGAATACGGGATCTTCCCGTTTCGAAATATCTTGAGGAAACGGATTGAGCTAAACTCTCTAAACGATGAAGGTGCGGAGAACTACCTCAATGCCATCAGGAGGGCGCAGGACCAGAACCCTGATATGATCATCATCCCTGGTTCGGAGACGGCGGCCTTTTATTATTGGACCGGTTCATATTTCGGGGACGATCTCACTGCCCATAATTATGAGAGACGGATTCTCACCATAGGGATGGATAAGGCAAAGGATTACGAAGATCTCCCCATTCTGCACAATGGCCTTTCCACGCGATATAGCATAGGGTTTCTCCCTGTTTTCTTACCGTTTCTGATATCGCTTGTCCTTGGTCTTTTTTTATTGAGATGGCGGGGAATCTTGCGGATATCGGGCATCATCATAAGCGTAATTTCCCTCCTATTCCTGATCAATACGGATCCCTTGAGGAGTTCTCCCTTTGACCAGTATCACGGGGATCAGGGGATAGCCCCTTACCAATTGCTTATTGATTATGTGGAATCCAGGGGCGGATTGACCTTCTGGAATTACCCTGAGACGAAATCTGGGGTGAGGAAGATGGGACCTATCTTTGTGGATACTCCTCCATATCCCCAGGTTCTGGAGCAATCCAGGGGTTATACGGGTTTTGCGGCCTTGTATGGAGACAACATAACAGTTACTGAGCCGGGTCATCTATGGGACAGGGTGCTCTTGGAATATTGCAGGGGGGAAAGAGACAGGCCACCGTGGGGTATATCCACGGCCGATTTCCATGGGGATGGTAGGGATGGTGAGATACTGGGTAATTTTCCCACAGTGTTTCTTGTGGGAAAGAAGACGAGGGAGGAGGTCCTCTCAGCCATGAGACGGGGAAGGATGTATGCCTATAGCGGAACTTATCCCCAGATGATGGTGCTGAAGGAGTTTTCGGTATGTTCAGCTGGATGTGAGGCCAAGGCTGTCTCAGGGGAAGAGATGATATTGAATGAACCCCCGAGGATCCGTATCTCTCTTTTCTCAAAAGAGCCGAGTGAAGACCGGGTGAAGGTGAGGTTGATAAGATCAGGGGAGGTGGTGCAGAGCTTTCAGGGGTCTTTACCGATGGAGATTGAGCACGAGGATACGTACTACAAGCCAGGGGAGAAGGTGTTTTACAGGGTGGATGCCCGGGGTTGCGGCACCCTGGTTTCAAACCCCATATTTGTCATCTTTGGACAGAAGTAGTTTGAAGGCAGAAAGATCAACCGGTTTAATGGAAAGGAGGTCAGGGTTATGAAAGAGGATGGATTGGGTAGGACATTTATCCGGCAACTGGTGATGGCTATTCCATGGGGGATTATCTTTCTGGTAGTGTTTTTCATTGCGGCGGCGGGGCTCAAGCAACAGATCAAGGAGGGCTTAGAGTACACAGTAAGAGATGTCATCTCTTCAACAGTCGCGACGGCCTTTGACTATAAGGTAGTTACGGCTGTCAAGAAGAACATAAAGGAGGGGATTGAATTTATGGCCCAGACGGGCAGGCATGAGATAAAGAATCTCTTAAACGACCCGCAGGTCAAGCAAGACATAAAGGAGGCCCTGGAGTATACCGGCCAGCAGATGCGTTAGGGCCCTGACGACACAGGTCCCTTCTGCCACGAGGTGATAAGCGATTGAGTATCCCGAGGGGGAATTCATGAACATACTTGCCGTCGGGGCTCATCCTGATGATATTGAAGTGGGGTGCGGTGGTAGCCTGATCAAGTTTGCAGGAAGTGATCACAGCGTATTTCTGCTTGTATGTACGAAGGGTGAAAAGGGGGCCGGAGCCGAGACAAGGTATGGGGAGCAGTTGAGGGCAGCAGAGGTTATGGGTGTCAAGGATGTCTTCTGGGGTAACTTTCGGGACACAGAGCTCCTTAATAAGGGAAATGAGATCATTCACCTGGTAGAGAGTTGCATTCGTTCGACGAAGCCCGACTTTATCTTCGTCAATTTCTTTGACGACACCCATCAGGATCACCGCACGGTGAACAGGTCTGTCCTTTCTGCCACCAGGTATGTGAAGAACGTCCTCTTTTATGAAGTTCCAACCACCAATAATTTTTCCCCCAATGTATTTGTAGACATTGGCAGTGTCCTGGAGGTGAAACTGGAGGCCCTGAGGGCACATGCCTCCCAGGTGATGAAGACCAACATCCCTGATCTTTCGATCCTGGATATTGCCAGGGCCTCCGCCCATTTCAGGGGGGTCCAGGGCAGGGTTCCATTTGCCGAGGGGTTTGTCTCAGAGAGACTCTTCTTTAATCTCTAATCACGACTTGGGAGGATCCATCTGCTGGTATGCTACCAGGGAGCGATAGTAATCATTGGTCTCGATAAGGGACTGGTGGGTGCCCACGGCAACGAGGCGGCTTTCATGCAGCAGGAGGATCCGGTCTGAACCCCTGATAGTGGAAAGCCGATGGGCCACAACGAAAAGGGTCTTGCCGCTCAAGACATCAGGGAGCGACTGAAAGATGGAACTCTCCGCCAGGCTGTCGAGGGCAGAGCTTGGCTCGTCTAGGACCAGGATATCAGGGTCCTTGACCAGGGCCCTGGCAATGGAAAGCCGCTGTTTTTGCCCCTCTGAGAGGTTGACCCCGTTCTCTCCAATTTGTGCCCCATAGCCTTTCTGTAGGCTGCAAATAAACGCGTGGATGCCGGCCATCTCGGCAGCCCGAACCACCTGGTCCTCGGTGGCCTCAGGATCACCGTATCGAAGGTTTTCCAGGATGTTGCCGGATAAGAGGCGGGTGGCCTGGGAGACGTATCCTATTCGACGGCGTAACGAGGAGAGTTCATACTCTGATGCAGGCCGGCCATCAAAGTATACCTCTCCTGAGGTAGGCCTGTAGAACCGGAGGATCAGGCTTAGCAAGGTCGTCTTGCCCACGCCGCTTGGTCCCACAATAGCAACCCGTTCCCCTGCCCGTATATCAAAGGAGATGTCCTTGAGGACCGTCTCCTGGCCGTCGTAAGAGAACGATACGTTTTTGAAGGCCACGTCCCCCTTGAGGCGCTCCACCTTGCTTCCGGTCCCCAGGTTTTCTTCTGGGGCAATATCAAAGATCGCTGAGACCCGCTCCAGGGAAGCCAGGGCATTTTGGAGTTGAAGGTTGGCAGTTGCCAAAAACTGGGCCGGGCCGAAGACATATCCCAGGTAGGCCTGAAAGGCGAGCAGGGAACCTAAGGTCCATTGGCCCTTGATCACAAAGTAAGCACCTAGTGCCAGGACCAGGAGCCTGGAAATCCCGGGCAAAGAGCTTATGGCCACGTTGGCGAGTGAGTTTAGAGCGGTCTGTTCCAGGGATATATGGAGGGCAGATTTTAGCTCAGAGACCAGACGGGCTACGGTACGCATTTCCGAGGAAAAGGCCTTGATCAGAGATGCCGCGGACAAGGATTCCTGAAAACGACTGGAGACATTGGCCTCCTGCTCCATGCTGTGATGGCTCAGTACGTGTATCTTGCCTGAAAAGTAGGATACAATTATCACTATCCCGGGTAGGAGCACAGTTACCAAAATGGCCAGTCTCCATTCCAGATAGAAGAGAAAACCCACCCCTCCAGCAAAGCGGAATATATTGGTGATGATGTAGACAATGGTGCCGGAAAAGAACCAGCGGAGCCCTTCAACGTCAGAGGAAAGCCGCGACATCAGGTAGCCCGTCTGGCTGTCGTCGAAAAACGATTTGGGGAATCGGAGGGTCCGCTCAAGCAGATTCTGCTGGATGTCGAGCGTTACCTCCTGCTCAAGGCGGCCGAAATAGAATTCCTCCATCAGGGTGGTGAGCTTCTCACCTATCGTGATCCCGATGAGCAGGAGCATTGCCCCGACCAGGAGCTCGATGTGACGGGCCAGAATGACATGGTCAATAATATAACGGGTGATAAGGGGTTGGGGAAAGCTGAAAAGGCTGGTGAAGATGATAAGAAGGACGCCCAGGGCCCCCTTCCGCCAATGCCGGACGACAAAAGGTCGCAGGTTCCTGAGATTGGCCCTGAGACCGGAATAGCCGGCACGACCCGCAATGCGGTCTTTGGGCTGTTCCCTGGAAAGCCCCCGCCTTAAGTAGCTGAACCACGTTCGCATGTACTCAATTGAGCGCTACTACTCTAAAACAAGCGGTCATAATTTCTCGTTTAAGTTAGAGTTTTATCGTACCTACACCAAGGTCACCGGTGTGCCTGCTTTATGGCTCATCCGGTCCATCGCCCTGGCAGTTTATTTTCTCGTATAGCGTTTCGGGGGCGATGTCAGCGCCATTTGGCCAGGATATAGTTCCACCCTCTATCGTTGCCTTCTTGAAGAACGCCTTATCTCGTAGAGGTTCAAAAACAGGACCCCTCCCGACGTATTCTGAGAAATCTATATCTCCGCTTTTGCCATCATCGAAAACAACATGATAGAGAAAGCCTTCCTTATACTCGATCTCTACTATATCATTCATGTCCCACATGGTTCACCTCAATCCAAAGGCTCAATTTTCTTAATTTCCTTGCCAGCTCTTGCCAAATTCCAGTCTTCCTCCAGTTCGGCAAGACGCTGGTCAACCCATTCTCTCACGAGTTTTGTGGCTGTCTTTGAATTCAGGGTCCCTCCCATAATGTTGCCGTTGAAGTCAAAGACCGCCTTTCTTTCCTGATATTCAGCATGGAAATGCGGAGGGTCGTGCTCGTTGAAGAACATTCTAATGATAATCCCGAAAAACCTGCAAATCTCTGGCATGGATCACCCTTTCATTTTTTATCGCCAACACAATGATGAGCAGTGCCGGGGAACCAATCCAATATATTGAAATGATATAAAATTACGAAAAAGGAGGATATGTTAAAATGCACTGACTTTAGGCACCTTCTCCATTATTTTGTTCGCCGGTTAGTTACTTCGAGCTGGAGATTTTTCCCTATTGCTTGGGCATAATTAACCAATGTTCAGAGCATTCTACCCATGTTTTCTGGACACTTTTTCTGATGGTTCACCGGACAT
>CAYVMN010000251.1:0-5441 GCA_964452575.1 uncultured Desulfobacteraceae bacterium | reverse complement strand
TACCCCAACCCTTGATGCAGTTATTTAGGGCCTACTTTTTCCAGATGCGCCCGGTGGGACTCCTGAGATACTATAAACCCTAGATTGGCAAAGAACCCCCTCATTTCATCGAGCTGATTTTCCCCGAACCCTTAGACGATTGCCCTCCCTCCCCCTTTCACCCAACCAGGGATATGCCTGCCGGTCCTCAGGAGAGCAGCAGCCACGAGATTGGCAAGCACGACTTCGTATTTCTCCTTCACGACCTCCCAGGAGCCTTCCCTGATATCTATTCTATGGGAAAGACCGTTTAATTTGACGTTCCTCCTGGCCGCCCTGGCCGACTGCGCGTCAATTTCTACCCCGATTGCCTTTCTTGCACCCATCCGGATGGCAGAAATGGCCGGGAGACCTGTTCCGCAACCAAAATCAAGGGCTTCCTGGACTGGGAGGCCTTTAAAGACAGTGGAATCAGTTGCAATGTGGTACATGATCCTAAGGCAGAGCTGAGTGGCTGGATGTCTGCCAGTGCCAAAGGCGGGCTTCGGGTCGAGTGTGATTGTCCTCCCGTCCATGGACATGGTCAGGGAGAGGGACCTCTATCTCCCTTATAATTCGAGAGATACAGAGGAGTTTATCGTCGTGGTTAGCCACTGTCAAGAATGAAAGATGCATAAATTTCTACTTCCCCTTTCAGACCTCACTCTTTTGGCCCATATATGGCATTTAAGAAGAAGTCTTTGGTGTAATCATAGGCCTATGAGGTAAAACAGAGCCTAGGGGAACGAATAATGGCTGTAGGCACAATGCCTAAGGCCAAAGCCCAACGGATCAAGGCCTTTCCTTTCCCAGGGGCATAGACGGTGAATTTTGGGAATTTGAACCTGGTTAGTTCCGGATAATAGAGCAAAGGGTTTGAAATTGTCTGGGTCAAGGACTATATTAAGAAAGACGTAACGTTTAACCATTTATAAGATTCGGGGTTCGTATGGCAATGGGACGGGCTTTCTAGGCCCTTGGGGACACTGATGGCATACAACAAAAAGAAATATTTATGGTTTGCCCTTATTCTGCTTCTTCTCTTCCTTTGGTCCGAAAGGGAGGAGCTTTACAACTTTTTTGAATCAAGCCGAAGGCCTGAATACCTCGATTTTAACCGCCCAAAGGGTGGTTCTGAGCCCAGGGTTGTCGTAGTCTCGTCGGATGAAAAGATCCAAATGGACGTCTTTGAGCGTGTTCATCCGGCAGTGGTGAACATCGCCACGACAACCCTCAGTATGAATTTCTGGCTGGAAGTCATCCCCAGACAGGGGCAGGGGTCAGGCGTTATCATAGACAGACAGGGATATATCCTCACCAATAATCATGTGGTAGCCAAGGCCCAGAAGATCACGGTTACCATGGCCGACGGCAGCAAGGTCGCCGCCACCCTCATCGGGAGGGATCAAAGTTCGGATCTGGCGGTAATCAAGATCCCTTCAAGATATGTGAGTGTCGTGGCCCCCCTGGGCGACTCCGACAAGGTGCGTGTAGGACAGAAGGCGATCGCCATTGGAAACCCCTTCGGTCTTTCCCATACCCTCACCACAGGAATTGTCAGTGCCCTAAAGAGGGGTATCAGGACAGAAGACGGCAATCAGATTGACGATCTCATACAGACCGATGCAGCCATAAACCCTGGAAACTCGGGGGGGCCGCTTCTCAATTCCAGTGGTGAGGTAATAGGAATCAACACGGCCATTTACAGCCTCTCAGGGGGATACCAGGGTATTGGCTTTGCCATACCTATCAATGTCGCCAAGGGAGTGGCGACCCAGTTGATCTCCTCTGGCAGGGTGGCTCGACCATGGCTCGGTATCTCCGGTATCTCAATTACCCCTGGACTCTCAGAAGGTCTGGGGCTTGGTGTCCAGGAAGGTGTGTTGGTGGTCGAGGTGGTAAGGGGCAGCCCCGCCTATGAAGGCAAGCTGAGGGGTGGGTACAAGGAGGTAATTCTTGGAACTCAGAGGTTACTGCTTGGTGGAGACATCATAACCGGGATCGATGACTATGAGGTCTCTGATATGAAAAACCTGGTCCACTTGGTGGCGAAGATGAAGGTAGGGGAGACCGTGTCTTTACACATCCTGAGGGATAAGCGTTCACTGGACGTAAATATTATGCTGGCAGAGAGACCTTAGAGAGGGAGGAGACTAGGCCTCTTCCTCGTGCCCCAAGAGGATCATCCTCTCCCGGGCTGCCTGTCGTCTTTTTTTCTCCCACCTATCCCAGTCCTCCCTGAGACGTGCCAGTTCCTCTATTATCTCCCTGGCGTCTCCTGTGTCCTCATTGGGACGGGGGCCCTCCAGTTCGGCCAGGCACTCCTTCAGTTTCCTTATACGCCCCTTTAGGGCCCTCATGGCTGCCAGGGCCTCCCTCTCCTTTTCTGTGGGGATTTCGACCCTCCCTGGACAACCGGGAGCCAATCTCTCAACTATGGGCAGATCATCTTTTTCCATTCTTGTGACTCACATCTTCTCGCACCATGTCAAATGCCAGCAAGGCCGTGGGAGGCCTTCAGTCTTTTGGCCCTTGACATTTTACAGTAACCTCTAGTATCCCCAATCCCTGACTTTTTGTAAACTGTAATACTTTAGCGCTTTGAAAATGCTGAGGAGTAAGAGGACCGCGAGGGTCTTTTTTCTTCTCCCCTGCCTGGCAGAAACTGTATTTAAAGCTAAGGGGGCGTGCCAGAGGCTGTGAAGAATTTGGGTTACGTCCTTTGGAAAAAAGACCCTCGCGGTCCCCTGTCTTTCTTTCAAAATGCTAAAGTGTTACTGCAAACCAAAATGAACGGGAGAGACAATGATGGAGATAATTGATGGTCTTTATGGTTTCCTGTGGAACAACCCGACCGCAAACAACTGTAATGCCTACCTGATTGACGGTGACAAGAGGATCCTCGTGGATCCGGGTCACTACCACCTCTTCGGGCATGTTAGAGATAGCCTTTCAAGGCTCTCTCTTTCGCCCCAGGATATCGATGTCGTTATCATAACCCACGGTCATCCGGATCACGTAGAGGGCATAAGGATATTTGCGGGGACCTCGACCTTGATCGGCCTCCACAAGGCTGAGCTGGATTTCATGAAGAGTGCAGGCCCCCACTACTGGGAGGCCTTAGGCATTTCAGGTCTTGAGCCTGATCTCTTGCTCCGGGAAGGTGATCTGAAGATAGGGGGCCTGGATTTTGAGGTCATACATACCCCTGGGCATTCACCGGGCTCCATTTGTCTATACTGGCCCGAGAGGAAGGCCCTCTTCTCAGGCGATGTGGTCTTTAACCAGGGGATCGGGAGAACAGATCTACCCGGGGGTAATGGGCAGGAGCTCAAAGAGAGTATAAAGAAGATTTCGCAGCTTGATCTGGATTATGTCCTTACAGGCCACGGCCTTATTGTTTCCGGACATGAGAATGTGGTTTCCAATTTTGAGGTCATCAAAAACTATTGGTTCGCCTACATTTGACCGTCAGTCCCCCTCCCCGAGGGACCTTCGAAATCCCCCGACTTTTCAGCTCTCTTGGGTCAAATCCTTTCTTTTCAAATTAAGTTCTTGCCTTAATTCTCTCCTGTTTTCTGACAAGTACCGGGCCCACTCAGGGTCCGCCAGGATGTTCGGGATTACGGCAGGGCCTCTAATACCTGCCTTGTCCAAAGTCTTCCGCATTACCTGCTCCCGGACCTTTCTCTGTTTCTCGATCTCCCTAAGAAATCGACTCACAATTTCCTTTAGGGGCCTGGTGTCGGCATCTGTAAGATTTTCAAGTGCATCGAATAACCTATCGTTTCCCCCTTCCAATTCCACGCGGTCCAGGCATTCCTTCACCAGGGCCTCCCTTGCCAGGTCGTGCTCCATTGGGTCAATGGAGGCAATTTCCCTCTTGACATCCTCAAGATTCATGGCCCCGTCCAGGAACTTCTGAACATAACCTCGGACCTTTCCTTCGACCTCTGTCCTTCGGAATTGCTCCTTTTCCCCCTCCGTTATGGTAAGACCTTTTGTCTTTTCCATTATGATGTCCAGGGTGCTTCTGATCTCTCCCATAAAACTCCCTCGTTCTCAGTCTGTGGTTAGTTGTAATTAGTCCTTTCAGCCCACTATCTTAGCCCTAGTTCCCCCATAATCGCATCGTGGAGCATGGGCCTGAAGGTCTTTATCTTTTCGTTGGTTCGCGCCGGGTGGACGCGATTCGTGAGGAAGATGACAATTACGTCCCTGTCAAGGTCCATCCAGATCGAGGTCCCGGTGAATCCCAGGTGACCAACACTGTTACGCGAAAAATAACCCCCCGAACTGGAATTTTCAAGGGATGGAGTATCCCAGCCCAATGCCCAGGTCCTATGCCTCGAAGACCTCTCTGGTCTAAAGAACGTCCTGACGGTTTCAGGCCTCAGGAAGTCATCCTGCTGGCCATAGAAATGCCTCATCAACAGGTCGGCCAGGCAATAGACCTCCTCACACGTCCCGAAGAGTCCTGCCTGTCCTGAATAGCCGCCCAGTACATAGGCATTCTCATCGTGGACTGTCCCTTGGATGACCCTCCCTCGCCATGGGCACTTCTCGGTGGCCGCGAATTGATCAGCCCGAAACCTTCCTTGAATTTGAGTATTGCATATGAATGTCCTCTGTAAAGATAATGGCTTGAAGAAAGAGCGATCAAGAAATAGGTCCATCGGTACCCCTGCGGTCTCTTCAATGATCCATTCGAGCATCATAAATCCGAGGTCACTGTAAAGCGTCTCCCGGCCGGGCGGAAAGACGAGTGGTATCTCCAGCAAACGCCCTCTCAAAAGGCCCCTTCTTTCTTGCATTGGAAACCGGTCAAGCTCCATGTAAAAGGGCCTCCAATCTGGGAACCCGGCCGAGTGGCTCAGGAGCATCTTTAGGGATATGGACCTTTTTTCCTCAGGGACATCGTGGGTTAGCAGGGTATCAAGCCTCTGATCCAGCGAAATACTCCCGTCTTCAACCAGCTTCATTATGGCAAGGCTGGTTCCCAAGGGTTTGGTCAGGGAGGCCAGGTCAAAAATGGTTTCCCGCTCCATGGGGGCGACCTCGGGTATCAATGATCGATGGCCGGCTGCCACCAGTAAGACAATCTTTCCCCCTTGCGCCACCAATAGGACGGCTCCTGGATATACCCCTTCATGGACGCCCTGTTTGAGCAGTGATTCTATCTTATCGTTGGTTTCCACACCCACTATCTCTGCTCCATGGGGCTGCAATTTCCCTTCCTTTAAATCAAAACCTCTTTGAAAGCACTACCCACCTGTGGTAAGAGACAAGACTTCGATTCTTGGCAGGGTATAACCATTCACGGGTCCACCGAAAACCTGATCCGTTGTAACACTTAAGCGTTTTAAAGGAAAGGCAGAGGACCGTGAGGGTCTTTTTTCCAAAGGACGTAAAGGTCGGCATCA
>CAYVMN010000250.1:0-5492 GCA_964452575.1 uncultured Desulfobacteraceae bacterium | reverse complement strand
ATCCAAAAGCTAACCGCTAATGGCTAAGAGCTAACCGCACAGGTCCAAAAATTGTGGCGATAAATTGACGTTTCGGGTATCATAGACAGGGTATTTACTGAATTGTGAAACGAGGAACTCCGTTACGAGGAATGTCCAGGGTCAGAGGATGACTCCGGACCAATGAATCACCTGATACTATAGAATTGAGAGGGAATAGGGATGTACAAGTCGAGAGAAAGGTGCTTTTTTGTTTCCTCCGTGGGAGGCACCGTTAGATTTACGGCAATCCTCGCTATCCTTGGAATCATACTTGCCGGTTGCGCGGCGCTCCAAAACCAGCAAGCGATCGAGACGGAACGCCTTCTCGCTGCCGCTGGTTTCCAAATGCGGTTCGCCGACACGCCTGAGAAGCTCCAGCATCTCAAGACCCTGACCCAGCGAAAACTGACGCCCCACCAGCGCGACGACAAAGTCTACTATGTTTATGCAGATGCCACCTCGTGCCAATGCCTGTATGTGGGGACCGAAAAGGCCTATCAGCGCTACCAGGATCTTGCACTCCAGAAAGAGATCACGGAAGAACAACGGGTGGCAGCGGAGATGAATGAGGACGCGGCAATGGATTGGGGCATGTGGGGCCCCTGGTATTAGAAGGACTTGCGGCAGGCCTTGCCATTCGCAGCATTAAGTTTGAAGATTTAGAGAAGGCATCGGTTTCTCAACCTCCGGACCATTTCTTCGATTATCCTCTCTGCTTCAGGCAAATCCCCGCTGCCGAGGACCCCGCCCACGAAAGATCCGTACTGAAATATGGCCTTTCCCTTTTTGGTTTCTGTGAAAATTAGCTGATAAGGGAAACAGGCAAATAGCCCTGGCTCGGAATAGGTTCCCTTGATTTTCGTAGCAATGGCATCCGCCAGCACCGTTAGAGCCTTTTTTCTTTCAGCGGACGCTTGAAATGAGGCAAGCTTAACATGGTATGGACCTTTGCAGAAATTAAGGACGTTTTCCACTAGGTAGCCAAAGGCCTCCATTTTCACGGGGATGTCATCAGGGGAGCGCTCAGCAGCACAGACGCCGAATGCATGCTCTGGGCCTTGCTGATCAGATCCGGGCTCTCCGAATTCATCACCCCAAAACTCACCAGGGGAATCCTTAGTTTGGTTCTACCGAGAGTTCGGTAAACTATCTTTGAGGATCTGGAGGGTTCTGTGACAATAGCTCAAACCGGGGAGGCATTGAGGCCTGCCGTTATCAGGCCAAGAGCGGTTTTTGCGATAAACTGCCTTCTGCTGATGCCTTTGCCTTTCATGTTTCTTTACCCCATTGACCAAGACCATCCCCTATTCTTTGTCTGGCCCGGACCTCGATGAGTTCGGCCACAATGCTGACGGCGATCTCGGCCGGTGTTTCCGCCTTGATCTTGAGCCCGATGGGGGCATATACGCGGTCCAGCTGTTCCTGACTGACACCTTCCTTACGAAGTTGATCGAAAACCATGGCCTTTTTGCGTCTACTACCGATCATCCCGATATAGGCGGGCGATTGTTCTATTGCCTGCCTGAGCACAACTAGGTCATGGAGGTGCCCGCGGGTTACAATCACTACGTAGTCCCTTGGCCCAAGTCCTATTTCTCTGACGGACTCTTCAAAGGGTAACGCACGTACCTCAGTCGCCATGGGAAAGCGCTCCCGGTTGGCGAATTCCTCCCTGTCGTCAATAACGATGACCTCGAATCCCACGCGGTGCGCGAACCAGGCCACTTCCAGGGAGATATGCCCTCCCCCAAAGATGTGTAGGTTGGATGACCTTTCAATCGGCTCAACAAAGAGATATTCATCTCCGCCAGAACACGCAACCAGCCCAGGCTTTTCGCTCTTAGACTTAGACACCTTGGGTAAGGCAGCCTCAATATCTGCCGAAAGGGGCAAAGTGCCGGCGACATGTTTTCCTCCTGCAAAGAGCATATGCCTTTCTTCAAACGGAATCCGTCTTTCACTCACAAGGGTCACCAAAACGGGCATCCGTGGCCTTGAGAGTGCCCTTTGGAATACGCGAAGGAAGGGCAGAGCGTCAGGCAAAACACTTTCTACAAAGACCTCCATCTCACCCCCACAGATCATATCGGAGTCGGCAACCTCTTTTCCCGTAAGGGAAAGGGAAAGTGTTTTCTGGCCAGGTTTCTCCAGAAGAGGCAACCCAATCTCAAGTGTTCTCCCCTCTACCAGACCCCCTCCCACTGACCCGAGGATCTCCGGCCCCCCGAGCAACAGCATACGGCTGCCGGCCCCTCTGGGCGCCGACCCGGATTGCCATATGACCGTGGCCCATACAACAGGCTCATGCTGCTCCAAGGACTTTATTGTTCGAGAAAGGATCCTTTCCATTGTTCGTCTCCTCAGGTATTGTAAGCCCTCAATATGGCCTCCAGCACAGCGCCTCCAATGGCCCGGGCCTTTTCACTGATGGTATTGACATAGTCCGGTTGGCCCCTGGGATCTATGTCTCCTACCTTGAGCCCCCGTGTGACCGGGATGCCGGGCCGAATCAGGCCTCTCAAAATCCCCCCTATCTGCGCGACCACCTCTCCCCTGCCGACTCGGCCGATCACATCCCCTGGATTTACTGCCTGGCCCAGAGATCGATCGGTCTCAAAAATACCGTCACAGGGGGCCCGCAGGACTCGCTCGTGTGTCATACCCGCAATCTCTCCCGGTACCCCTGTGTTAGGTTCCGCAGATCCTTTCTCATAGAGACGGCCAAGATTGTGGCCCCGGTTTGTCTCCACCACATAGTGTGCATCCCGGCCGGCCTCGTAGCCTGGACCTAAGGCGATCACAAGGGGGGCATCCCCGATGCCCACGCCCGTGTTGCGCTTGCTCAGCGTTGCCTCAACCAACACATCCGGTTTGAGCGTTTCCAACACCTCCAATTCCGGGTCTTCCAGTAAGGGTATTCGGTTTCTTGCCCATTCTCGGGCTATCTCCTGGGGACTCGAGAGTCGAGCGGCCTCAACCCCTTCCACCACCTTCTTGCCATCATAGGCCGCCTCGCAAAAAGACACGGCACGCCGTACGGCCAGGGGTTGGGGCCGCTCGGTGAGTGCTACTCTAAAATGAGACTTGGAAAGGCGCCAGGCTATCCCGGTTGCCATTTCACCTGCGCCCTTTATCAATACCACAAGTCCTGTTTTCACACGACCCTCCTCAAACCATTGCGGCACGCTCCAGCCAGTTGCAGATCCGTGCAAGTGATTCCAGATTATGGAACGGGAGGAAATGGTCCACATGGGGAAGCGCACATCTCATCCCTTGGCAGAGGGGTTCATATTGTGGGCTGCCCGCAAGCGGATTCAGCCAGAAGATCTCACGGGCCTGCTGGCCGACCAGCTTCATGGACTGTTCCAGTTCTTGTAAATCCCCCCGATCCCAACCGTCACTAATAATAACCACCACTGACCTGGAATGGCCTGCCTCGCTCAGGTATCCGGTGTAAAACTGCATCAGTGACCTTCCAATGTCCGTGCCCCCTGACCAGTTGACAGACATAGCATGTATCCTCTGTAGGGCTTCTTCAAAGGGAAAACGCCTGAGAAATGGGGTCGTACAGGTCAGATAGGTGCTGAAAACAAAGGTCTCGGCCTCAAACAGGATCCGTTGCAGCCCATACATAAAGAGTAAGAAAAAATATCCATATATGTCCATGGAGCCACTTATATCGACAAGCAGGTACAGCCGGTAAGGACGGTTCGCTCGGCGCTTACGATACCTGAGTTCGAGGAGCTCACCCCCGTGGCGCAGGGAATGGCGAAAGCTTTGCCGAAAGTCAATTTTGCTTGCTCGCCTCACCGCCTTAAGGCGCCGGCCCAGCCTGAATCCAAGTCGACGGGCCATACGGAGCACGAGGCGTTCTACCTCCTTTAGCTCGCTGGGAGAAAACCTCGAAAAGTCCTTGGCCCTCTCTATCACCTCTAGGCTGGCGCCGACGAGTTCCCTTTCCCCCTCATCGGAGGTCTCGTCGTCCAGCTCAACGATGCTTTGCCCAAATTCGTCTTCACCCTTCCCTTCTTCTCCCGGAAAAGGTAAAAAATCACCCCATTCTCCTTTCCAAAAGGCGTCAAAAAGGGCATTAAACAAGGATAGTTCATCCCGGCTCGACACCAGATTGGCCTGAAGGAGAACACGAAACTGCTCCTTGTCTCCGATCGAAACATACTTCAGGCCCTTTAGGACATCCTGCACCCTGGCAGGAGTGGCCTTGAAACCCGATTTCCTCAGGCGGCGGCTGAAGAGCAGAATAGCCCCCATCATACCCTGGGTGAATGGGGCCTCATCCAGCATGTTTGTCAACATACGGCGGCTTGCACCAGGCCTTTAGTCTCTGCGAGGAAACGGCGGCGATCTTCACTATGCTTAAACAGGCATCCTTGGGTCGCCCGCACAGTCTCTTCATCAAGATGGCTCCGGTTGAGTAGCAATAAGGCATGCGCCCAATCGAGGGTTTCGGCAATTCCTGGCCGTTTCAAGAAGTCACGGGCCCTCACCTCTGCCATAAAACAACAGATTTGTTTGACAAGACGCTCCTCTATACCTGGGATCTTTGCCTTCAGGATCTTTAGCTCCTTTTCCACACTGGGGTAGTCGATCCAATGGTAAAGACAGCGACGTTTGATGGCATCGTGCAACTCCCGCGTCCTGTTCGAGGTAATGACCACGATGGGGATCTCCCGCGCCTGGAGTGTTCCCAGCTCAGGGATTGTGACCTGGAAATCTGACAAAAGCTCCAACAAAAAGGCCTCAAATTCTGCATCTGCCCTATCCAGCTCGTCGATGAGGAGCACAATCTGTTCGCCTGCCCTTTCTTGCTGAATCGCTTGCAGGAGAGGCCTTCTTATTAGATACTCTTCAGTAAAAATGTCTTCCCATTCATGGCCTTCGGAAGCTCCCAGCTCTTTGAGCCTTATGCGCAGGAGCTGCTTGGGGTAGTTCCACTCATAAAGGGCGGTGCTTATATCCAGCCCTTCGTAACACTGGAGCCGGATCAACCGCCGTCCCAGACCCTGAGACAGGACCTTGGCCACTTCGGTCTTCCCTACCCCGGCCTCCCCTTCAAGAAAGAGGGGTTTTTCCAGCTTGACGGCCAAAAAGATCACCGTGGCCAGATCATGGTCACTAATATAGCATTGTTGCGACAACAACTGCTCCAAATCCTCAATTGTCTCGATCATAACCCCTCTTTGTTCCAAAGGAATTTTCAGAGATAGTGCAAGTAAGGGAGTGCGACAGCAAACCTAGCATAAAATATTTCGTAATACTTTAGTTTTGAAAGAAAGGCAGAGGACCGTGAGGGTCTTTTTTCCAAAGGACGTAAAGGACGGCATCACTCCATAGAACGGCAGTGAGGTCTTGAACCTCGTCACGCAACAGCCCCACAGGTGGACGTCCCTATGAAGAACCCTCTCCCCTGCCTGGCAGAAACTGTATTTGAAGGTAAGGGGGCGTGCCAGAGG
>CAYVMN010000249.1:0-5590 GCA_964452575.1 uncultured Desulfobacteraceae bacterium | reverse complement strand
CCAGAGGCTGTGAAGAATTTGGGTTACGTCCTTTGGAAAAAAGACCCTCACGGTCCTGTGACTTTCTTTCAAAGCGCTTGAGTGTAGTGTTACGATTTGCGATATAGGGTAATCCATATACGGTAGTGAGGAGATGGTAATGAGTGAGTGGAAACCAAGGATCACAGCCTTCTTGTGTAACTGGTGCAGTTACGGGGCAGCAGACCTGGCCGGGGTAAGCCGCCTGCAGTATCCCCCGGACTTCAGGATTATCCGTGTCCCGTGCTCTGCCCGTGTGAGCCCCAAGCTCATCCTGGCGGCCCTCAGACACGGTTCTGACGGGGTCTGGGTATCCGGGTGACACCCCGGTGACTGCCATTACCTGGAAGGTAATTATTACGCCCGCAGGAAATTCGCCCTGCTGAAGGGCCTGCTGGAACATATTGGGATCGAGCCCGGGAGGCTCAACTTCTCATGGATATCTTCGGCAGAGGCAGGAAAGTTTGTCGATGTCGCGAACGAGATTTCACGGGATATAAAGGGGCTCGGCCCGGCAAGATACCTTATTAAGAAAAGGGCTATGGTGGCATAATGATCGAATATACTCAAAGGGTCAGAGAAACTGCAAGACACCTCCTTGGGGAAGGGAAGGTAGATGTCTTCATCGGCTACAGGAAGGGTACCCTTCCCATGGTCAACCAGCCGATAATCGTCAGTGAGCCTGAAAAGGCGGATATCCTTTACTGGGACAGCCACTGCGGCCTCAATCTCTGCAATTATCTAACGGCCAGGAGAGAAAAGATAGGCATTGTGGCCAATGGCTGTAATTCCAGGAACATCGTCACACATATCATCGAGAACCAGATCCGCCGCGATCAGCTCCACATCGTCGGGATACCATGTACCGGTATGATCGATCACAGGGCCGTACTGAGGGCCGTGAGGTATAGAGAGATAATTGGGGTGCAAGAAGATGGGGAGATGTTCAGCGTAAAGGGAAAAGACTATGAGGAGACATTCCGTAAAAGGGATTTTCTCCAGAGAAACTGTGAGATCTGTACCCACCATAATCCGGTGATATACGACGAGATGCTGGCCGAACCCGTGGAGGAACAGAAGGCCCAGGACACCTTCAAGGATGTGGAGAAGATAGAAGGGATGAGCCCTGAGAGGAGGTGGGGCTTTTTTACAAGGATGATTTCTAGATGCCTCAGGTGTTATTCCTGCAGAAATGCCTGCCCCTTGTGTTATTGCCCGACCTGCTTTGTTGATGAATCCAGACCCCAGTGGGTGGGAAAGAGCATAGACCCAACAGATACCATGACCTTCCACCTCCTCAGGGCCTATCACTGTGCAGGGAGATGTACGGACTGCGGGGCCTGCGAAAGGGTATGCCCGGTGGGTATCCCCATGCGGCAGTTTACAAGGAAACTCAATAAAGACGCCCTCGACTTATTTTCCTGGGAGGCCGGACTCGACCTGGAGAAAAGGCCGCCCCTTGATGTCTACAGGCCTGATGATTATAACGACTTCATAAGATGAAAAGGACTTATTTCATGACCTATAAGGTATATGCCAAAGACAAATGGCCCGGGGCCTTAGAGGCCCTCACAAAGGCCTACCAGACCTTTGTTCCGGTCAGGGACGGGGACTTCCATAATTTTCATGTGATTGAAGAGGGGAAAAGGCCTGACTTCGATTTCCAGAATACCAGGCTTTCACCCAAGGCATTTGTGCTCCCGCAGTCAGAGCGGCTATTTGAATGCCCCCTTGCCGGGACCGCCCCTGATGTCAACATCTTAAAGGAATCGGCAAAGGATTACCCCCCTAGGGCGTTTGTGGGCATCAGGCCATGCGATGCCCGTGCCTTTCAATTGGTCAAGGTCAATTTTGACAACCCCGAGTACCGCGACCCGTGGTGGGTACGCCGCTTTGAATCCACAACCCTGGTGGGGCTCGGCTGCAAAGAACCCTGCTCTTCATGCTTCTGCACCTCGGTGGGAGGGGGGCCGTTCAGCGAGACAGGGCTGGATCTCCTCTTATACGACCTGGGGGACGTCTTCCTTGCCAAGACCGTCACTCAAAAGGGGCAAGAACTCCTGGAACTGATGGGTGGGGGAGATGACCCTTCGGACTCTATTCTGAAAGAGGCCGAGGAGTTGGCCGCATCCGCCTTTCGTAGGGTCTCTTCCACTGTGCCTGTGGACAGGTTGAAAGAAAAGGTCGTGACAGAGCTCTTTGATGCCCCTTTCTGGCATGATATCTCTTTTGCCTGCCTCAACTGCGGAACCTGCACCTACCTGTGCCCCACCTGCTGGTGTTTTGACATACAGGATGAGGTCTTCGGGAAGGTGGGGGACAGGATCAGGAACTGGGATACCTGCATGTCGCCCTTATTTACCTTTCACGCCTCAGGCCACAACCCGAGGGGGGAGAAGTTCAGGCGGGTACGACAGCGCTTCATGCACAAGCTGAAATACTATGTGGACAGATATGATAATGGCATCCAGTGCACAGGGTGTGGGAGATGCGTGAGGTATTGCCCTGTGAACATAGACATCCGCCAGGTATGCGAGATGATGAATAACTACTAGAAATGTCTCGCCTCAAACGGACGAGTTGATATTAGAATCCAAAACCCAAAATCCAAAGAGGGGGTACTCTGTTGGAAAATCCGTATCTGCCCTATCCGGTTCGAATAGATGAGATCATAACCGAAACAGAGGACGGAAACCTTAAGTCCTTCAGGCTCGTATTCCTCAACCCCGAGGACGAGGAAAAATTCCACTATGTCCCCGGCCAGTTTGCAGAGCTCTCGGTCCCTGGGAAAGGGGAGGTGCCAATAGGCATTGCCTCGTCCCCTACAGAGAAGGGATTTGTCTTCTTCACGGTCAACAAGGTGGGTGTCGTCACGACCCACCTCCACAACATGAATGAAGGGGATGTCATGGGCATCCGCGGGCCACTCGGCAACTCATACCCCTGGTCCGACATGGAGGGAAAGAACCTGGTCATTATCGGGGGGGGCTTTGCCTTTACCACCTTGAGGTCGAGCATCGTCTATATGCTCGAACCTAAAAACCGCCCCAGGTTCAATGACATTACCGTTGTATACGGGGCGAGGAGCCCCGGGATGCTGCTCTACAGGGATGAACTGGCCGAATGGGAAAAGAGGGATGATATTGATATGCATATTACCGTTGATGCTACTGATGACCCTGACTGGAGATATAACGTGGGATTCGTCCCGGCGATTACTGAGAAGAAGGTAACGACTTCCGATAATGCCTTCGCCCTAGTCTGCGGCCCCCCGGTTATGATCAGATTCACCCGGCCGGTCCTGGAGGGTCTGGGATTTCCTCCCGAAAGGATCATCTTTTCATTGGAGATGAGGATGAAATGTGGCATCGGGATGTGCGGCCGCTGCAATATCGGGGATCAGTATGTCTGCAAGGACGGCCCTGTCTTTTCCCTGGCCCAGCTAAACAGGCTGCCGCCGGAGTATTAGCGAACCTTCGCGGCAAACTGAGGGGTTGAGGAAATTAGTGCCCCCTAGCCGGAGGCAAAGTGATGCCGGCTACTGAATACTTGATCCTCGGCAAGAGATCTTCTTTCATCCAGTATCAAGTATCAAGCATCCAGTATCGAGTATCCAGTATCGAGTATCCAGTATCTATCTGTCTCATTCAATCAAGTGAGGCATCAACAATCACCCAGAGAACAGGTAAAGGTAATCCCTATGGCTGAGATAGACCTGAGCAAGGCAGACCCGACCTTCAGAGACATGCTGATTAGGGCTCCGGGCGGAGAAAAGATCGCGGCATGTTTTGTCTGTCGCACCTGTACTGCCAGCTGCCCCATATCCGCGGTGAACGAGAAGTTCAACCCGTTCAGGATCATCCGCCTTGCACTCTATGGACTCAAGGATGAGGTGCTCAAGAGCGACTTCATATGGCTCTGCTCCAGCTGTTACGCCTGCCAGGAAAGGTGCCCCCAGGGGGTGAGCATAACCGATTTCATGACCCTCCTCAAAAACCTTGCATTCAAGGAGGGGCATGCCCCTGCCGGGATAAGGACGCAGATGGAACTCATAAAGGGCCAGGGCCGGATCTATGCCATTGATGAATTTGATAACAAGAAACGGAACAAGGCAGGCCTGCCTTCCCTGCCCACTTCGTGTACTGTGGTAAAGGACCTCCTCTCCTGATGGGCGCCTCCATGAAATACGCACTCTTTTTGGGCTGTACCATACCTGCAAGGGCAAGAAACTACGAACTCTCGGCAAGGAGGGTGGCAGAAAGGCTCGGTGTAGGGCTCATTGATGTGGAAGAATTCGTCTGCTGCGGGTTCCCTATAAAGACCATCGACCAGAGGGCCTCAGAGGTCCTTGGGGGTTATAATCTCACCCTGTCCCAGCAGAAAGGCCTGGACATATGCACCCTCTGCAGTTCCTGCACCTCTGCCCTCACCGAGACAGCCCGCCACCTCTCCGGAAACGGCCCGGTCAGGGAGGAAGTAAATCAGGGCCTATCCAGGATTGGCCTGAGATATGACGGCGAGGTCAGGGTCAGGCATCTTGCCCGTATCCTCTATGAAGACCTGGGTACAGAAGAGATCAAGAGGCACCTCGAAAAGGACCTGAGCGGCCTCAGGATAGCCATTCACTACGGATGTCACTATCTAAAGCCATCGGAGATCTATGATAACTTTGATAGTGTGGAAGATCCCTCCTCAATAGATAGGCTGGTCTCCATTACAGGCGCGAAGGTGGTGGATTATCCTGGCAAGAAGATGTGTTGCGGGGGCCCAGTACTCCCTGTGGATGAAAAGGTGGCCCTTTCGGTCGCCAAAGAAAAGCTCGACCATATCAAAGAGGCCGGTGCAGACGCCCTATGCCTGGTCTGCCCCTTCTGCTCTGTCATGTACGACGGGAATCAAAAGAGCATCGAGTCGGAATATGGCACCACATACAATCTGCCCGTCCTATACCTGACGCAAATCCTGGGCCTTGCCATGGGATTCGACAGCAAGTCCCTGGGCCTCAACATGAATGTGGTAAAGACCAAGGAACTGCTCAAGGGTTACCTTGAATAGAATTCCACACCCAGCATTTTCCTTGACTTTCTCTCTTTTTTCAGTATTATCTTCTACTATTCAACCAGCAACCCATAACCCTTACTTCGTCAATCAACAATCAACAATCATCAATCGTCAATCATCAATCATCAATCAACAATCATCAATTCCCAAAGGTTCCCCATGAAAAAACCCCTCAAAATGTGCCCACCAAACTCCTGACAGGACGCCTTCTGTCCTGTTGGGAGGAAACACCCATAAAAATGCGTCGTTCCCTTCGTCAGTTAACCCAGTGACGTGTAAAGCATGAAGGCAAACATATCAAAGAATCGACTATGAGAAAACGCGCTGAGAAGCTGAAAGCTGGAGTGACCTGAGTCGAGAGTAGAGCCCTTCAAATAATAACTGCGATAGATAGGTAATTCTGATATAATAGTTACAGGAATCGTTATGGAATTTGAATGGGACCCAAAGAAAGCGGCCTCAAACGCCAACAAACACGGGGTCACGTTTCAGGAAGCAGCGACAATCTTCG
>CAYVMN010000248.1:0-5615 GCA_964452575.1 uncultured Desulfobacteraceae bacterium | reverse complement strand
GGCGTGCTACAGGCTGTGAAGAATTTGGGTTACGTCCTTTGGAAAAAAGACCCTCACGGTCTGTCATCTTACTCCTCAGTGTTTTCAAAGCGCTAAAGTGTTACGATAATTGATAGGTGATCAAAGGGAGATTTCGGTCCCTTCCCTGGCGGCCTCAACCTTGATTAGGGAGTTATTCCCTGAGGCGAGGTTACCGCACCTTGTTTCTATCGACGATAATTCCCGGTCCTTACGGGCAGGATCATGGTGAAAAAGGACGAGTCGCTTGACGCTAGCCTTTTGGGCCAGCCCAAATGCAGACACATAATCCGTATGCCCCCATCCACGATGTTCCGCGACCTCCTCAGGCGTGAACTGGGCGTCATGAATCAGGATGTCCGCGCCCTTGCAAAACTCCACATAATCGTCAGGGTGTCTCCCCATCCATGCCTCTGCGGTCAGTTCATTGTCCGTTATGAAGACAAGGGTCTTTTTTCCTTCCCGAAAACGAAACCCATATCCCCCCTGCGGGTGCTGAAGGGGGATGGTATCGATAAGGGTGCCATCAATATCCAGTGGGCCATGACTTAAGGCATCAAGGTACTCTATCTGCGCCTTCAGGTCATCAAATTTGACGGGAAAAAAGCCATCACCCATCTTGTTGGCAAAGATGGCCTTGAGCCCTTTCATGCATGTGGGAAAGCCACCAATCGTTATCTTGGAAGAGGGTTCATAGATTGGGCCAAAAAAGAGGAAGCCCAAGACATGGTCCCAATGGATATGTGTAAAGAGGAGGAGAATGTCCACCCCCTTATCTAGGCTAGCGAGATATTCACCCAAGGCCCTGATGCCTGTCCCTGCATCAATAACTACCCCTCTTCCACTATTCAGGGTAATCTCGAGGCAGGTGGTGTTCCCTCCATATATAACGGTATCTTTTCCGGGGACCGCAATGGAACCCCTTGTTCCCCAAAATCTACAGTTCATAATCTTCCTTATTCATAACCCTCTAGCTCGGTTCTGTCGCCTGTATTTAAAAAAAAATCATTTCCCGGACCCCTTAATGGTTGCCCACTTTATGTTAGCCCTGTCACCGTGTCAATCCAAACGAATCAATACAATATATCCCTTCTACGGCAGTCACGAGGCCTTGGCACTTACTGCGAGGTCAACCCTTACACAATATATACCGGTTCTCTCAGGATAAGATCGACCGCCTCCTCAGCCACTGAGGCAAGCACCGGATGGGTTTCTCGGAGGCTCATGACCTGCCGTAGGTGGTCCGCAGTCCGCATGATCAGGGAGGCCATATCGCCTTCGTCAATGGGGATAAACTCAAGGAGGCGCTCCCATGGAACGCCCCTGGCCCACATATAAAGGGCTGCCGAAGGCCAGAACAGGATCGGCGGGCTTTCAAACCCACGCTTTTTCTTGAGTTCCTTGATATCCTGGATGGAATCAAGGGTCTTATAAAAGACCTTCTCAAGGCCCTTTAGACCAAAGCCACCCCTCGGCACCACCTCCACTTTGAGGTCCCTGTCCCAGACAAAGGGTGCAAGGGCCCCTGCGAGGTTCTCGGGAAAGTCGCCTTCAAGGGCCCCCTTCCTTATGGCCTCAGCTATCAACAGAGGCTGGTCGAGTCTCAAATTGGAGGCCCAGAGGCCGTCAGGGGTCAATCGATTTGTCTGGTCCACAAATCCGGTCTCTTTCAAAAACCTCACGTGGTGCTTGAAGCTGAGCCAAAGCCCGCCGGCCAGTCGTTCCATGTAAACAGAGAAATACTTGAATTCCTTTATCAGCTTCCTAATCTTGCTATTCCTTTTCCCCGGACAAATTTTCAGGTGCTGGCATCCGTCACAGGGCAATGAGTCAGCTCTCCCCTGCCCTTCTCGCACCTCGGATCTTTTTCTGATATTTTCGAGGACCTCAAAGGGATCACCGGTATCGCATTTTCCGCAAACTAGGGCCATCTTTATCTCAGAGAGGGTCTTATCCCATCGTCTCTTGAGGGAACACGCGGCTCCTGTCTCCTGAAATGCTGCAAAGGATCGCTCAAGGAGATCCTTCACCTCATCCACGCTGTGAGACAAGAGTAGATTAAGGGTCATTGAGAAATTGATATGAATCTGGCTCACTATGGGCTCCGGTGGCGACCTTTTCAGTTCATTGATAAGTTGTGGATCTTGGAAGCGCCCTGGGATGATAAGGGCGAATCCGATATGGTCCTTCCCCCTTCTCCCTGCCCTGCCGATCATCTGATGAAGCTCAGTTGCAGTGAGCTCAGTAAATTCGTGACCATTGTACCGGTCGCTCTGTACGAGTACCACTGTCCTGGCGGGGAAATTTACGCCAGCGGCCACGGTTGAGGTGGCAAAGATGGCATCCAGATACCCTCTGTTCATGATCCTTTCCAGGAGGACCTTCCAATAGGGCAGTTGGCCCGCATGGTGGGACCCCACCCGTGAATCAGTCAGGGAAGACATCTGACGATGTCTTTCAAGATGGGGATAATCCTTCAGGAACGTTCTCAGGACGTGATGAAGATCTTTCTGCTCTTCCTCAGGTCTCGTGACCGGGGGGCACACCAAGAGTGCGCGGTCACAGTCAGCCCTCGATTTCAGGAAAAAAATGGCTGGCAGCAGGTCAAGTTCTCTCAGATATCCCAAAATCCTCCCGTAATCCGTCTTTTCAGGTCTCCCCCTCCGTCTTGCTGGGTGGGATGAGAGGAATTTCTTGACCCCGGGATTGAGCCCCCTTTTCCCTCCAAGCGGGCCTATGAGGCCATCCGGGAAGAGGAAGAGCATCTCTAAAGGGACTGGACGCTCTTCCGAACGTACAACACGATTCGGGCACCCACGAATCTTTTCCAGCCACGCACAGACCTCCTCGGCATTTGAGATGGTGGCAGAGAGGAGCAGGAGCCTCACCCTCGGGGGGAGATATATCAAGACCTCCTCCCAGACCACTCCTCTTTCGGCATCGCTCAGGTAATGGGCCTCATCCAGGACGACCAGGTCTGCCCTTATGCTGATGCCCTTGTGCATGGAATCATAGAGCTGATTTCGGAGGATCTCGGTCGTGCCAACAATTACAGGGGCCTCCGGGTTTTCCTTTCGATCTCCTGTCAGGATACCACAGAGGTGTTGCCCGAATTCAAGACAGAACTCCTGGTAGATCGAGTTGGAAAGGGCCTTCAATGGAGAGGCGTACCAGACTCTTTGGTCTTTGGAGAGATAGGAGAGTATGGTCTGTGAGGCGATCCAGGTCTTTCCAGCCCCGGTGGGGGCGCTAACTAGGACATCACAGTCCCTAATATACCTCAGCGCCTCCAGCTGAAAGGGGTCTGGCATAAAGGGAGCAGACTCGGGTACCCCAATTTTGCTGAACTTGGGGGCCAGCCCGGGATCTATCCTTGCCCTGCCCTCCCTCCTTCGACCTCCTTCCCCAACCTGGAGGCCTCCTCTTCCACGCCTCTTAGGATAGACTTTCTTGGGGCGCCGATGCGGGTGAGCTCTGGGATTTGTCATCGGCCGTTCATTTTACCCAGGATCTCACCTTACCAATTCCTCAGCCACGAGATCCATGTCTTTTAGGTTATTCTTCATCGCATGTCCGACATCAAGGGAATTCAGTTCTTGTTCCGCATCATCATCCCCATGATCACAGCCCGATACTATCTTGAGACCGTTGAGATAGACCTTTTCAAAAACCTCCCTGACAAAGAGCCTTGCTGCGGCCTTCAGAAACGAAGGGGAATATCCCTCCCCCCCCTGGTATAGAGCGGCCTTGTGGCAAAAGGCACACCCCACCTCGACCCAGGTCATCATCTCTGCTAAGAGGAACATAACATATTGAGACTTAGTCAGCTTGCTCTTTCGTCCGCTCAGGATAATATGGTTCATGGTTCGCATTGCCTTTGCCAGGATAGGACCACCCGATTCTTCAGAGAGCCTCTCTAGGCCGTCGGCCTTCTCCCTGTAAAAGGCCCCCTTGGAGCGGACCGTGCTCCTCAGCCGAAACATGGAGATAATATTCCTCTGTATTTCACTGGTCCCTTCATAAATAGTTAAAATTTTGACATCCCTTTTGATCTTCTCCACCTCATACTCCCTCATATATCCGTACCCGCCAAAGGCCTGGATGCCGTCATTGGCCATTGCGTCAGCCGCTTCAGTGGCAAAATACTTGGCGATTGAGCCCTCCACCTGGAGATCCTCCTCCTCTGTATCAAGCCTCCTGGCCGTGGCTTCGATAAATGCGCGGGCCGCCGCCAGCCTGACAGCGTGCGGGACCAGGAGCTTGTGGGTATAGCCCTGTTTCTCTGCCAGCGTCGTTCCGAACTGAACCCTCTGCTTGGCATATGCAATGGCCCTCGCCAGGGAGGCGGTGCCCCCTCCCAGGCCTAAAGAGGCCACCATGAGCCTTGTATACCCAAATACCTGGTTGGCCTGCTTCAGACCTTGTCCTTCCACGCCCCCTACCAGGTTTTCAACAGGGACAAAGAGGTCTTCAAAGGTCAAAGGGCAGGTATCTGAGGCCCGAATTCCGTGTTTGTCCTCGTGTCTTCCCGGCATGAGCCCCTCCGCACCGGCCTCTACAATAAAGAATGATGGCCCCGCGGGCGTATCAGCGAGGATTGTGTAAAGGTCTGCCACACCCGCATTGGTGATGAACTGTTTTTGACCGTTGAGTTTGTAGCCCTTTACACTTCCTCTCTCATCCAACACGGGTTCCGCTTTGGTCTTTAGGGCCTGGACATTTGAGCCTGCCTCAGGTTCAGTTACGGCGTACGCCACTATGAGACCCTCATCTGCTATCTTCTTTATATACTTGTCCTTCTGCTCTGGTGTTGCACCTACCCTGAGGGGGTCCATGCCCAGGCATATACCCAAGAAGGAGGTGGCGATGGCAAGATCCACCTTTGCCATCCGCTCAGATATGATGGCTATGTCGGTTGCCCCAGCACCTATTCCGCCATATTCATTCGGGATAAAGATCAGGTGAAGGGCCATGTCAGGCCCCAGCATGAAACGGATCAGTTCGGCAGGAAACTCGCCTCTCTTATCCAACTCAAGCCTGGTCTCCAGGGTAAGCTTCTCCCGCTCCAGCTTTTCGATGGTATCGAGCACCACAGACAAAACCTCGGGATCCATCTTTCCGTTATGTGCCATCAAATATCCCTCCTCATAATCTCTTGTGTATTCCAAATCCCGTCCCGCCCTTCTGGTGCTCCGCGGAAAATTCTCGGAAAGACCTTAGGGGTCAGGTAATGCAGGCCTGTCAGGTGCCGACTCAGGCCTTGGCCCCTGACGCTAAAAGTCGAATCATACGACAGAAGCTATCGGCGTTCAACCCTCAAATGACCGGAGGGATTAAGCTCCATGCAGTATTTGTGTCAGACCACGAAAACCTGGGTAAAATTTTTGATTGACCTGAATGTTCTTGTTTTTTAATATTTTGACCTCGACAACTTCAATTACGTCCTGATATTGAAAAGAGGGGGAACCAGGTGCCTTTTGACTGGCAAAGCAATCTTGCACGTGAAGGTCACAGGGTGATCCTGTCTGGCCTACCCATTGCAATGCACTGCCATCATTATAATATCAACCTCCACAAGATGCTGGAAGATACACTGG
>CAYVMN010000247.1:0-5639 GCA_964452575.1 uncultured Desulfobacteraceae bacterium | reverse complement strand
ACTGCCGTTCTATGAAATGATGCCGTCCTTTACGTCCTTTGGAAAAAAGACCCTCGCGGTCCTCCCTCCGGGCCAGAGGCCCTTCCGGGCCGGAGGCTGCCTCTCTTTCAAAACGCTAAAGTGTTGCCAACATTTCAGCTTCGTGGAGTCGATGGCCCCTAAGACGAAACAAATCTAGATTTTCGGTTCATATCACTTAAAATCTAACAAAACTCTGCGACACTGACAACCCTATACTTAAAGAAGTAATAACCTAGGCAGCGAATATGGCAATATTGACTCTTTGTTATCTCGATAGCCTCCGCGTTTAGGACTAATTAATCTCATGGTGTCGGTGGCCTTAGATATAGCTGGCCATATTTTCAAAAAGACCATACTCTGGAAGGCAAATGGCCTGATCCGAGCCAGATGGATCGTCTTTTCCTGATTGCATCGGCGTTGAAGTATTGCGAAATATGATTCTGTCCTTTGGCATATATAAGCACTTTAAATTACTGGAATATCCAACATATCTCGCCAAAGTGGTATTAACTGTCCTCTTAGATTTATTACCGCTTCTTGAACCGATAGTGGTTTTCATGTAGAGTCTTGAGAAGTTATGTTCCATACGAATGGGAACAAGAATCACCGCCTAGTGCCGCGTCTCACAAATTCTGTCATAGGAAATGGCAATTTGACACTTGGGAATAAAGTTTCATGGTTGACCCATTTACAATCCTAAATTCGAATATCGAAGCACGAAACAAATTCAAATGACCAAAATGAACAGCACTTATCATTGGGTGATGGGTGAGCAGTTTGTTTTGAATTTTGGATATTCGGATTTTAGCGACTATCCAGAATTTGAATTGCCAAAATCAAGGACACAACTTTTGGGACACGGTACTACTTAATATGAAATGTTCGCATAAAGACATGAAGATCGAGTTTACACCAATCGGTGTGATCCATTCCCCCTTTACAAAGATCGAAGACATGCCGACCCAGCCCGCAGCGGCCGAGGGCGTCATGGGCACCGTTGAGGTATTTCAGGAGTTCCACGAAGGACTGAAAGATCTCGACGGATTCTCTCACATCCTTTTATTGTACTATTTCCATCGGAGTCAGGGATTCACACTCCAAGTGGTCCCCTTTATGGATTCCCGGCTACGAGGGCCATCTGCAGTCGCGCGCCTTGCGGGCAGCCTTATCTGGACCTGCGATATCTGATATCTTCAGAAGAGAACTCTAGCCCAACTTTGCCACTGAGGTCATTTTTTTCTAGAATTGGCTTGCCCAGGTCTCTATCCTGTCGAAGGCCTCATTTATCTCTGTTTCACTGGCACCAAAGGAGAGGCGGAGGTGGTCCCTTCCTGTAGGCCCAAACCCGCTTCCCGGGATAGTAATGACCTTGGCTTCATATAAAAGCCTGAGTGCAAGCTCCATGTCGCTCAATCCCTCAGCCACGATCCTTGGGAAGACATAGTAGGCCCCTTTCGGCCTCTGGTAAGAGAAGAGGTGGGAAAGCCTCTCCAGACGATTACAGGTGACATTACGCCTCGATTGCAGAGAGACCACCAGGTGGCGAATAAACCGGTCGCCTTCACCGTCCATGCCGTTGGTCGCCCTAAGGCCTGCCAGCGCGGCATGCTGGGAAATGGTGGGGGCACAAATGGCAAAGGCATCATGGACCTTCAGGACCTGGTCAATGATCCTTGCGCTTGCGTACATATACCCCACCCTCCAGCCGGTCATGCAGTACATCTTTGAAAAACTGTAGCATGCAATAAGATTATCCTTGAGCTCAGGGATCGATGCCAGGCTGAAGTGGGGATGGTCGTCGTAAAGAAGAAAATCATAGGCCTCATCGGCAATGACAAAGAGATTCTGCTCAGTTGCCATCTGGGCCAGTGCCCTCAGCTCATCCTCCGAGAAGACCGCTCCGGTGGGGTTCATGGGGCTGGTCACCAAGATAGCCTTGGTCTTTGATGTGATTGCATTCCTGAAACGCTCAATGTCGAGCCGCCACCCCTCCTCTTCAATGAGAGGCACGAATACTGGCGTCCCTTCAGCAAAAAGTATCTGCTCAATATGGGAGGCATAATTCGGGGACGGAATTAGAACCTCATCCCCCCTCTCAATAACAGTGGCAATGGCCCCTGCAAGCGCCTCCATCGCCCCGCAGCTCACGAAAAGCTCGGTTTCGGGATCCACCCTGACCCCCTTGGTGCGTCCAAGATGGCCTGCGATCTCGGCCTTGAGTTCGGGCAGTCCCGGCTGCAAAGAGTACTTTCCTATGGTTTCATCACTCCTTAAGGCCTCAATAACCCTTTCCAGAATGAAGGATGGCGTGCCAAATGAGGGAACCCCCTGGCCGAGAGAAATGCATCCCGCCACCTTGCTGGCCAGGACAGGCATCTGTTTTATTGCAGACACGCTGATCTGCGCAACGCGCCTCGAGATGCCCCTTGTATCCTCGTTTTTTCCTGCACTTACATAGACAGATCTATCCAGCATTCTGAAATCCCCCGTAGAGCCTATCCGAAGATCCTGGATAGTTCATCCTGATGATATACCGGCAAAGGCCTGGTCTCTTTCTGATCAATGAGTTTAATCCCTCTTTCTTGAGGAAGCATTATCCCTATGCGGGTGGCGGCCACTTTCTCTGCGGCGAGCCTATCCATCAGTTCCCTGGTAATTGAAGGTGATGCGGTAATCAGGAGAGATCCCGACGCAAAGGCCCCCAGTGGGTCAATGCCAAACTGTTTGCAGAGAAGGATTGTTTCCTCACTGACGGGTATCTTATCGCCGTAAACCTCGACGCCCAGATTACTGGCACTTGCCAGTTCAAAGATTCCTGTGGCTATACCACCCTCGGTTGGATCGTGCAAGGCATGAACCTCATTGAATTCCGCCGCAATTAAGGCCTCCCTGACCACACTGATACCCGGATTATGGAGATACCTCTGGGCATTGATGATAAGCCCTTGGTCAAAATGACTGCCCAGTTCCTCCCCTTTTTCGATGGCAATGATGGCGGTTGCCTCAATGGCCGCCGACTTGGTCATGATAAGATCATCACCAGGGCATGCCCCTGAACTGGGCTTGATATTCGCTCTCTTGACCTCGCCTAGCATCTGACCGATCACCACCGGATTATTAACGCTGCTGGTTACCTCCGTGTGCCCGCCACAATAGGAAATGCCTAATGCCCGGCACCCCTCCGAGAGCTGAGAAAAGATCTCTCTTATATCCTCTACGCTGCTACCGAACGGCATCAGTATGGTTGCCAGGAACCAGAGGGGTTTACCCCCCATTGCAGCAATATCATTGGCATTGATATTGACGGCATAATGGCCTATCTCCCTTGTTACGTGGGTAATAGGGTCCGTCTTGGCAACCATATAGATATTGCCCATGTCGATAACCGTGGCATCCTCTCCAACACCTGGGCCTATGACTATCCTCCTCCCTCTGTGAGTGTATTGTGATAGGAGTTCTTGGAGAATGTCCATGTCGATCTTACCCAAGGCTAATGTAGACATTAGCTACTGCCTCCTTTTAAAGAAAACATCAGGTTTCCCATTTTCGCTCTTTGAACCCAGTGTGGCGCTCAGCACTGCCATTTTGTGGCACTATTGCCATAATTGGGGCAATTATGCCATAAGATCCTTGCTCATGAGTGCATATGCGCGCCCCTGCAACTCGCTCCCTCTGAGGGGCAACTAACCTGATTTCTTATCTTTTTCTGGAAAGAGGGCCTTCTTTCGGTGATATTGCATAATTCTTGCATTTATTCAAATCAAAACAAAATGGCTCGGTTCCGTTCGAGCCTACCAACTTCCAAGAGGCCAGGCAACAGCCCAAAGGTTTCGGAGAGAATGGTGGATGGTTAATTAACAGCCTAACCTCAATTGTCATGTAAGGATTTCAACTTTCCAATAAATAAGGAAGGCCCGAGGACTGCTGGCGGTCCTGCGGGCCTTTCTTTATTCAGCATCAGTAGTGTCCAAAATACTGTTTAGTCCTGATCCGGCCTTCGGCAATTGGTGGGCCTTGCATAGTGACACAAAAAAGGTTTATATCGGTCTGACATCCTATATGTGTCAATTCTGGAAGGAGCGATACGCATGACCGAATCTGAACATTTTCTTACAGGGTTTTTCGAGCCTGACAGTGTAGCCATAATCGGCGCATCGAATAATCCTGCACGAATCAGTCACAACCTCCTCGCCAATCTGGTTAGTCTCGGCTTCAGGGGAAAGATTTATCCCGTACATCCCAAGGACAAAGAGATACTGGGGCTGAAGACCTATCCGAGTGTGAAGCATATCTCCGAAACGGTTGATCTTGCTGTAATCGGGGTGTCACATTCCTTGACTCATAAGATATTGAGAGATTGTGCAGAAAAAGGCGTCAAAAGGGTGACTATCGTTGCCGGAGGGTTTTCTGAAACAGGAGAGGACGGGAAAAGGCTTCAGAGGGAGATGGCCCAACTCATCGGGGTTAACGGCATCAGGGCCATTGGCCCTAACGCCTTGAGTCCAATAAACGTGCCAATCAATCTGTATATCAGTTTCCATCGCCTCAAAAAGATCAAGCCAGGTGGCCTATCACTGATCTTCCAGTCAGGCCTTTACGAACCAAGGCTTGGGTGGCTTACCTCTGACTTTAACCTTCATCTTAACAAGGTGATAGATCTAGGTAATAAGATGGACATAAACGAGGTAGATGCCATGACATATCTCGTCCGGGACCCGAAGACGCAGGTTATCGGCATCCATCTGGAGAGCATCGAGGGGGACGGGCGTCAGTTTCTGAACACCATCAAAGAGGCTTGGGGCAGAAAGAAAAGGGTCGTTGTCTTGAAATCCGGGAGAACCAAGGCCGGGGCAAGGGCAGCAGCCTCCCATACCGGGGTAATAGTACAGGGCAGCGACCTCGTGTTCGACGCGGCCTTGAGGCAGTATGGGGCCATTCGAGCCTATAGCATTGAGGAGTTCTTTGATCTGACCCGTGCCCTGGAGCGTTTCGGGACCATCTCCCTAAAAGGAAACCGAATATTCCTTGCCACGCTCCCCGGAGGTGAAGGAGTGATTGTGACAGATCTTTGCGAATATGAAGGCCTCACGTTGGCCAAGCTGGACGACCGAACCATTGAAAGGCTCAGGCCGATTTTCCCGTCTTGGACCATTTCGTCAAACCCGTGGGACCTCGGTGTTACCGTGCAGTTCAAACATCCAATGGAGGTTTACGGGACCCTTGTCGAATCTGTAGTCAAGGATTCCAATGTAGACGCCCTGGCGATCCAGTTGCCGCCAAAGGCCTACCGCCTTCCCAGAGAGTTTTTCAGTCTGTTTCAGCTGGCCGTCGAGGCCGGAAAGCCTGTTGCCCTGTGGCTTGCCGGGGTCGAATCCGGAAGGCACGAAATGCTCCGGTGGACCGAAGAGATGTTTGTGCCCGTTTTCTCTTCACCCGAAAAGGCCATCAGGGCCCTCTCGGCCCTATATCGGCTAAGCCTGCGGCACTGAAAAAGGGATTACACAAACGTGAAATCGAAACCAAGCTGAATCAGGAGTAACACTTTAGCAAATGAAAGAAAGGCAGAGGACCGTGAGGGTCTTTTTTCCAAAGGACGTAAAGGACGGCATCATTTCATA
>CAYVMN010000246.1:0-5671 GCA_964452575.1 uncultured Desulfobacteraceae bacterium | reverse complement strand
AAAGACCCTCGCGGTCCTCTTACTCCTCAGTGTTTTCAAAACGCTAAAGTGTTACGTTTTTGGATAACCATAGGTCTATGACGTTAAAGAGAGTCTGGGGGGACGAATAATGGCCAAAGGCGCAAGGCTTAAGGCCGACGGGAGGGAATGACAAAATGATCGAACGTTACACACGCCCTGAAATGGGGCGCATATGGGAGGCAGAGAATCGCTATGCAAAGTGGCTCGAGGTCGAAATTGCAGCCTGCGAGGCCATGGCAAAGGAAGGCCTGGTGCCGCTGGAGGCCCTTCAAAACATCAAAAAAAGGGCCGGATTTTCAGTGGAGCGCATCCGCGAGATAGAGGAGGAGACAAAGCACGATGTAATTGCCTTTTTGACTAACGTAGGCGAAAAGGTAGGCCCTGATTCTCGCTACATCCACTTGGGACTAACCTCATCGGACATCCTTGATACGAGTTTTGCGCTTCTCCTCAAGGAGGCCATGGATTTGATTGTCAGCGATGTCGGTAAGTTTATAGCCGTCTTAAAGGAAAGGGCCTTTGAACATAAGTATACTGTCATGATTGGCAGATCTCACGGTGTACATGCAGAGCCCATAACCTTTGGTCTGAAGCTGGCGGTGTGGTACTCTGAGATGCTCCGCAACCTGAGACGTCTGCAGGAGGCCCGAGATGTAATCAGCTACGGGAAGCTCTCGGGTGCAGTAGGGACATTTGCCAATGTCTCCCCCAGGATCGAGTCCCTTACCTGTAAAAAACTGGGTCTTAGGCCGGCAGAGATATCCACCCAGATCGTCCAGCGAGATCGCCACGCCCAGTACTTCTCAACCCTTGCGATACTGGCGGGTACCCTGGAAAAGATTGCAGTTGAGATACGGCATCTGCAGAGGACAGAGGTCCTGGAGGCAGAAGAGGCATTTTCAAGGGGGCAAAAGGGTTCCTCAGCCATGCCCCACAAGAAGAACCCCATTGGATGCGAAAACATCTCGGGTCTGGCCCGTCTTGTTCGATCCAATTCCCTAGCGGCCATGGAGAATATGGCACTGTGGCATGAGAGAGACATAACTCATTCTTCGGTGGAACGGGTGATTGGCCCTGACAGCACAATTCTTATCGATTTCATGCTTCATCGCCTGGCCGCGATAATTAGAGATCTGGTGGTCCATCCAGAAAGGATGACAAAGAACCTGCAAAAGACAAAGGGGTTGATCTTTTCCCAACAAGTCCTTATGAAACTGGCGGAAAAGGGTGTTGAGAGACAGAAGGCCTATGTGATGGTCCAGAGAAATGCCATGAAGGTATGGGATAGGGCCCAGGAATTCAAACGGCTAATCATGGAAGATGTTGAGATCAGAGAGTCCCTCAGCACCAAAGAAATCGAAGATATCTTTGACCTTAACTATCATCTAAAGCATGTGGAGGATATCTACAAGAGGGTATTTGGGCCTGATATATAGGCCGCTCGAAATCTACCCTGTAACATATCTCCCGGATGAGATCATGTGGAGACGTATTCGAGTTCCAGCAGATCTTCCCACGGATAACTCTTTTTCACTTCCACTAAGATCTCCTGCCCCGGGCTGAGAATGACTCCATTCTGGCGCTTTACTTCCGCCAGAAGGAGAAGGTCTTTCAACACAATTCGGTATTTGTTCTTGAGTTCGTCAAGGACAATGGCCCTGTATCTTTCCCTAAGATGCTGCCCAAGGAATTTCAGGGTCCAATAGCGGATGCGGTTCCGCTTTACCATGGCAAGATCCTTCATTACAGGCTCAACAGAGGTCTTTATCTTTCCAAGGCTTTCCTCATCATAAATTGGCCCCTTTCCCATGAGAAAACTGCCCATCTGACGCTGGACCACGAGATCAAGGTATCTCCTGATGGGGGAGGTTGCCTGGGTATATACATCCAGACCCAATCCACAGTGAGGGCTTGGGGTCGTATCGATGTAGACGGGATTTAGCTTTCGGCGCTGCTGAAAGACATAATAGACGTATTCCTTTTCCTGGGCGTCCAGTCTTTCAGCCGGTTCTTGCTGGGTCCTGAACAGGATGGGGAGTTTATTCTCATTGCAAAAACTGGCCGCTAACCAGTTATGAAGGATCATGAACTCCGACACTATCATCCTTGATGGGGTGTTCTGGTCAACTAATTCCAGGGAGAGTGATGAGTCTGGACTGAACTTCACCTCCACCTCGGGAAGTGAGAGGCTGAGCGCACCCTTGGTTACCCTTTTTTGGCGCAGTAGCTGGCAGAGCCTATACATCTCTTCGAAAAGGCCATTACTAATCAGGGCTTCATCAACGTCATCATAGATTAGTTGTTGCTGGACCCTGATCACGCTTGGCACAAAGCGGTAGTCAAGCAGAGTGCCGATCTTGTCAAACCTGGCCAGGAGCGAGATGGCCTGGCGGTCGTATCCTTGCAACAGGCACAGGCTGCCATGGGATAGGTCCGGAGGGAACATGGGGATTTGTCTTCGGGGCAGATAGAGGGATGCGCCCCTTTCCGCTGCTGCCAGATCAAGGATGTTCCCCTTCAAAATGACCCCGGATACGTCTGCAATGTGTATTCCCAGCTCAAGGGCTTCCCCGGCCGTATCGAGGCTCAATGCGTCGTCGTAGTCCCGGGTCAGCGGCCCGTCGATCGTCATGATGGGCAAGCCCCTCAAGTCCTCACGTCCTTCAAAAGAGATCCCTTGAGTTGCCAGACGGGCCGACTCATCCATTTGTCGCTTGGTAAAGGAGGTTTCAATCCCTAATCTGAGGAGGTCGAGGTTCTCATCCTTTTCCCATATGCCAAGCTTGAAGAGTAGACTCCTGGAACTGTGTATGTCGGAGAGCCCCGCCTTTGAGAGTAACTCCTTGCCATACTTGAAATCAGGTGCCTCGTTTCCGTGCAGGGCCAGCTGAATAAGGGTAGCAATTATATATCCCTTGCACGATGGGGCCTCAGATTCTCTGCCCTGCCATACTGCCTTGAGCCAGAGGCTTCCATCCCTCAACCTTTCTTCCTTCTGGGACTCTTCCTCTCTCTGTCTAGCGATCTGCTCAACTCTTTTGTCTGTATTTGGGAGGAAAAGCCCATCTTTCATCCTGAAATGCAGGCGGTCTTCGAAAAGGGCCCTTACTAGAGCGGAGAGATGGTTGTCATTTGCGTTCTCGCCAAAAACCAATTGGGCCAGATATCTATGGTCGAAGCTCTCCTTTTCGTCCTTGACCAGTTCCCAAAGCTCCTGGACGTTAACCTTGCCCTTGAGTTTGTTTCTAACCTCTTCCGTGTGCCTCAGGGTTTCCAGAAGAACTTCCCTTGGCCTGGATATATCTACTGCAGAACCTGTGATGAGAACCGCCCTCTTGGGCGATATATTGACCTGGCGGTTTGATTGTGTCAGCAGGAGCAGCTTACTGCCCTTATCCTGTATGCAAATTGTGCAGACAAGCTTCCCGTGTTCAATGTACTCTACTATCCTGCCCTGGCTCATATCTAGTGCCCATGCTTGTTTCTCTGGCCGGGTTTCAAGGATCTACTAACAGCTAGGGCAGGTCCTGTCAACAAAGATAGAACCATGGCCAGAGAAGTCCTATCATGCATTGGGTTCCCAGGCAGGTCCGGCCAGGTAATTGTGTTGACTAGAAAACAGTATGACTCTTTTCTTACTCAATCTCTTTTGGTGAGGCTCTTTTTCTGTTTGGTTAACATGCTGATTTTTTCTATATTTTCTCGGGTAGCAATCCAGAGGCCTGAAGTTGCACAAATCTTGCATAAGGGGGTAAAACAACGCCTGCGATTTTAGGAGGAATATAGTGGGGACATCGCTAAGTATTCGTGAAGCTCGGCATATCATGCAAGAGGATCAGCGATTGTTTGACAAGACTGTTGCCGAATTGAAGGAAAAGGTGGCTCTGAGGTTATCGGAGGCCAGCAGCCGTTTGATGGTTTCCCCTGCGATCACATCCGAAAACCAGCCCTTCTTGACCACAACCCCGGCAACTACCTCATCGATCACACCTCTTGCCTCTTCGTAAGGGCCCACACCGGCAGGGAGCAGTCCCACCCGCTTGGGATGATAGTCTTTGCCCCCAGGGGCTATTTGTGAATATCTGATTCCGCCGCACCCGCAAGGCGCCAAGGCCAGAAAGGCAGATAGAGAAAAATCCCGTGATCTCTCCATAATAAGATGCTCCTTTCGCAATGGGTTTAACCACCTTATCTTGTATAATTCTATCGAACTTTACGAATTTTATCCAAGTATTTCACCACGGAACGGCCCTGCATCACAAAAAATGAACACTGAGGGGCTCGCAGCCTCGTAGACCGTCACCCTTGCGAGGCCTGTTCCTGGGAAGGCAGGGAATGGACCGAGGAGGCCTTGTGACCATCTGCCGCCCATCTGACCAAGAATCTCCGGATATTGACAAAATTGCAGGATTTGTAAAGAATTGCGTAACCACGGATGGAAATACAACTGCAGGTGAAGTGCGACCTGTGCATTGAAAGGATTCAAAACAACGAGCGGCCCGCATGGAGTCAGGCCTGCGCCACCCGGTGCATCTTTTTCGGTGATACAAAGGCGCTCTTTGAAGGCATTGTGGGCAGGGTCTTGCAGAAAAAGGTGAAACCATAAGGATTAAGACGTGGGTATAAAAGTACATATTCATCAGGCATATCGTCAATTCACAGGCGGATTGGATTTTGTCGAAGTTGAGGGAAATAATGTCCGTGATTGCCTCGACCAGGTGGTAGAGCAGTTCCCGGCCATGAAAGAGGCCCTGTTTGACAGAATGGGTAAACTGCTAAATGTGGTTGAGATTTACGTTAATATGAAGAGCGCCTATCCCGATGAACTGGGCGCAAAGGTTCGCGACGGGGACAAGATTCATATCACGCTGCTGCTAGCAGGGGGATAAGGCAGTCGTCACATGGCCGCGTGCAAGGCCGCGGCCTCTTTTTGTGCAGCGGACAATCTCTCGGCTGCATCTTTCTTTTTGAAAGTGCTAAGTCGATTGGCGTCCACATAATCCACGGCCTTTTCCTCACAGAACCGCACACACTGGGGGTCACCCCCGCATAGGTCGCATTTAAAGACCTTCCTGTCGATCGTATTGTAATTCATAGCCCCGAAGGGGCATACCGCCACACACGAGCGACACCCGATGCATATTTCATAGTCTATTGCCACGAAACCGAAGTCCTCATCGCGGGAGACGGCCTTTACCGGACATACATTCATACAAGGGGCGTCTTCACACTGCTGACAGGACATGGGGATGTAAAGCCCCTCAGACTCCCATTTCATTACTTTGATTCTACTACGTTCGGGGTTGGAAACACCGTCATGCATCACGGAACAGACAAGTTCACACAGCCGACAGCCTGTGCACTTCTGGTAATTCACCATAAGGACTTTCTCCATTTATCTTCCTCCTCTGTAACACTCTAGCGTTTTGAAAGAAAGGCAGAAGACCGCGAGGGCCTTTTTTCCAAAGGACGTAAAGGACGGCATCATTTCATAGAACGGCAGTGAGGCCTTAAACCTCGTTACGCAACAGCCCCATAGGAGGACGTCCCTATGAAGAGCCTTCTCCCCTGCCTGGCAGAAACTGTATTTAAAGGTAAGGGGGCGTGCCAGAGGCTGTGAAGAATTTGGGTTACGTCCTTTGGAAAAAAG
>CAYVMN010000245.1:0-5716 GCA_964452575.1 uncultured Desulfobacteraceae bacterium | reverse complement strand
CCTATGAAGAGCCCTCTCCCCTGCCTGGCAGAAACTGTATTTAAAGGTAAGGGGGTGTGGCAGAGGCTGTGAAGAATTTGGGTTACGTCCTTTAGAAAAAAGACCCTCGTGGTCCTCCCTCCGGACCGGAGGCTGCCTTTGTTACAAAACTCTAGAATGTTACAGACGTTTTAATCAGGAGTCAAAAGATGGATTTTAGGTTCAACAGAGAGCAAGAAGAATTCCGTCAGGAAGTTCGCGAATTCGTCAATTCAGAACTTGCTCCACGGTCATTTTCCGTTAACAGCAGAGGTCTTGTAGCGGAACGGTCCATTGAGTTCTCCCGGAAAATGGCGAAAAAAGGCTGGATCGGGCTGACCTGGCCCAAAGAATACGGCGGACAGGGCCGCGGCTATGTGGACAAAATGATCTTGTATGAAGAGCTTTTCAGGGTCCAGGCACCGGTGGGGTACCACTTTTTGGCTGAACGTCAGGTTGGTCCGGCCCTGATGGAGTTTGGATCAGAGTGGCAGAAGGAGTTCTTTCTTCCTAGGATCGTCCGGGCGGATGAAGGTGTCATGTTTTGCCTTCTTTTCAGTGAACCGAATGCGGGCTCTGATCTGGTAGCCGTATCCACCTCGGCCAGGAAGAGCGGGGATTACTATATCATTAACGGCCAGAAGGTCTGGACCTCTGAGGCCCATCTGGCTGACTACGGGTGGGTATTGGCAAAAACCCATCTGGACAAGTCAATACCCCCCCCATCAGACGTGCACCGAATTTATCGTTGACATGAAATCTCCAGGTGTCACTGTGAGACCCATCATCAATATGGCGGGTGAGCACTCTTTCAATGAGGTCTTTTTTGACGATGTGAAAATACACAAGAAATACCTGGTAGGAAGAGAAAACGCCGGGTTTAAACAGATCATGGCTCAGGTTGATTATGAGAGATCTGGAATCGAAAGACTCACGCAGAACTACCCGATATATGAACAGCTGCTCCGTTACGTGAAAGAGACATCCTCCTCCTGGGCCAGGGACGAAATGGCACAGATGGAGATCGAATATAACGTGGGCAGACTTCTCTGTTATCATACTGCCTGGATAATTGACCAGGGGAGGAAACCTACGACCGAGGCGGCGCTCTGCAAGGCCTTCTGCACTGGATACGAACAGCGGCTCAATGACCTTGCCACAAGAATCATCGGCCCTGCCAGCCTCATTAAGAAAGGCACCCGGTGGGCTCCGTTGGGTGTGGACTTGGCGAGTTGTTACCTCTGGGGCCCGAGTTACACATTGCAGGGGGGAACGGTAGAGATTTTGAAAAACATCGTTGCCAACAGAGGATTGGAATTGCCAAGATCATAGGGGGCGAAAAAATGGAGTTCGGTTTTTCTTCAGATCAGGAGATGCTTCGACAGTCGTTTGCAAAGTTCTTGGCCAAGGAATGCTCATTTTCGAAGTTGAGAGAATGGATCAAAGACGAGAATGGGTTTTCAACAGGCCTCTGGAAACAGTTGTGTGAGCTGGGTTGGCTGGGATTGGTTTACGATGAGAAATACGGCGGAAGCGGGCTGAGTTTCCTGGACCTATTCATCGTGTTTGAAGAAATAGGGGCAGCGATCTTGCCGAGCCCTTTTTTTACCAGTGCCGTGCTATCCGGTATGCTTATACGCGAGGCGGGAGATGAGGGCCTGAAGCACGAGTATCTACCCTCCTGAGAAAAATCTGGCCCAAAGCCGTAGTCCTGAAATGCGGAGAAATGCTGGGTGGGTTGAGGCGCGTGCTTGATATGACGATCCACTATGTCAAGGCACGCCAACAGTTTGGCCGGCCTATAGGCAGCTTCCAGATCATACAGCATTATTGCGTTGATATGGCTACCCATCTTGAGACGACCCGGTTAATCGCGTATCAGGCGGCATCGCTTTGCAGCCAAGACGATCCCTGCGATAAAGAAATTGCTATGGCCAAGGCATGGTGCAATGAGGCATATAAGAAGACCACATGGATCGCCCATCAAATCCATGGAGCAATGGGGTTTACGGAGGAGTATGATTTGCACCTATTCTACAGGCATGCCAAAGAGGCGGAACTAACCTTTGGTGACTCCCGGTTTCATCGCTCATTGGTGGCGGATAAGATGGGGATATAGCAGCAGAGGAAGATCCTTGACATAATAAGTGATATTTACTAACAAGCCTTACCGCTCACCTAATAGCTATCGATTCTTGTCTCCCTGAGCCTGTAATGCCATCCGCGAGTGGAGGAGCTTAAACATGACCTACAGAGCCATAAAAGTAGAAAGGGACGGGCAAATAGTTACGGTGACCTTATACCGCCCCGAGGTGTTAAACGCCCTGAACTCTGAAATGATCACTGAGCTTCATGACCTATTGAACGGCCTCTCGTCGGACAAAGAGACACGGGTAGTGGTCATGGAAGGGGCAGGCGGAAACTTCTGTTCAGGCGCAGACATCTCCCTCTTCCTCGAAGAAACAAACGCCCCCGAATGGCTTGAGGGCATTAACCTCTTTAGTGGCTTGATAAGAAAATTGCGCGAAATCCCCCAGCCTGTAATTACCAAGCTGAGGGGCGCGGCGGTCGGCGGGGGGGCAAATCTGGCCCTGTCAGGAGACTTTGTGATCGCCTCCCATGAAGCCAGGTTCCAGGAAAACTTCATACATATCGGGTTAATCCTTGACGGAGGGGGCACCTATTTTCTCCCAAGACTGGTGGGGCTTGTGAAGGCAAGGGAACTGGCGCTCCTTGGGGATGAGATTGACGGTAAGGCAGCGGCATCCATCGGCCTGATCTACAAATCAGTGCCGGATGATGAATTGGATCAAGAGGTCTTTAACCTTGCCCTTACACTCTCGCAAAGACCGTTTGTACCAATGTCATTGATAAAAAAGGGCCTCGAGGAAAGCCTTGACAGGTCCCTCAGTGAAGTCCTTGAGTGGGAGTCTGCCTATCAAACCATCATGCTTCAGACCCGGGAGCATAAAGATAGGGTTAGGTCGTTCCTGGAACTGCGAGGGAAGCTGAAGGGTAAGTAGCCCATATTCAAAGGTTTCAGGTTTCGGGTTTCAGGGTCTGGGGTTTACTGAACACTGGCCACTGAACACCGGCCCCTGCTTTGGTTGCGGCCGAAGGCCTGCATTAGGATGGAGGGGGAAATGAGTTCAAAGGCAGTAATCACGTGTGCCCTTACCGGGGTACTCACCGATCCGGCGGTCCACAATGTGCCGGTCACCCCGGAGGAGATGGCGGATCATGCTGAACAGGCCTTCAATGCCGGGGCGAGTATTGTCCACTGTCACTTCAGGAACCAGGCAAAGGGGATGGGGCACCTCCCCACGTGGGATCTCCAAACAGTAGGGGATATTCTTGATGCAGTCCGGGCTCGGGTCCCGGAAATCGTTGTCTGTATGAGCACAGGGGTGATCGGCCCGGATATATCTGGCCCGCTGGCCTGCCTCGAGAAGTTCAGGCCTGAAATGGCCGCGTGCAACGCAGGCTCCCTAAATTACTTGAAACTAAGGGAGAGTGGGGACTGGGCCTGGCCCCCTACCCTATTTGACAATCCAGTAGAGAAGGTCAAGGGGTTCCTTGACGTCATGAGGAAAAATGGAGTGGTCCCGGAGTTTGAGTGCTTCGACTCGGGCATCGTCAGGAGCGTTGGGCTCTACAAGCGCAACGGCATGTTTGATGGTCCTGCCCATATCTCCCTGGTGATGGGAGTTGCCAGCGGCATGCCGGCCAAGCCGGAATGGCTCCCCCTCCTTGTAAAGGAGATGCCGGCCGATAGCCACTACCAGGTCATCGCCGTAGGTCGAAGCGAGATATGGGACCTCCACAGAAGATGCGTCGAACTGGGCGGGAACGTCAGGACCGGCCTTGAAGACACCTTCTATCTCCCAGGTGGCGAGAAGGCCGTGGACAACGGCCAGCTCGTTGACGCGTTGGTCAAGATCGTTCGAGAAGTGGGACGTGAGATCGCAAGCGCCGCCGAGGCTCGAGAGATCCTCGGCCTGAGGGCTCGATGATTACTGTAGCTTGATTGCCACGGCCACCGCTGTGGCTGAACCGAGAAAGGGGTGTAAACATGGCTGAAACCGGTCAAGACAAGAGGGTTGAAGTAAGGGCCCCCATGTCAGGAGTATTCTACAGAAGCCCTGCACCCGATCAACCGCCTTACGTAAACATAGGGGACCTGGTCAAAAAAAAGCAGATACTGGCGCTGCTGGAGACCATGAAGGTATTTCAAAAGATCAAGTCCCCGACAGATGGCAGGATACTGGAGATCGTGGCCCAAAACGAATCTACCCTCAAAGATGATGACCTTATGTTTGTTATCGAAGCCGGATCAAGGTAATGGCCATGGAAAGTGGGGAGAGGCCAGTAGGCCTATTGTCGGAGGAGGGGACACGATGGACTTTGAGCTGAGACCGGAGCACAAGATGCTCAAAGAGACTGTTGCCAGGTTCGTGGATAATGAGGTCATCCCACTGGCCCCCCTGATCGATGAAGAGGAGCGGTTTCCCAAAGAGAACTTCAGGGCCATGTCCGATATGGGGCTCTTCGGGATCTCCATACCTGAGGAGTGGGGAGGAAGCGGTTCAGACTTCCTCTCTTGCGTCCTGGTGATGGAGGAACTGGCAAGGGGGTGCGTCTCAACGGCCAATACTTATGGCTCCCACGCTATCCTGTGCACCGAAAACATCTATAGGAATGGCAACGAAAACCAGAGGCGCAAATACCTGCCCGACCTGATCCAGGGAAATAAGATCGGTGCCATCTGCATAACAGAACCAGAGGCCGGTTCAGATGCATTATCCATGCGGACCAGGGCGGAGAAACGGGGGGATAGATACATACTGAACGGCACCAAGATGTTTATCACCAACGGCCCCATTGCCGACGTGGCAGTAGTTTACGCAAAGACAGACCCCGAGGCAGGCCAGCGCGGAATTTCGGCATTTATCGTGGAGAAGGAATCCCCTGGGTTTTCGAGGGGCAGGAGCCTGAAAAAGATGGGGGTGCGGGGCTCTCCAACCGGCGAGCTGATCTTTGAGGACTGTGAGGTCCCTTCAGAAAACCTCTTGGGCGAGGAAAACCTGGGGCTCAGGGTCCTGATGAGCGGGCTTGACCGCGAAAGGATCGTCTATTCCATCGCACCCATAGGGGTCGCCCAGGGGGCCTTTGATCTGGCCTTCAGGTATGCCTCGGAAAGGGTCCAGTTCGGGGCGCCCATAATCAGCTTCCAGATGATGCAGGAGATCCTGGCAGATGTCGCCACAGAAATACAGGCAGGAAGGGTCCTGGCATACTGGGCGGCAGCAATGGCCGATTCCGGGAAAAGGGTGAGGCTCGAAGCCTCCTACGCAAAGCTCTTCTGTGCAGAGGCGGGGGTCAGGGCCGTTGGCAAGGCCTTGCAGGTATTCGGAGGTTATGGATTCATCAGGGAGTTCCCCATAGAAAGGATGTACCGGGACATCAAGGGGATCGAATTCGGGGCCGGCACAAACCAGATCCAGAGGCTCATTATCATCAGCGAGCTTATGAAAAGACACGGCATAGAGCCCCGGTAAGATCATTCGCAGCAGTTCACCTATGAAGGGTTTTTGAAAAAACGTAATAGTTTAGCGCTTTGAAAACAGTGAGGTGTAAGATGACGGACCGCGAGGGTCTTTTTTCCAAAGGACGTAACCCAAATTCTTCACAGCCTCTG
>CAYVMN010000244.1:0-5721 GCA_964452575.1 uncultured Desulfobacteraceae bacterium | reverse complement strand
GGACACCATATGGCCCTTACGGCGGAGACCCGGATGTCGTTGAAGCGGTCTGCGAGAAGTTAAACCGCGTAAATAATATCCCTGCAACTCCTGACGACGTGCATATGATCCCGGGAACTATGCTGGCTATCTTTCTCGCCTGTTACTATGCACTCAAGCCGGGTGAGGAGGCCGTGATATCCCCTGCCCCTGTCTATCCGCCATTTATGGAGAACATTCAAAATGCAGAGGCAACGCCGGTCTTCAACCCGATAGATTTTCAAGACAACTTGAAGGTGGATTTGCAGGACCTTAAACGGCGGATATCTTCAAAGACACGGCTTCTGATGGTCGCAAACCCACACAATCCCACTGGAAGGGTCTTTACAAGAGAAGAGTTGGAGGGCATAGGCCAAGTTGCCAAAGAACATGGCCTCATGATCTTTTCAGACGAGCTCTATGAAGACATGATCTATGACGGCAGACATATCAGTATTGCTTCGCTCAGCCCTGACCTATTTGAAAGAACCATAACCGTTTTTGGATTCAGCAAGGCCTTCGGAATTCCAGGCCTTCGAATTGCCTATATAACATGCCGGGGAAGGCACATGCACGAGCTAAAAAAGCGCCTTCATGGCATGATCGTCCACGCAGATACCCTCGGGCAAGCCGCTGCAAAGGCTGCCCTCTTCCATGGGCGCCCTTGGCTTCGGAGGCTGGTGGCTCATCTCCGCAAGATGCGCGACTATGGTGTGGAGCGGTTGAACAAGATCCCAGGGGTCAGCTGTCCGGTTCCTCAGGCAACCCCATTTCTCTTTCCTGATATATCACCTCTTGGAATGACAAGTGAGGAGTTGAGCCGATACCTTCTCAAGGAGGCAAAGGTGGTCGTGCAAAATGGGGCTCATTTTGGCCCACCCGGAGAAGGCCATATCCGCATCAATTTCGCTACGAGCCGCTCGGTCTTGAAAGAGGCCTTTGACCGCCTGGAGCAAGCCCTCTCCAAGATCTAACGCCTGAAGTCGAGAAAGACCTTCCGCTTCTACACCCCAGTCTTTGAGAACCCGCACTGCCAGGGCCCTGGGTCATGATGAATCAGGTAGGGGAAACGTATTGATCTTGACACCCAGGCCGTGTACCGACTAATTTTCTATCCTGCAGAAGCCACCAGACTAAAAGCACATACGTGGACTCCTGCAGGGGAAGGGATAGAGGTAGCAGGCGTTTGGAGATCTAGAATGCCCAAGAAAATTGTGACTCTTGATCATGGAAGCGGGGGTGAGGCCTCCCATGAGCTGGTTGAAAAAATATTCCTCAGTCGTTTGGATAACGATCTTCTGAGGAAGTTAGATGACAGCGCTGTACTGGAACTCCCCGGGCAGAATCTGGCCTTCACCACTGATTCATATGTAGTGGATCCCATCTTCTTCCCAGGGGGAGACATCGGGAGCCTGGCGGTCCACGGCACTGTCAACGATCTCTCCATGCAGGGGGCACGCCCACTTTACCTGACATTGGGTCTTATCCTGGAGGAGGGCTTCCCCATGGAAGACCTTGTCAGGATAATCGATTCGGTGGCCGAGGCATCCCAGGAGGCGGATGTCAAGATCGTAGCGGGCGACACCAAGGTGGTACCGAGAGGGCATGTGGACAAGGTCTTCATAAACACCTCGGGTATCGGAGTGATCCCTCCAGGGGTAGACGTAGGCGCCCATAATGCCAGGCCAGGAGACAAGCTACTCATTAACGGCAATATAGCAGACCATGGCATGGCCATCCTTACCGGACGCGAAGGACTAGACTTTGAAACCCCCCTATTAAGTGACAGCGCTCCCCTTAATTCCCTTGTTGCCTCTATGTTGGCCTCCAGCCCCGGAATACATGTCCTTCGAGACCCCACGAGGGGTGGTGTTGCCACGGCCCTAAATGAGATTGCGCGCCATTCCCGTGTAGGGATAGTAGTATTTGAAGAAGCGCTCCCCATGAGAGGCCCGGTCCTCTCTGCGGCCGAGTTCCTCGGTCTTGACCCCCTCTATGTGGCCAACGAAGGCAAATGCCTTGCAGTCGTCTCTGGCGAAGAGGCCCAGACGGTTCTAAGTGCAATGAAAAAGGACAGATACGGAAGGCACTCCAGGACGATAGGCGAGATAACGGCAGATACCCCTGGAAGGGTCCTCCTCAGAACCAGGGTTGGAGGGACCCGCATACTCTCTATGCTCACCGGGGAGCAGTTGCCCAGGATCTGTTAATCGCACTGATGGATGTCTTTGAGTTCCAACGAAAGGGAGATCAATCTGTCCAAAAACCCTGATAGGGAAAGCCCTGCGGCACGGGCCGCCAGGGGAAAGAGGCTATTCTCTGTCATCCCCGGTATTGTGTTTGTCTCTAAGACATACACCTCTTCACCCCGAACAATCATATCTGTCCTGCTCCAGACATCGCACCTGAGGGCACGGTGGGCCTTTTTTCCGTACGATTGGGCCTTATCAGTCAAGGCCTTGGAAAGGGGGGCAGGGCAGGTCTCGCGGGTTGCACCGGCCGTATATTTCGCCTCGTAGTCGAAGAACCTGTAGATGGCCCTGGGTGCTATCTCCACGAGGGGGAGTGCCTCTAGGGACCGGTTACCAAGTACGCAGCAGGTGATCTCCTGGCCCTCGATATATTCTTCTATCATGACCTCATGGTCGTACTCGAATGCCTTCTCAATCCCTGCCTTTAGTTCATGATGGTTGTGGCAGATAGAGACCCCGATGCTTGACCCTTCTGCCACCGGCTTTACTACTGCCGGGGAACCGACGGATTCCGTGACCCGTCCCAAGGAGTACCCGTCACCTCTGCGCAGGATAATCTCTTTCGCGACTCCCAACCCCTTGCTCCTGTAAAGCTTCTTGGCCACCCTCTTGTCAAAGGCCATAGCGCTGGATAATACCCCTGAGCCAACAAAGGGGATGCCCAGGACCTCCAACAGTCCTTGCATACTCCCGTCCTCGCCAAGTTTTCCATGAAGGAGAATAAAGGCCAGGTCTATATCCCCTCTCGCCTCGGTCAAGGCCTTTAGGTCGTACTTTGGATCATACCTGATGACATCATATCTTTCCTTGTTGAGGGCATTGTAAACGGCTTCACCACTCCTCAGGGATACCTCCCTCTCTCTGGACCACCCTCCTGCCAAGAGTGCAAGTCTTAGCCTATCTGCCAAGCTATTTCTCCCATCCCTTCATAAATATACGACCCTCTCTCCCTCTCTGGAGAAAGGCCCATAATAACCGGCAAGGCTTTTGACATCCGAGCTTCTGGTAGTGTATAGTCGGTTTTTTGTAATCTCTCCTTATCATTCTTCTCCAAGATGATCCGGGAAACAAGCTATGGCCGCTCGGAGACTCACATCTCTAAAGAAGACATGTCGCTGGTTTATCATTGTTGCCTTGGTTATGATAGCAAGCTACCTATGCCTTGTCTCCCTTGTCTTTATGTGGGTCGGTCTTAACCATTCCAACCAATCGGGTTTCTGGGTCCCCATTCTGGCCGGCGCCATATCCCTGGGTGGGATTTCGTGGATCATCTTCCGAATCATAAGGCGCATCCTGTATCAGATGAAAGAAAAGGCCCTTTTGAATGTCTAGGTGCCTTCCGCATATCCTCAACCTATTTGGATGATTCATCGTAAAAAGAGACAAGAAATTCCTCTTCCTTTGGAGATAAATTGAAGCGCCCGGCGGCCTCTAAGATTAGTTTTGTGATCGACTTTTCCTCATCCTCTTTGCACTCCTCGGAGATCCATTTAACCGCCTGCCTCACCTTTTCTCCCTTTGGCTGGATCGTTGCCATCGCCTCTCTCCTTTCTCCCAGAGCCTTCACCTCCCCAAGCAATCTTAGGAGGACATCTCGCGCACCGAGACCTCGCCATTGACTATCTTTCTCTCCTGGCCATCGTCATCGACGATTATCAGGGCACCAAGGCCGTCTATCCCGCGGGCCTTGCCACAGATCCACTCACCGGGCGCCCTGATCTCCACTCGCTTGTCCAGGAGCACAGACGCCTCATTCCACCTTTCGTGGAACTCCTTTACCACCCCGCTTGAGATCTTTCGGTAGTAGGCCTCCAGGTTCTCCAGTGTCTGAACCAGTAGATCCTCCCTCGTAACCTTCGTCCCCGTCTCAGCCATAATGCTTGTGGCAGGATAAACAAGGCCTTCCGACTCCCCGGGCCTCCAGTTCACATTCAGACCGAGCCCCAGCACCACATACTCAACATGATTCTTCCACGCAGAGAACTCGGTAAGGATCCCACCCAGTTTTTTTCCACCCACATAAAGATCATTGGGCCACTTGATCATTACCTTTAGAGAGCAAAGCCTTTTGATGGCATCAATCGCCGCCAAGGCAAGAATCATGCTCAGCGAAAAGACCTCACCCGGCGGGATTTTAGGCCTGAGCAAGACAGAGAAGAGTAAATTGGCATACCTGGGCGATAGCCACCGCCTTCCCACTCTTCCCCTTCCGGCTGTCTGCTCTTCACAGAGCACCAGGGTCCCTTCCGAGGCACCTCTTGTGCTCAGTTCTTTTGTTAAGCTATTGGTGGAATCCAGGGTCTCGTGGAATATAATGTCTCTTCCAAAAATCGATTTGTCTAATCTCTCTCGAAGGATCTTAGGTCGGAGTAAATCTTTTCTTGGAGGTGGACGTCCTACCAAGTCTTCTTGTTCCTCATAGTTTGTCTGGCTTCTCATCTCCCATTTTAGATCCTCGCCTGTTTGTAGTGGTCGAACTCCGGCTTCAGTCCTCTCGTCATCAGGGCCTTGACCCCTTCTTTCGGATCTTTCCCTTCATAAAGGATTTGATACACCTCCGTTGTAATAGGCATTTCAACCTTCAACTTCTTGGCCAACTGGTAGGCTGAAAGGGCGGTCCTGATCCCCTCTGCCACCATATTCATGCCCTGCGTGATCTCCTCCAGCCTCATACCTTTCCCTATCTTGAGACCAACGCCCCTGTTTCTGCTCATGTCCCCTGTGCATGTCAAAACGAGGTCTCCCATCCCTGCAAGCCCTGCGAAGGTGAAAGAATTTGCTCCCATGGTCACGCCCAACCGGGCAATTTCAGCAAGGCCTCTCGTAATCAGCGCAGCCCTTGCATTATGACCGAAATTCAATCCATCGGCGGCGCCTGCGGCGATGGCGATCACATTCTTCAACGCACCCCCGAGCTGGACCCCGGTCAGGTCTTCCGTCACATACACCCTGAAATAATGTGTGTAAAAGAGCTGCTGCAACCTCTGTGAGTGCTCAAGGCTACGACAGGCGATGGTCACGGCCGTGGGATATTTTCGGGACACCTCCTTGGCAAAACTCGGCCCCGCAAGACAGGCAAAGTCGTGTGTGAATCGGTCAGATAGAACATCTGCAGCCACCTGGGACATTGTCATCAACGTTTCATTCTCTATCCCCTTGGTAACCGACATGATGGACATACCGGGTCTCAGATAGGGTCTGAGCTGCATCAAGACCTCTCTAAACACATGGGAAGGGACCGCGACCAGGACCAGCTCTTTTTCAGACAGGGCCTCCTCAAAAGAGGTTACGGCCCTGAGGTTAGCTGAAAGCCATACTCCTGGAAGGAAAAACCTGTTGACACGCTGGGACCTGATCTGCTGGAAGACCTCTTCCTCCCTCACCCACAGGTCCACCCCAGCCCCTTTCTCAGCGAGGAGATTAGCCAGTGTTGTTCCCCAGCCCCCTGCGC
>CAYVMN010000243.1:0-5736 GCA_964452575.1 uncultured Desulfobacteraceae bacterium | reverse complement strand
GGTCCTCCCTCCGGGCCAGAGGCGGCCTATCTTTCAAAGCGCTAAAGTGTTACGAATTTTTTTGTAATTTGGTGCTTGAGATTTGGTGCTTCGAAACTGGGGTCGCACGAGTACGTGGGGAGTCCGCTGGACAATTTGGGATTTCAGAGACTCCGTGAACGGTTATATTTGGAGTTCGGGTGGGTGAGAAAGAATGCACAGCGATTTTTTCAAGTATCTTGGAAAGGAAATGGGGTGGTTGCTGCTCGAGCGCATACTGACCTCCCTTAGATCGGATACCGACATCATTAGGCTTCAGCGAAGGGCGGAATTCATGGGGCGTCTGGGTTTTGCGCTTGTAAGGTCGCGCCGGCAACTGCTGCTGTCCAACCTTCGAATAGCCCTTCCGGACTCCGGCCAGGCAGAACTGGTTACCACGGCAAACGAAATCGTGCGTAATATCTGCCGGGGTTTTGTTGATGTCTTCTACCACGCCTATCACATCCAGATGCTACCCGGCCACATACGGCTCGAACAAAACGGGGTGCTGGAGGAGGTCCTTTCCAGAGGTACTGGTTGCATAGTTGCCACAGGGCACGTGGGCACCTTCCCTTGGCTTGGGATGCCTTTCATCGAGCGTGGTGTCCCTTTTGGGCCAGTTGTTCGAGACGCCCATGATGAGAGGGTGAAGAAGGTCTTTGATGATGTCCGTGAGAGGGTAGGATATACGCTCATACCCGATCGGCCGCCCATGACGGTCATGAAAAAGAGCCTGAAGGTCTTGAGAAAGGGGGGCGCGGTAATGATCACCTTCGACATGCACCCAGCTGGGAGGGGCGGCCTGGAGGTAGAATTCCTTGGTCGCAAAACCCCCATGTTCAGCACGGCCGTCAGGCTCGCAGCGCGAACAGGGGTGCCGATTGTACCCGGCCACGTCCTTTTTGAACCCGATGGCAGGCACGACCGGGTCACATACTATCCGCCCATTGAGGTCCCCCGTGAGGCCGAAGATGAGGCCAGCCCCATAACCAGGGAATTGCTCCAACAATTGGCCTGCTGGCTTTCAGGGGTCGTTCGAAGCCATACGGAACAGTGGTGGGGCATTCATCGACGCTGGAGGTAAGACGGGGATCTGGATTCTCTCCAACCTAGAATCCGCTTAGCTCCATGAAGAGAAAGCTATCCATGATTTCCTCCCGAAAGAGCTCCATTACCCTATTCCTCACCTCAAAGAACTCATCGCTTTCAGTTAACTCATAACTGCGAGGACGTGGAAGGTTCGTCTCTATTACCTCCACGGCCCGGGCAGGTCTCTTGCTGAAGACCACTACCTTATCGGCGAGATAGACGGCCTCGTGGATGTTGTGGGAGATGAAGAGGATGGTGACCCCTGTTTTTTGCCATACCTCCATGATCTTATCATGCATGTAGAGGGTGGTCTGGAAGTCGAGTGAACTGAAGGGTTCATCCAGCAAAAGGATATCCGGCTCATAGATAAGCCCCCTCAGGATGCCCAACATCTGTTGTTGCCCCCCGCTCAGCTCATAGGGATAGGCGTCTTCCCGGACACTCATGTCGAGCCTCCAGAGGAACTCCTCTACCTTCTTTCTCCTCTCCTGCCGGGGTACGCCATTCAGTTCCAGGGGGACCATCAGATTTCCCATACAGGTCCGCCACGGGTAGAGAGACTCCCTGTAATTTTGAAAGACATATCCGATCTTGGCCTGTTCAACGGTCTTTCCTCCAATAAGGATTCTTCCATAGTCCATATCCTCAAGTCCTGCCAAGATACGGAAGAAGGTGGTCTTTCCGCACCCGTTGGGGCCCACGATAGTCACGAACTCTCCTTTACGAGCGGTGAACGATATATTGTCGAGCACCCTGAGGCCTCCGCTACCCAAGCGAGGATCAGGGGCAGTGTCATAATGCTTGCTCACCCCACGCACATAGAGGTAGGGTCTTTTCTGGTCCATATCAATCTGTGTAAGTCCGGGTTGAACGGTTCAACGTTCAAGGTTCTGGGTTGGTAAGCCCTAACAGGCTCAATCCGAAAGACTTATGCCTCCATAGAGGCGCCAAATAACTTTCACCCAATGGCTGAAAGAGACTAAGCCGGGCATTGGACTGTACCGTTAAATAATGTCAATATCTTTATAACCCTGAACCTAGAACCGATCAGTTTAGGTAAAGCTTTGTTGTATCGATCCTTTTCTTGTATGCGCCCTCTCTCAAGAGGACCTCAAAATAGATCTGGGCCGCTTCCCTGTCCAGGTCTTTTATTAAGATCCATTTCTCGAAGGGTATCTTCATGGCCACAGGTGGCGGAAGATTGGTGTACCTGGCAAGGCAGTTCCTCGCCCCCTCTTGATCGGTCTTAATATAGGCCACGGCACCCTCTATTGCGGCCCTGAGCTTTCGCGCCTGTTCCGGGGCCTTTTGTAAGAATTTCGACGAGAAGGAGAATGCACCCCCCGGCATCCCCCTTTTCAGATTCAAGAGCACCATGGGGCTCTTCTTGAGGTACCTTCCCTTGCCCTGGGAAACAGCCAACATCCCGAATGGCTCGATGGCAAAGAATGCATCGATCTGCCCGGCCGCCAGGGCCGGAGCCAGACTCGGGGGCGGAATCTCCATGAAGGTGATTTCCTCAGGGTCCATTTGGGTATGCATGATCGCCCTGGCCAGGGCCAGGCTGGTAGCACCAGGGAAGTGGGCCACCTTTTTTCCTCTTAGGTCCTTTAGGTCCTTCATGGGCGAATCCTTTCTTACAACTACCACAAAGGTATTATCTATCAGGGAATCGGTACCATAAACCAAGAAGATCTTGAACCTTCCTGCGACGTTTTGTTCGGCAAACCAATGCCCTGTGATGGCACTGCCGCAGTTTGCATCGATCCTGCCACTTACAAGGGCGTCAATAATCGTTGTTCCTGACTGAAACCTCGTGAGTTCCACCTTCAGGCCCTGGTCCTTAAAGAATCCCTTCTCCTCTGCCACAAAGGTAGGTAGACTCATCACAAGGGGGAGATAGCCCACCCTGACCACATCATCTTTGGCTTCAGCCTTAATGATAGTGCACATTAGAAATAATGAGGCTCCAATAACAACAAATAACCTTTTCATGCCCTTTACCTCCATTTCCTTTTCTTGTTAGCCATATAACTGCTTCCTTCCCGGGGAATCGTTCACCACAGAGGGTACAGAGTACACAGAGCAAACTCTTTCACAACTTATTCCCTCTGTGTTCTCAGTGATCTCAGTGGTGAAGTGTTACCTTCCCGGAAGGCCGAATTCATCTCCCGGTCCAATGGATTACCTTGCCCTCCAGTCTTACGTATCCCTGATTGATGAAATAGCCGATAAGGCCTGCCATGACAATAAAGGCATACATATCTGCAATCTGGTATGTCATGTGGGCATTATAGATGAGAAACCCAAGACCCTTCTTTGTACCTATGAACATCTCGAGTACAACGATAATGATAAGACTCAACGAGAGGGCAAGACGGAGCCCAGCAGATATCTGTGGAAGGGCCTCGGGCAGAACCACCTTGGCCATTATATACGCCTCTGATGCCTTCATGGTCTGGGCGACCATCTTGCGGGTCCTACTGCAAGAATGGACCCCGTAAGTGGTGTTGACCAGGATGAGCAGAGAACACCCAAAGACGACAAGCGCGATCTTTGACCCGTCCCCGATCCCGAAGGCCAGCATAAAGAGCGGAAACATGGCGGTTGCCGGGAAGGAACGGAAGAAGTCAATGATGAATTCCACCGACTCGTATATCTTCTCCCAGTACCCGAGGACTATCCCCAGCGGTATTCCGATTGCCACGGCAAGGAAATATCCTGCCATCATGCGATAAAAGGTCTTAAAAAGATGCCCGTAGGTTGATCCTGTGCTCAGCAACTCCGCGAGTTGTCTCCCCACCTTCAAGGGAGAAGGGAGAAAAAAGGGGTCAACCATTTCAGTAACAGTGACCAGGAACCAGAGACCCAGGAGTATTATGGGCCCCAGGAACTTTTTGTGTTCAGCCAAGAACTCCCAGTATTTTTTCAGATTTCCGTCTACAGCCTTCAACTCGCGTTTGGCCACTTTTCCGGTGCGCGACCGGGGGAGACTGTCACGAAATTCTACGATTCTTGGAACCTTGAAGATGGCCAATCGCTCTCTGCAGAATCTCAGGATTTCCCTCTTGGAGATCTCTTCTCCCACCTTTGGGACCACCGTAGCCTTGAGGGCCTCCCCTCTCTCCTGCTGTGGTATCCCCACCACCGCGGCTTCAGCCACCTTGGGATGGGCAATCAGGACATTTTCCACCTCTGAGGGATAGATGTTAATTCCACCGCTGATTATCATATCGTCGGCCCGGCCCAGGATGTGCAAGTAGCCGTCATCATCGAATCGACCCAGGTCACCGGTGTAATACCATCCGTCCTTAACCTTCTGGGTTGTTGCCTTGGGGTTTTTGAAGTACCCCTTCATGATCTGTGGACCCCTGGCAATTACCTCTCCAACCTCGCCCCGAGAGAGTCTTGTGCCATCCTTATCCACGATCCCGATTTCGACCCTGGGCACAGGCCGGCCCGCACTGGCCATCTTCTTGGGGGCATCTTCGTAATAGGTGAGTGTCAGCAAGGGAGAGGTCTCGGTTGCCCCATACCCCTGCAATGCGAAGGTATTGGGGTATTCCTTTACCCATTCTTCCATGAGTTCCTCCGAGACTACTGTTCCCATCATGGCCACGAATCGGAGGCTGCTCAGATCATATCGCTCACGGCTTGGAAGATTAAGGAGCATCTGAAAGATGGGCGGCACCGCGTGGAAAAAGGTGATCCTGTTTCTCTGGATTTCCTCAAGGATCTTCTTGGGCCTGATTTCGTCAATAATAACCAGAGTAAGGCCCACATCGACCGTGAGATTCAAGACGATCGGTCCCGAGATATGGGACATTGGAAGCACACATCCCTCAACATCCTCAGGGCTGATGGGGAGAAAGGCGTTCATGGTCTCCGGGAAATAGGTGAGGTGGTCATATAAGAGGATCACCCCTTTTGGTCTCCCTGTGGTACCAGACGTGTAGAGGTAGAGTGCCTCGTCCCCTCCGGTTACGTCTATTTTCGGCTCTCCCGAACTTCCACCCCCCACGATCTCTCCGTAATGACAAATGCTTCCCTCCTCTCTCCCCTCTTCTCCCACCAGGATCACGTGTCGTAGATGTCTATTGCCCTCACTAAGCATCCTCGAGCCAAATGTCTTCTGCTTCGAGTGGGTGATGAGGACCTTTGCCTCCGTCTCCTCAAACAGGGGGACCATCTCCTGGGGGCTGAGCCTAAAATCGAGGATGACTGCAACAGCACCTGCCTTCATAAGCGCAAAATAGACGACTGCAAACTCAGTGCAGTTGGGAAGCAGGACAATCGCCCTATCCCCCTTTTGCAATCCCTTGGACAGGAGCCAATTGGCCATCCTGTTGGCCAGGAGGTCGAGTTCGGAGAAGGTGAGCTTCACCTCGTTACAAATAACAGCAACCTTGTCCGGCCTCTCTCTAGCCTGGTTTCTTAAGTAATCACCAACAATCATGATGCCCTATCTTAACTCATCAAAAGGTTGGACCTGTGCGGTTAGCTCTTAGCCATTAGCGGTTAGCTTTTGGATAAAACTGTTCAACATCCTCTTTACCTCATTGACCTGCTGAATAAGTTCTTTATATGTTTCATCCTGTAAGTAATTGAGATCGCGGGCGAGAAACAGTT
>CAYVMN010000242.1:0-5856 GCA_964452575.1 uncultured Desulfobacteraceae bacterium | reverse complement strand
GACTCAACAATATGAAAGATCACAGTTGCCAGCCTGGCCCGGTCCGACTTGGCCAAGACCCATGGGGCCGTTTCGTCAATGTACTTGTTCAGATTGCCGATTACCTCCCATATAGAAATGAGGGCCTTGTGGAAGGACTGTTCCTTCATAAGTCTCTCATATCCATCGATCAGCTCAAGGGCGCTCTTCTTAAGGTCTTCATCCACCTTTTCAGAGGCCCCCGGCCTTGGCAACTCTCCCTTGAAGTAGTTATCCACCATGGTCAGGCTTCTGCTTACCAGATTACCTAGGTCATTTGCTAGGTCTGCATTTATCCTTGCCACCAAGGCCTCCTCGGTGAACTCGGAATCCAGCCCGAAGACCATATCGCGCAGCAGAAAATACCTGAAGGCATCAAGGCCATATACGTCTACGAGCTCAAGGGGCCTTACCACGTTTCCGAGGCTCTTGGACATTTTGCCCTCATTCACATTCCAGTAACCATGGACATTGAGGTGCTGATAAGGTTCGATGCCAGCCGACTTGAGCATGCAGGGCCAATATATGCCGTGGGGTTTCAGGATATCTTTGGCAATGATATGCTGTACAGCAGGCCAAAATGCCCTAAATCCGTCACCATCGGGGAACCCTATGGCCGAGATATAGTTAATGAGGGCATCAAACCAGACATAGGTGACAAAATTGTCATCAAATGGCAGGGTGATCCCCCAGCTGAGCCGTGACTTTGGCCGAGAGATACACAGGTCTTCCAGTGGCTCCCTGAGAAAGGAGAGGACCTCGTTTCTGTACCTCTCAGGCCGGATAAAACCTGGATGCTGGTGGATGTGGTCGATTAGCCAGTCCTGGTACCTACTCATACGAAAAAAGTAGTTGGCCTCTTTTATGAGTTGAGGTTTCGTCCGGTGATCCGGGCATCTTCCGTCAACCAGTTCTCGTTCCGTATAAAAACGCTCACAGCCAAGGCAGTAAAGGCCTTCATAATCACTAAAATATATGTCCCCATTGTCTTTGACCCTTGTGAGGATCAGCCTGACGGTCTTCTTGTGGTTCTCATCCGTGGTGCGAATAAAATAGTCATTGGAAATATTCAGCTTGGGCCAGAGCATCTTGAAGAGCTGGCTGATCCTGTCCGCATACTCTTTCGGGGTCTGCCCGAATTTCTCCGCAGCAGCCACGATCTTGTCGCCATGCTCATCCGTGCCTGTGAGAAAGAAGGTCCTATAAGCGGCAAGCCGATAAAACCGGTTCAACACGTCGGCCACAATGGTTGAATAGGCATGCCCGATGTGGGGTTCGGCATTTACATAGTATATGGGTGTTGTCACATAAAATCGTTCGGACAATTTCCTTCGTGATTACTCCCTTCCCTGTTTCTTCTTCTCCGGATTCTCCTCAGGAGACTGAGGCAGGATCTCCCTTGCCTTTATCTCGATCTCATCCCCGGACGACAGCATCACCGTTATGGCCTCCTTTAGGACATTCTGACGGACCACCTTGGTCTCGCCGTATCTCGTCATGACCTTTTTGCCGACCTTAGGGAGACCCTTCTTGATTTCCTCATAATATTCCTGCTCGTAAGTGAGGCAGCACATCAGCCTGCCGCACATACCCGATATCTTGGTCGGGTTGAGAGAGAGGTTCTGTTCCTTGGCCATCTTTATTGTTACCGGCGCAAAATTGTTTAGAAAAGAGGCGCAGCACAAGGGACGACCACAGATCCCCAGCCCCCCAACCATTTTGGCCTGATGGCGGATACCGATCTGCCTCATCTCTATCCTGGTCCGGAATTCCTGCACCAGGTCCTTTACAAGTTCCCGGAAGTCCACCCTCCCATCTGCCGTAAAATAGACCAGGATCTTGCTACCGTCGAATCGTCTTTCCACAGCGACAAGGGACATGGGAATGGACCTTTCCTTTATCTTCGACACGCAGTATCTGTAGACATCCTCCTCCAGACCACAATTCTTATCGTATCTCTCCAGTTCCTCTTTCGTGGCCAACCGAAAGATCTTTTTGAGGGGCCTGTTCGGGCTCTCCGCCGCCCTGTCTTGCGGCTCAGTGCACACACAACCTATGGAGGGGCCCTCTTCGGTTACCACCACCACCTTATCCCCCCTCTTGAGGACAAAGTGCCCGGAGTCGAAATCATACACCTTTCCATGGTTTCTGAATTGTATGCCAACAATCTTGTTCATCGCCCAACTTATTCTCTATCCTAAACTGATCGGTTCTAGGTTCAGAGTTCAAGGGTTATGACCTATTGACACTACTTAACGTTACAGTCCAATGCCGGGCTTGGTCTCTTTCACCCATTGGGTGAAAATTATTTGACGCCTCAACCCAGAACCCTGAACGTTGAACGGCTCAACCCAGGTCTCTATATCTGAAGGCTGTGTGCCGAATTATTCCAGGACTTCTTCTTGAAACCCCAATCAGCCGAATCTCCCGAGGCCGTTAATGCCCATGACCATATGCTCCATCACCAGCTGCGGGTTTCGCATCCTGCGAAGATCCCTCTGAGATTGCTCTATGGCTAGAACACTACCGATCAAATTATCTATACTATGATTCTTGGCAGTCTTTTTCAACTTGCGTGAGAGATCCTGATTGATGAGCAGTTCCTCGCGACATCCTGCCTTGAGGAGCAAGAGGTCCCGGTACCAGCTCTCCCAGACTATGAGCATATCTCTCAGCCCCGGCCCACCGCCCTCAGTGATGTCCAGTGCCTTCTTATGGTCTTCCCCGGCCCACTCGAATGCCGCATCAAGGGCATTGTCCCTAGAGAGGCCTGCCAGCCTTATAACCCTCAAGAGCCACTCCTGTCTCCTGTCTAGAAAGTCCTTGCCGCACATCTGAAGGGCCCGCCCAAGACTTCCTCCGGAAATAAGGGCCAGGGCCTTGGCTGTCTCACTGCTCAGGCCCTTTTTCTCCACGAGCCAATTCATTATCTCGCTGACCTTTAGTGGCTGGAAGGGCACCCTTTGGCATCGGGAAACAATGGTAGGCAATAGATCCATTGGCTCAGTGGCCTTCAATATCAGTATGTTTCCGGGTGGAGGTTCCTCAAGGGCCTTCAAAAATGAGTTGGCCGCTTCGACGGTCATGGTCTCGGCCTGATGAATGACGCATATCCGATATCTCCCGGATGCCGGCGGAAAACCGAAACCCCGGGTGAGCTCCCTCATCTGATCGATCCGAATGCTTTGGCCTTGGGGCCTGATGGAGACGAAGTCAGGGAAGTTCCCGCTTATCATTAGGTGGCATGGCAGACATTGACCACACCCGTCGTAATCAACCGGGTTCGTGCAGTTGAGGGCCGTTGCCAGGGCCATGGCCATGCTCGTTTTTCCAACACCAGAGATCCCTGTGAAAAGATAGGCGTGAGGTATCTTTTCCCTGGACATGGCCTGCTTCAGGAACCTCTTGGCCCTTTCCTGCCCCAATACCTGCGAAAATTGCAATCAGAACCCCCCGGGATCTTCCGGAACCAGAAATGGCCGGATATGTTCAAATATCACCGTTGCCAGCCTCTTTTCCCCCAGGGTACCATCCACTACTACGAAACGCTCGGGCTCCTCCCTGGCTACAGTAAGATACCCTTCTCTCACGGAGGCATGGAACTCCTGACATTCCCTCTCAAACCTGTCCTGCCCTTCCTCCGGCAAGGCCTTATTTCGCCTCAGTGCCCTCTCGATTCCAACACTCACCGGACAATCGATGAGGAAGGTGATATCCGGACAGATTCCCCCGGAGGCCTTTTGGTTCAAGGTCTTGATCAAGCCCATCTCCTGCCCCCTGGCATGACCCTGATAGACTAAGGTGGCATCAAAATAACGGTCGCACACTACCCATTTCCCCTGTTCCAATGCGGGCTTGATCACCTCATGAACATGCTGTGCCCTGTCGGAGGCATATAGCAGCAACTCTGCCAAGGGTGATAGGTCTTTGTTTCGCGGATCCAAGAGGATCCGCCTGATATCCTGGCCCACTAGGGTCCCCCCGGGTTCCATGGTGGAAAGTACCGGAATATCAAGGCCCCTCAGTCGATCCGCCAGATATCTTGCCTGAGTCGACTTGCCGCAGCCTTCAATACCTTCAAAAGATATGAACAACTTCCACCCAATCAGTGCAACAGCTTAATTGAAAATCCGGGTCCATAGGATCCGGCCTGGGTAAGACAGGGGTTTCTATCCTGGAATCAGGCATGACCCGAAGTATAGATAAAAAGGTATGGTTAATCAAGAAAACAAAGATTGACAAATAAAGAAAAATGAATAACATTCGGTCGCTTTCATCGACGGCCGGGTTATGAGATCGTAACCCTCGTCCCTGCTGATCTCACAGTAGTGGAAGCATGCCAGAGGAAGAACCTTGGGACAAGAAAAGGAGTATGCGAAATGGAAGACAAGGACAAAAAAATCTTGGAACAACTTAACCAAAAGAAGATAGAATTTGAAAAGGCACTGAGACGACTGATGGAGAGCCAGAGGGAGAGTAACGACCAGCTTTATGGCGAAAGCATCATGGATGAGTCTGACCGTGCACAGAGGGAAATCTTGGCCCAGAGCAGCTACCTCCTCATTGAGAAAAAAGTGAAAGAGCTGAAGATGTTAGAGGAATTGATCCAAAAGATCTCGAATAACGAAAGATGGTTCGAGTGCGAGGAATGTGGGGATCCAATTCCGCCGGAACGGATTATGATTGTGCCCGAGGCAAGGTTATGCGTCTCCTGCCAGCGTGAGTTGGAAAGGCTTGGCCGGATGAAAAACCTCCCGGGAAGGGTCTTATCCCGTATGGATGTTGCCAAGGAAGAGCCGGGAGAAGAGCTTGACGAGATTGAGGACCTAATAGATGATTTTGACTATTCCCTTTCCGATTCAGAGGTAGAATTATTGCCCCTGGAGGAACTTGAAGAGGATGAGACCCATGACTTCCAAGAACAAGACCGCTGAGTGGTGATCCGATGACCTCCTTATCTTATTTGTCTGTTATGGAACTGGCAAGATTGATCCGATCCAGGGGGCTTTCCCCGGTAAAACTGATGGAGGAGACCCTGGAGAGGATCGATCGGGTGAATCCGGAGATCAATGCATTTGTCGCTCTTCATACCGATGAGGCCCTAGACGAGGCAAGGTCATTGGCGAAGAGGATCTCTTGCGGTGAAGATCCAGGTCCCTTGACCGGTATCCCCATAGGTGTAAAGGACCTGGAAGATGTGAAAGGGATGGTCACCAGTTTTGGTTCCATTCCTTACAAGGACAATGTGGCAGGAGACGACTCCATTCAGGTCTCCCGCCTAAAGGCCTCCGGTGCCATTGTGGTAGGTAAGACAAATACCCCGGAATTTGGCTTTACCGGCTTCACCAAGAACCGTTTATACGGGGTCACCCGAAACCCCTGGAACAAGGATCGTACGCCCGGGGGCTCCAGCGGGGGTTCAGCCGCAGCAGTTGCTGCCGGTATGGTGCCCTTGGCAACCGGCTCCGATGCCGGAGGCTCAATTCGCATCCCTGCCTCCTATTCCGGGTGCTTTGGGTTAAAGCCCTCGTACGGAAGAATTCCTCTGGGCCCCGGACCCAGTCTCCACATGGCCCGCACCATGGTACTCGGGCCCCTCAGCAGAACAGTGAGCGATGCGGCCCTATATCTGGATTGTGTGGCCGGATATCATCCGGCAGACCCGGATTCCCTCCCTCAACCGGAGGGCTCATATTTGAGAACACTGGAAAGACCTCTAAAATCCTCGAGAATCGGTTTCAGCCGGACCTTAGGATATGCCCGGGTCGAACCCGATGTCATGGAACTCGTAGAACAGGCAGTGGAGACATTTAGAGGTATGGGGCACAGGGTTGACAC
>CAYVMN010000241.1:0-5860 GCA_964452575.1 uncultured Desulfobacteraceae bacterium | reverse complement strand
GGCAGAAACTGTATTTAAAGCTAAGGGGGCGTTCCAGAGGCTGTGAAGAATTTGGTTTACGTCCTTTGGAAGAAAGACCCTCGCGGTCTGTCATCTTACTCCTCAGTGTTTTCAAACCATTGAAGTAATACGGTTTCTAATGCCCGGTCGAGAGTTCCCTCTCCAATTTTCGGCCGTAACTGGCCATGGAAAAGCAGCCCAGGAAGTAGAGGACCGCAATGAACAGATAGGCCTCCCGGCTAAAACCCATCCATTCCGGGTTGGAAAGGACGGTCTGGGTCGTCTTGAGGAGATCGAAAAGCGCTATTATCACCACCAATGATGTGTCCTTGAATGCCGAGATCATGATGCTGACCGTGGGTGGAATTACGATCTTGAGGGCCTGAGGCAATATGACCAGGCGCATGGTTAAATAGTAGTTCAATCCCATGGACTCGGCCGCCTCATACTGGCCCCGCGACATCCCCTGCAGACCCCCTCTGACGACCTCGGCGATATATGCAGCCGTAAAGAGAATGATTGCGGCCTGGGCCCTAAGGATCTTGTTGATGGTAATCCCTTCCGGCAAAAAGAGGGGAAAGATGATCGATCCCATGAAAAGGAGGCTGATGAGCGGCACCCCACGGATCAGCTCGATGTAGACCACGCACAGTATCTTGATCCCGGGCATCTTGGACTGTCGACCCAGGGCAAGGACGACCCCCAGGGGATAGGCCGCCGCCAGCCCGAAGACAGAGAGAAGGAGGGTGAGTGGAAGCCCTCCCCATTTGGTACTCTCAACCGGTGAAAGTCCGAATATCCCCCCCTTCATCAGGAGGCCCATTACAAAAAGTCCAGGCCCCCACACATAAACAAGGCCCTTTTTCCAATGTCTCCTGTCCCGGCTGTAAAAGACAAGCCCGAAGAGCAACAGCATGGCAATCAGGGGCCGCCACTGCTCCTCGTAGGGATAGAAGCCGAACAGGATGAATCTCAGATTGGTCGTGATGATCGACCAGCAGGCCCCGCTAACCTGCCTGCAAGCCTGGGCCGTCGTAGTCCACGCGCTGTCAATAAACATCCACTTGAGAAGTGGAGGGATGGCCTTGTAGAGAAGATAGATGGTAACGACTGTCAAGAAGGAATTTAACCATCCTTTAAAGAGGTTCTCTTTGGCCCAGCCAATAAGGCCGACGCTGGTGACCGGGGGTTTAAGTTCTTTCATGACCTCATCTTTCAACCAGGGCAACCCTCTTGTTGTACCAGTTCATAAAGGCCGAGGTGGAGAGGCTGAAGATCAGATAGAGTGCCATTATCAACGCCACGCCTTCGATGGATTGTCCGGTCTGGTTGATGGTGGTATTGGTGACTGAGACAAAATCCGGATATCCGATTGCAACGGCAAGAGAGCTGTTTTTGGTCAGGTTCATCATCTGGCTGGTGAGCGGGGGGATAATGACCCGAAGGGCCTGAGGCATTATGACCAGGGAAAGGACCTTGGCCGGTCTCAGCCCGATGGACATGGCGGCCTCCCGTTGCCCCCTTCCTACTGACTGAATCCCTGCCCTCACTACCTCCGCGACAAATGCCGCCGTGTAAAGGACCAGGCCGAGCAGAAGGGCAATGAACTCCGGGCTGAGGGTGATTCCCCCTTTGAAATTGAAGCCGTGGAGCCTTGGGAGGTCCATCCCGGCTGGGGCCCCGAACGCCACCCACGTGACGAGGGGGAATCCGATGAGGATAACGGCGGAGATTCCAAATACCGGCAGGCCCTTTCCTGTCTGGGCCTGCCTACCTCTTGTCCAATGCCTGAGAAAGTAGGTCAATAGGCATCCCAGGGCGAATGCCAGCAATATGTATTTGTGGGATGGGTGTGCCTCGGGCAGGGCAAGGACCACGCCTCGGTTGCACAGAAAGAGCCCTTTGAAGGGATTTAGGGCCTCCCTGGGGGAGGGGAGTGCTACATAAAAGAGGGAATACCAGAAAAACAATTGGAGCAGCACCGGGATATCCTGCATGACCTCGATATAGGTCCCGGCCAGTCTGGAGACGAGCCAGTTACCGGATAGGCGGGCGATCCCAATGAATGCCCCGAGGATGATCGTTATTATAATGCCGATAAAGGCCACCTTAAGGGTGTTCAATGCACCGACCAGGAGGGCCCTGGCATAGGTGTCGGCAGCAGAATAAGGAATCAGGGATTCGCCGATCTCAAATGCCGCCTCTTTTTTTAAGAACCCAAATCCAGTGGCGATACCCTGCCTTTCGAGGTTTAGCAGGGTATTGGAAACCAGGTACCAGACCAGCAGCCCGAATATGGTCAGGACCCCAATCTGCGCTATGATCGACCTTTTCTTGGGGTCAAGCCAAAACGGGGCCTTTTCATAGGATCCTCTGCTCAACGCTGAAGAGACCTCTTGTAACACTTCACCACTGAGAACACTGAGAACACAGAGGGAATAAGTTGTGAAGGAGATAGATCAAATAACAGAGTCTGTGCTCTGTGTACTCTGTGCCCTCTGTGGTGAACGATTGCGACCTCTTTTGTTGTCGATTACCTGAAAGGAGCGGCATACATCAGTCCGCCACGTGTCCAGAGGTCGTTCTGTCCTCGCTGGAGTTTCAGGGGGGCATGCGGTCCTACGTTTCGTTCAAAGATCTCCCCGTAGTTGCCTACCTGCTTTACGATATTGTAGGCCCATTTTTCGTCAAGCCCCAAGGCCTTCCCCATACCCGGGGTCACCCCTAAGAAACGCTGGATCTGAGGATCTTTGCTTTTCAGCATCTCATCCACGTTCTTTGAGTTGATGTCGAACTCCTCGGCCTGTATCAATGCCATAACCGTCCAGTTCACGATGTCGTACCACTGATCGTCTCCGTGGCGCACGACCGGTGCAAGGGGTTCTTTGGAAATGATATCCGGCAAGAGGACGTAGTCGTCCGGATTGGGGGCCACAGATCTATGGGCGGCCAGCTGGGAGGCATCTGATGTCAGGCAGTCGCAGCGCCCCGCAAAGAAGGCCTTGCTTAGCTCGGCCGTTTGCTCGATCACAACCGGCTTCCATTCCATCTTGTTTTTCCTGAAAAAATCTGCTGCGTTCAATTCTGTGGTCGTTCCGGGAAGGACGCACACCGTGGCACCGCTCAGCTCCTTAGCGCTCTTGACCCCCAGCTTCTTGGGAACGAGAAAGCCCTGGCCGTCATAGAAATTGACATGGCAGAAGTTTAATCCATTGGTGGTCTCACGGGTGAGGGTCTGGGTCGTATTGCGGCACAAGACATCGATCTCTTTTGACTGCAAGGCCGGCAGTCGTTGAACAGCGGTTAGTGCCGTAAACTTCACCTTTCTTGCATCACCAAACACGGCGGCTGCAATCGCCTTGGCGGTATCCACGTCAAGGCCTTTCCACTCGCCCTTGTCGTCCGGCATGCTGAACCCGAACACCCCACCGTTTACACCGGCAATGAGATACCCCCTGGTCTTCACTTCATCCAGGGTGCCGGCCATTGCCAGGCCGGTAATAGTGAAAAACATCAGCAGAATTAGAATTGTATTGAACTGGAATCTTTTCATCAGCACCTCCTCCTTTCGATTAAAGTTTTTGGACCTGTGCGGTTAGCTTTTGGATCAAACTATTCAACATTGAGACGATGGGCTTTCTCCCATACTTTAAGTTCTCGAAAATCTCTCATTTCCACCGCCTTTTAATGCTAACCGCTAATGGCTAACGGCTAATGGCTAACCGCACAGGTTGAAATTTTTAACCATTAACTGCCCCCAACGCCCCATTTTTATCAGAAATATATGTCACCTCGCAAGCAATAATCCAAACGACGGGCCAACATCGGAATGACGCGGTAGCCTTTTGGTATTAACAAATTGGTAATGCTCCAAATTTACTCAAAGGGACTAGGTATCAATACATGGCGACATTAATCAGAGCAGACCTCGTCATTCCTGCGAAAGCAGGAATCCAGAATAAACCTGGATTCCCCCGTATCAAGTAGGGGGCGGGCCTGGTCAAGCCCGGAATGACAAACTGTATGAGACTTATGTTGTCATGTATAAAAGGGATACGGGCTCCAAAACAGGTTGACTGGTTGGTTGCGCCGGTGTAATCATCAGGCATGCCGGGGGAAGAGTTTGTGGGGCAGGTGGCAACGTTTGGCATGCATAAGGGGTTTTGATGTCCCCTTCTCCTCCATTTCCGAGATCTGACGTTCACCATGTATCTTTTGGAAATATATTTCGAAAACGCTCGGAAAAACGGGGCGGGCTATTTCAAAGTCGAGAAATTAAGGGGTAAAATCAGGAAGTGGACGCTCTTGCCTTCAGGACCAAGGCAGCGAGAGCTTCTTCAACTGATGGGGCTGGCCTGTGGCGGCGTTTCTTTTCTTTCCCGTCTTCCCTGTGATTTGGGCCGGTTTTGCGGAGGAGATTCCACCCCCCTTCGGCTTGAATTTACACTGGTCCGTCACGCCCCCTGGGACGAGGGAGTCAATTTACCGGCTGTTTTCGGTAGCGGTTTGCATATAGACGAGGCTGGTCAGATCAAACCCTTACAGGGCCCTTTCTGCCGTCTGCTTTCAGAAACAATCCCCATCAACAAACCCTGCATGGGGCATGGCAACACGAAGTATTTGTTGCTGGCCTACGGCTCAGCCATTTGTTCTCGTGAAGGGGATGAAGATTTTGATTTCGAAGACCCCTTCCACCGCATAAAACGGTTTTATTCTCTTTTTTCAAAGGGTGCACCTATCACCGATCCAGTAGCCTTCCTGACAAGGCTTCATGATAAAGCAGTCCTGAAATCCAGGTACCCGGCCCAGCAGAGCCTATGGAAGTTATGTGAACTATTGAGTGAATACCTGGACATGGACACCGAAGGCTGGCTTAAGAAAAGGTGCGACTTCCGCCTTCAGTGGGCCCGGTTGAGGCCTTGGAAACAGCGGGCCTGCCTCCCAGTCTTTGATGCAGCCCGTCACATGATCGACGCCTTCCCAAGAAGCGGGAAACCATTGAACCAACCGGGTGTCATGTTGTTGGATCGTCCCGATTTCCTTTGCACCTCCAAAATATTTCCACAATGGATCATGCTTCTGGATCGTCTCCTGCCTTCCATGCAATTCCTGACCACCCTCTCAGAAAAGGCCCAATCACAGTTTCCTTACAGGGCCCGAAGAAGTCACATTCCCCTGCCTGCATCCCCGGCGCAATCAAAAGAAAATCGCGCCAAAACACGAGTTCCCCGAGGAACCATTCTTCTCCTTCAAATAGACGGTCGACTTCCAAACCTTGCGCTCATGAAGCTAAGCCAATACCACAAGGAACAGGGGAAAAGGGTCATTTTAGAGCGCAGAATGAGCAAAATCAAAGGGGCAGATGCCGTCTACGGGAGTTGTGTGTTCTCACACAGTGCATCCTTGAAGCGAGTGGCCACCCTAAAGGAATATTACGGAAAATCCCTGATCGTTGGAGGTTCAGGGGCGGATATCCGGGGGAGGCTTCCACGAAAGATAGAAAAGATGCCCGCAGACTACACCCTTTATCCTGAACTCAAGGACCGGGCCATAGGCTTTGTCACCCGAGGGTGTCCTTTTCATTGCCCTTTTTGCATTGTTCCTGAAAAAGAGGGGAATATTCGTCAAGTAAGCACCCTGGACGAGATCCTTCAGGGCGACCGGAAAAAGGTGATCCTCCTCGATGACAACATCCTTGCACATTCCAAAGCAGGCCTTTTCTTGGAAGAAATGGCACGACGCAATCTTCAGGTTAATTTTACCCAGACCCTTGATATTCGCCTCCTAGACCGGGAGATTGCTGCTCTTTTGCGGCGAATCCGCTGCTCCAACACAAAGTTTACTCGAACAGTCTACCACT
>CAYVMN010000240.1:0-5870 GCA_964452575.1 uncultured Desulfobacteraceae bacterium | reverse complement strand
TTGTTGCTCCTTATGCATGCCCTGGAGAAGGTACTAACAGCCAATATTTTTGCTGAGTATTATTCTACCCTCAACCCCTTTTTGTTCCTTAGAAACCTGTTCGGTCTACTGGTGATTGTCGGATTGGTCGTCTCTTTGTACCGGCGATTCATCTTGAAAGTCCCGCACCTATTTACCAACAGTATGGATATCTACTCGATAGTTATCCTGGCCGTTATTATGCTGAGCGGGATCTTTTTGGAAGGTACAAAGATCGTCTCCTACACAAGCTATAAGGATATGGTAAAGGAGTATGCCGATTCTGACGACAAAGAAAAACTAAGATCGCTGGAGGGCTACTGGGTAAGCAAGTATGGTGTCGTCTCACCCGTTGTGAAGGGTCCATTTGAAGAAAAGGCCCTTGCCCAGGGCAAGGAACTTCACGAAATGAGTTGCGCTGCCTGCCATTCCCGGCCTGAGTGGGCCTTTATGAGCTACGGGGTAGCAAAGGCGATCACGCCTGTTGCATTGAGACTGGATCAGGCTCGCCTTCCGCTAATCCTGTGGTATGTCCATTTCCTGGCATGCTTCATCGGTCTGGCCTATCTCCCATTTAGCAAGATGTTTCATATCATCGCCAGCCCGTTGAGTCTTCTCGTCAATGCGGTCATGGAAAAAGGCAAATCAGACCGGGCCAATGTGGTTACCAAAGAGGTTATGGAATTGGATGCATGTACCCATTGCAAGACATGCAGCCTGTGGTGTTCTGTTGCGACATCCATTGATGCCGTCGATAACCGAAATCTTCTTCCCTCGGAACGGATTGAATCATTGAAATCCATTTTGGGCAGGAAGGAGATAAGTCCCTCCGAACTGGCGGAGATCTGGAAGGGCACTTATCGATGCACACTGTGTGGGAGGTGTAAAGAGGTCTGCCCTGTCAATATAGGCCTCAGGGATCTCTGGAAGGATATGAGAGGGAATCTGGCCGGAAAAGGGTTCCATCCGCCGATCCTTCAGATAATCCGAGAGGCGGTGCGCAATCAACACAATCCGTTGGATTATGATAATGAAGAACGGGCCATGTGGGTTGAATTTATGGATCACCCCCCGGAAGATCTGTTTACGAGAGAAAAGGCCGAGGTAGTTTACTTTATTGGGTGCGTTTCCTCTTTCTCACCGGCGGTCCAAAAGATTCCGGAAGAGTTCTGTCAGATCCTAACCAGGGCAGGCGTGGACTTTACTATTCTGGGGGAAAAGGAGTGGTGCTGCGGGTTTCCCCTGCTCTCAGCTGGCATAAAAGACGGGGTGGATAAGCTCAAGGAGCATAATATAAATGCCATACGAGAAACAGGGGCCACGACCATGGTGTTTTCTTGCCCCAGCTGCTTTCACACCTGGTCCCATGAGTATGCCGCAGATGTGGGAAACATAAGGCTTATGCACGCCACCCAGCTCCTGGAGGAGTTGATCCGCACCGGCAAGATCGAACTGGGCGGACATCTGACCGGAACCGTTGCTTACCATGATCCGTGCGACTTGGGCCGGAGCTCCGGGGTGTATGCCGCTCCACGTGAAGTGATAAAACGCATACCAGGGCTTAGGTTCATTGAACTCACTGAGAGCGGCAGAAAATCCCTTTGCTGCGGCGGCGGGGGAGATGTCGAGATGTACGACAATGAACTGACGGCCAAGGTGGGCCTAAGAAGGGCGGGACAGATTCGTGATTCCGGGGCAGCCATCTGCGCTACTGCCTGCCAGCAGTGCGTCCGCACTTTGACAAGTGCCATAAGAGAGATCAAGGCCGAGGTAAAGGTCTTGGATGTCATTGAGCTGGTATTGCGAGCCATGAATATAGCTGAGAAGTGAACCCCCCAAATGGGAAGGAGGTGAAAAAGATAATTGAAACTCGATGGAATCGTAAAAGGCCGCGCAGACTGTCGCTTCCACGAAGGCGGGAGTCCAAAAGTGGTTGATTTTGCGGGGACAGGCACCGCGGGAATGACGAAAATGGATGATTTTTAACTTTTTGCGCATTCATCATATATCGTGAGAGAGAAAAACATAGATTTATGCATGACGACATAAGTCTCATGCAGTTTGTCACTCCTGGCTTGACTTAGCTTGCCCCGTCCTGGATACGGGAGAATCCAGTTTTCTTCTGGATTCCTGCTTTTGCAGAAATGCCGAGGTCTGCTCTGATTAATGTCGCCATGTATAACCTGTAAAAATCCATAGAAGGGAGGCCTTAAGATATGACTCTGGAGGATGCCAAACCCGATGTCACAGCGGATCTCAGTGGGAAGACATGCCCCTATACGGTCATGGGCGCACGAGATGCCTTGAAACCCTTGCGGAAAGGACAGTTTCTGGAGGTGATTGTGGACTACCAGCCAGCCGCCGAAGAATCCATTCCCAATTTCCTCAGGAAGAAAAAATATCCCTATCACGTCTCAGAGGTGGTGGCCGGCAAGTGGAGATTTATTATTGAAAAGTCTGATTAATGATATGGAGGATAATGACCTATGGCAGAATTTAAAGGTATTATTTTGCCCGATGATCTCTATTACGAACCCAAAGAACATACGTGGGTAAGAGTAGAGGGGGATAAGCGGGTTAAGGTAGGCCTGGATGCCTTTGGGGTTGCGGCCACCGGCGGCAACACCCAATATGTAAAATTGAAACCTGCAGGATCTCCGGTAAAGAAATTAAAGCCTTTTGGATCAATTGAGGCAGGTAAGTATATAGGGCCCCTGAGGGCCCCTGTGGAAGGCCAGATCGTGGAGGTGAACAGGAAGGTAATTGATTCCCCCACTCTGGTCAATACAGACCCCTACGGCGAAGGTTTCTTTGTTTATATAGAGGCATCTAATTTGGAAGGAGATTTGAAGGGTCTCGTAAGCGGCGCTGGGGATATTCAGAAGTGGCTTGAAGAGCAGTATGCAGAATATGAGGCCAAGGGGACATTCGGAAAAAAATAGCGCCCTGTATAGGACATAGAAATGGAGGTAATGCGCTATGGCAAGAATAGCTCTGTTGTTAACAGAAGGGCCCTGGCAGACAGAGAACTACGAGATCTTTGCTCGTCTGGCAGATGCCGCCCTCGACAAGGGTCATGAGGTCGAGGGATTCTGGTATATCGATGCGGTGTATAACGCCATAAAACATCAGAAGTTTCCAGAGGATGTCCCTCTCCCGATAGAGCGAATGAAAAGGCTAGTGGATAAGGGGGCCAGAATCATAGCCTGCGGGATTTGCGTAAATGCCAGGGGCCTGGAAAGGGGCAAAGAGTTTATTAAGGGTGTTCGCGTAGGCGGACTACCGGATCTGGCGGACATGATCAGTGAGGCAGATACATTCATAACCCTTTGATCGGATCTCACGGGCTCAATTAGTTAAAGGAGAAGTTTCTATGGCGGAGAAAAAGGTCTTAATAAATATATGCAGGGCGCCCTTTGGGACCGTATTTTATACAGAGGGCCTGCGGGCGGGAGTTGGTGTAAGTGCCGGCATCGATGAAAATATCCCGACGATTCTCTTCCAGTCGGACGGGGTTTTTTATTGTCTAAAGGAGGTGGACAGAACTGACGCCCTTGCCTATTTCGAGTCTTTCAAGGACATGGGAACAAGGCTATGCGCTGTCAGAGAGGATCTAAAGGAAAGGGGGATAACAGAGGCCGAATTGGCCCCCGACATTACTGTGATTTCAAGACAAGAGGCATTTGACCTGTTTAGTGAGAATGATTTCAACATGGACTTTTAGGAGGGAATCATATGCTCTATCTATGCGGAGACAAGATGCTGGGACCAGTAGGACTTAAGTATGCCCAGATGGATCCCGAGGCTGTAGTAGTGTTGATAAAGGACGGTGTCTACCTAGATACTCAGGCGGTTCAGGACAAGAAGATCTACGCCATTGAGGAGGATGTCAAGAGGCGTGGAATGGGGGATCGCCTAGAGGACAAGGCTGAAGTCATCGATTATGACAGGCTTGTGGACCTTGTTATTGAGAACAAAGTGGCGAATTTTGTTTGAGACGTTCGGGATTGTTCGGCGGCGGCGTGATGATCAGATTGCTTGATTTGGGTCATGTGTCTTACCTGCACTCCCAGAGCATTTACCACGCCGTGGCCTATTGTGCCAAAGAGGCATCCCACGGAACGATTATCATCTTGAATCCAAGAGAACCCTACGTTTGCATCGGTTATCATCAGGTACTGGAAGAGGAGATAGATGTTGAGTACTGCCGTAAGAGAGGGTTCCCTAGGTTCATTGATCCTGACCGGCTCCATTGAGTCCTTCTATGTTTCCAGAGGCATAGGATCTGCACGAATCAGGCCCGAAGATATGGTGCGGGCGATCATGGGAGAAAAGAACTGAACAGGGGGGGTGTTTCATATGGCTGAAAAGGAAAAATTGGGCATCTTTGTCCCTACAAACAGGCACCTTGATCATGTCATCGGCGTTGTCAAGGCCGCAAAGAAGGCAGGTAAGGAGCTCATCATCTTTTTCACTCACAACGGGGTACTGATGACACAGGACCCCAGGTATCAGGAGCTCGCGCATCTCGCTCCTGAAGAGATGACACTGTGCAACGTGCGATGGGAAGAGCTGGGACTGAAAGGCAGGCCCATACCGGCAGGGATGGGTGAGAAGGGTCTGGCCACACAGTCAAGACATGTTTCACTTATCGGAAAATGCGACCGTTACCTGGTCCTATAGCGGAGGGCAAGAGATGGAACCTAACAGGGTAGCCGTGGTCATCAGGGATGTGAACAACCAGTGGGAGGGGCTGAGGTCCAGCCTGGGCCTGGGTCTTGAAATGATCGAAACGGACATGTTTGTCATAGGTGAGGTAAAGATGCCCGAGGATAGGGTGGAGGGCTACAAAGAAAACCTGGAATTTCTTAAGGAAGAACTGGAGGGCCGTCACTATACGGACACCCGGGCCAATGTGGAGAAATGGGATCTGTTTGAGTATATGTCTTTGGCCGATATGGCCAAGAAACTCTGCGAGTATGATCTGGTCATTCCATTTTAGAGTCTTGGTTTTTCAGTGGCCACGGACGAGAGTCGAATGAGCAGTGACCAAAATGGGGAAATTCCAAATTACAAATCCCAAATAACAAATAAATTCCAATGACCAAAATTCAAAATAACAAACAGATATAGGGGTTGAGAGGTTGAGGGTGTGGTGTTTCGTGTTTGGGATTTGTTTGGAAAACTGGGGACCCACCGGCAGGTGTGGAGTCCGAAAGACAATTTGGTGCTTGGTGCTTGGAATTTGGAATCAAGCGCCTCTGAAATCTGCCCACCGGACACTACCTGGGTTGCGGCCGTAGGCCTGCATTAAGGGAGGTCCAAATGAAGATATTACATGTGTTAAAATCAGAGCCGGATGAAGTCATAAAAAGGCTCATGGAACCTACGTATGAAGGCAATGAAGTACGGCAGTTTGAGCTGTATAGAGGAGACGTGGATTATGATGAACTGGTCAAGCAGGTCTTCGAGCACGACAAGGTGCCTTGTTGGTGGTAGGAACAGGATCATAATTTCTTGCACCGTGGCGTGGCGAATCTGCGAAACTCGAGGGCGATGATGGAGAGGTTAGTGTAGATGCGATTTGGAGAAGTGGATATTCCAGAGTATCTGAGATATACCCGAAAACACCTGTGGGTGAAGACGGAAGATGGTATCTGTACCTTGGGCTGGACCGACTACATTCAAAGAAACGCAGGGAATGTGAACTACGTTGAGCTTTCCCCGAGCGGGACGAAGCTGGAAGTGGATCAGGACTTTGGTACCATCACGCGATGTCTTCACCCTCTACCGAACTCTCTGTGATGGTGCCATCGAAGGCCTCCTCTCCCTGGGGGTGAAGGCCTCCTTCA
>CAYVMN010000239.1:0-5887 GCA_964452575.1 uncultured Desulfobacteraceae bacterium | reverse complement strand
CAACCGTCGGTGAGTCGTTCATCGAAAAGGGGAGAAAAATTAGCAAGAGAGAAGCGACTTGAGCTCATAGCCGACAATCGCATAAAAGCATAGACGTCCCTATAATATACTTTAATTGGTGACCCCATTCACACATTCATTCCCTTCCGGTGGCCAGAGGGTAATGGACATCTTCCTTGTTCAAGGCCCTTTTTAATACTGGGCATTCATCGCAATAGGCGACCACCGCCACCCAGTTCTCATTCCCCACCACCCGAGCAGGGTGTTCCACGTCCGGAGGGATCAAGAAGCAGGTGCCTTCTTCGATCAAGTGGTCTTGTCCATCAATTGTGAGGGAGGCCTTTCCTTTGATGGTGTATACCAGTTCCTCACCCAGATGAACGTGGGGTGTCCCTGCGGCGCCAGGCGGCACGTCGATATACGCCATTTTGAGGTAGCGATTTGCAGTGGTCTCGGGGGAAAAAAAGACCTGCCTGAATATCCCTCCAAAATGCTCTTCCTTGAGCCCCGCGATCTTTGTGATCCGCGGCTTCGTTGTCTCTGTCATCTTGTTTGTCTCCGGCCGGATTTGGATACGTTCTTTATTCATTATGCTTATCTTCGTTCATGCAACCAGTTCCCACGGCTCCTACACTTCAAGAGGTGATAGAACTTGCCTTTTCATTAGGAGAGTGTAATGGGGGTGGCCTTGGGAATCAAGGTAAATCCGACCGCAGGATGTTGTGGCTGCAACTCGATGACCTGAAAGAGGGACCCAGGGAAGCTAGCCTCCCACAGCCGGTGCCGTTTGTTAAAGACACCTATTCTGTCGTTCACAGTAGACATGGCTATCTCCCTTATGCAACAAAAAGTTGCTTTTTGTGTCGAGGGCCAAAGGGTGTGCCAAAGGAGGTTAGGCAGTGCTAAGTGTTTAAAATAATTGAGAGTGCAAGTATCAGAGCCCCCCGTTTTGGGCCTGTATCATCGTTTTTGTGGCAAAAAGTGGGTTGTTCTCAGGGGCCAAGACGGAGCCACCCATCCGAATCAAGGCTGTTATGATTGAGCGAGTGGTGGGCTTTCTTGTGAGATTGTATCCACTACCCTGTAAACTGAGAGATCCATTTCGTTCCGACGCTCCAGCGTGGGAACGAAAGGGGCCCAAGATCCAATTTGCGGTGGAAATACAGATGTGCTACGATGCGAATGTGCCCGGACAAAAGAAAACATCAACCATAGGATGAGGGAGCTATTATGCCTGAAATCGAATATATTACAGACAAAGGCGGACAAACCAAGGCTGTTGTCATTCCGATCGATCTATGGAGGCAAATTGTCCCGAGAGACGATGCCTCCATTGAAGAGATTGCTGAGGAAATAGAGAACTACTGCCTTAATAAGGCCATGGATGAGGCCAAAGACAGCCCTCTGTTAGACCGCAAGGCAGCACTTTCTTTCCTGGAAGAATAATCAAAATGGAAGTCCTGTATCGGAAGTCCTTCTTGAAAGACCTCAAGAAGTTGAGAAACCGGCCGGAGTATGATCGCGTTTTTCAGTTAGCGTTTTCTGATTTCCCGAAATCAGAGACGATCAGAGATGTAACGGGTGTTAAACCCATGAGAGGATATCTAGATCGATACCGCATTCGAATCGGCAATTATCGCGTCGGGGTAGAATTCTCAAGTAATAAGGTTGAATTCATGAGGGTATTACACCGGCGCGATTTCTATCGATATTTCCCTTAATAGTTCAATCGCCCATTAATAAATGGGGTCACTCATTAAAGGGCGAGTCAAGGAAAAAACACCTCTCCCTACAAAAAAGTACTCTTTTTTGCTTGGCTCCAACCTCCGCATCAGCACGGCCTTGTTTCACCCTCCGGTTCACACCTGTGGGAATGAGGGGACGCTCGTGCAGAACGTGATTAACTTCTGCTAGAGAACTTTTAGATTGGCACTGGGAGCATTATAGGTTGTCCCCCTACCCATGTTTGATATGGGAGAAGATAAACGGGAGGCGGCCAAGTTTATTGCCCGGGAGGTCATTAATTCGGAAGAGTTCCAAGGGATAGGGCTGGATAATGGGGTTGCGATAGAGAGACTTTATAAGGCCTTCGTGGGACGGCTTGTTAAGGGGTCCTTGCCATTAAGGTGGAACGTGTCGGGTCTTGGAGTGGGAGGTATTCTGGGGGCATCCGGAAGTGCCGGGATAAACCGGCGCTACTTATGAGGTCGAAGGCTCATAGCCGGGCAGGGAGGATTTTGAAACGCCTTACATGATCAGGTCTGTAAACGTTGAAATCCTTGTGGTCCAAGGTAAAGACCTTTTCAATCTTCCGATGTTCTGCTGCAGCAACCAGGGTCCCGTCTGCGAGATCCATTGGTAAATCCTTGTACTTTTCCATGAGTTCCCGGCAACGTGCGCGCATTTTGGCATTTAGGGACAGGACGTCCACACCCCCTCTCATAATGAATTCCCACAGGTTATCCTGGGCCTTCCATGAGAATCCAAGGAGATAAAATGCCTCGGTAAGCACTGCCCATGTGGTGGCCATGGGTTGATCTATATTTTTCAGTGTTTTCAGACAGAGACGGTGATAGTCATCCGAGGCGTCGAAAAAGGCCACAATTGGGCCGGTATCAAGGAGAATCATGATTCTTGCTGAAAGCCCTTCTTAAGATTTCTTCGCCGTCAATGGCGAGATTGCCTTTCCCACTAAACTCCTTTCCAATCAGATCTTTAATCAGATCGTAAGGCCTTTTGGTCTTTTTCTCCAATGTCCTTTGACAAAATTCACGAATCGAGGCCTTTAGGATTTCGCTCTTAGTTGTATTGAGGGCTGCTGCAGTCTTAAATAGAATATCTTCTGTCTCTTCATCCAGTCTGACGCTTGTGGACATTTTTCTACCTCCCATTATCAGATAATACAAATTGTATTACAGAATATGTGATCATGTCAAGAGGAAAATAGTCGCCTGAGGAGAGGGGACGGGAGAGGTTGGTGCAGAACGTGATTAACTTCTGCTAGCTGACTTTTAGATTGGCACTGGGAGCATTATAGGATGTCCCCCTGCCCCCTTCTTTGCCAACACCAACATCTACGAGGAACTTCAGACGAGATGACCTCATGCAGAAACCATAATGGGAAATACCTGCTCTTCGCTGACCAACTCGGCAGCGTAAACAAACACGGCCTGAATATCTTCTGGCACAAGATCAGGATACTCTTCCAACAATTCCTTTTCAGATATTCCGCCAGCTAATGCCCGTAGAATTTGTTCCACCGTAATCCTCATACCTCGAATTGTCGGCTTACCCACCATGACCTTAGGATTGAGCGTAATTCTTTTTATAATATCCTCGTTTTTCATCATAATTGTCACCCTTTACGACAGATTTGCCCAGTGAAATGTTTTACCGATAAAAAGTCGCTTTTTAGGCAAGGACTATATGGAAATCATGGCTTGTGTGTCAAGCTAAATCAGACCGCATGATGTTGTGGTTGAAACTTGCAGGCGAGAAATGGGGGTAGGGAGGATTTGTATTGACATGTAAATTGTTTCGTATATTATACATGTCATGATAAGTTATCCGAGATTACTCGAAGGCATATTGCAGGCCGAGGCCTCGCTTGACAAGGTTCGCCTGCTCTTCGGGGCGCGGCAGACGGGAAAGTCCACGTTGTTGCAACGGGTTGCGGACGCAAATGCGCGGGTTTTCAATCTCCAGGAACGTCGGACACGGCTGGAATTGGAGCGTGATCCGCATGTCTTCACGCAGATCCTGGAAGCTGATAATAGGAGCCCTGTGGTCGTTTGTGTGGATGAGATTCAGAAGGTGCCTGCCCTCCTGGACGAGGTCCAGTATCTGTACGACATCTATCCAGGTCGTTTCCGCTTCCTGCTGACCGGAAGTTCGGCAAGGAGACTCAAGACCTCGTCGGCCAACCTCCTGCCCGGCCGGGCGCATCTTTTCCACCTGTGCCCATTGATCCTCCGGGAACGGCAGGATGCCCCTGAATCCCGTGTGTTCCCGGTACCGACGGAACCGCTCGCAACGGGTTTCCCCGAGCCTATGCTGGACGACTTGTTGCTTTTCGGCACTTTGCCGGGGGTGACCCTTGAGAATGAGGAGACTAGGGTCAGAACCCTGGAGAGCTATGTGGACCTTTACCTTGAGGAAGAGATCCGACGGGAGTCCCTGGTGCGTAATGTGGGAGCCTTTCAGCAGTTTCTGGAACTGGCGGCAACGGAATCAGGCCGCATTATCAATATGACCAATATCTCTCGGGAAAGCGGCGTGCCCGTGGCGACCCTGCGCACATATTACCAGGTGCTGGAAGACACATTCGTGGGGTATCGCATACCCGCTTATGGCGCCGCCGGTCGCAAGCGAGTGCTGACGACACCCCGTTTTCTACTCTATGACAACGGAGTGCGGAACGCGGCTGCACGCTACCGTTTTTCAGCCGATCTATTAAAGACCCAGATGGGACAGCTGTTCGAGAACTGGGTGGGACAGGAGTTGATATCACGCTGCCTCTATGTCGGCCGAGCGTATCGACTGAGTTTCTGGCGCACGGCCCACGGTGCGGAAGTGGATTATGTGCTGGAAACACCTAATGAGGCCATCCCAATCGAGGTGAAGGCCACGGAATCGCCGTCCCTAGCGGACGCTTCGTACCTGAAGCTGTTCCTTGAAACCTATCCCCAACGGGCACGGCGTGGTTTCATTGTCTGCCGCTGCCGAGCGCCGCGGCGTCTGGCGGACAATATCGAGGCTATTCCCTGGTGGAGCCTGTAATGGAAGACGTTGCAGATAATTTTCCCTCCTCTATTAACTTGTCTCTCAGGTCCTTTTTCAAGACCTTTCCGGCGGCGCTTACCGGGATGGCGTCCAGAAAGACCACCTCCCTGATTTTCTCCCGGTCTCCCTTTCGGATTCCCATGTCAAAGAGGGCCGTCGCGAAACGATCGCTAAGTTCTTTTAGCTCAGCGTAGGTCAACTCCATCCCTCCGAAGATGATGGCGATCCGGTTCGGGACCCGGCCCGCCGTCTGATCGAGGAAGGTATGGAAGGGTGAATCGACAAAAGCATACATTATCCATTGTCATCTTTGAGAAAGTGTTTGTGGTATTCCTCTTCGGTGAGATATTGCTTCATTAGCCGGGTAATGAGATTGAAGAGCTCCTCCATGTCCGAATCAGACATTCGGCCTCTAATGCACGCCATAAGCTGGTCTTCTGAGAATCTCTGGAGATAATAGGTGAGGGTGAACTCGTCCACCTCGCGGCTAAAACCGAAACCTACCAGCCCATCATATTCTTCAACAAAATGGTGCGTACTCTCTGGCATTATGGCCTCTTTCCTTAACCCTGAATCCCGATTCATCGGGAAGCCCTGAACCTGTGAACGGTTGCTGTTTTTCTAATCAATAGCCAGATATAATCTCTCTTTTATAGAGCCAACTACCACCCTATTGACCGCCGGGGTCTGTCCCTCAAGCAAGAGGGCCGCCAGTTCTCTGGCCGCCCGGTCATCAGGAAGGAGGTCCAGCTTGTTCAGGAATGCCACCCGCCTCGCCGAGATTGGAGCCCCCTTGAAAAGCCCTTCCCGTGCCCGAAAGATCTTGGCAATGACCTCCAGGGTGAGCATGGCCCCTTGCCCATGGCCGGTCACCTTTTCATATCGATCCGGTCGAAAGACCATGTCTGCATCAAGCCGCTTTCCAATCGACTCCAGGCCCATCATGGCAACAACAAGGGTGGCCGATGGAGGAATAACCGGCTCATGGGCAGCAGGGGCCTTGATCGGTCGGGCGGCCGAACCATCTGCCTCCACTATCAGATAGTCAACCCATGGGTCTTTGAAAATCGACTCTGCCTGGGAAATGCTCAGTCCCTCCACCTTG
>CAYVMN010000238.1:0-5910 GCA_964452575.1 uncultured Desulfobacteraceae bacterium | reverse complement strand
ATCATGTTCTTTGCCAACTCATTGTCACACCCTTCCAGTAGAAGGGCATGCAGCTTGGCATCCACATCCGCAGCTTTTAAGAGCCGTTTTTCACCCTTGGCCTCCCCGACAACAGCCTCCTGCACTTTCAGAGTCTTCTTGAGTTTATCCAGTAAATCAACGGTCATCTTCTCCACCGCAAGGCGTGTGACCAGGCCCTCCAAAACGGCTCTCACCCTCATGATGTCCATTATCTTCTTTTTGGATATAGAGACCACATGGGCCCCTTTTCTGGGTATGACCTCTACGATTCCCTCACGTTCCAAGCGGACCAGTGTCTCTCGAATGGGTGTTCGGCTCACCTTCAGGGTTGCGGCGATATCCTCCTCATTGATCTTCTCACCGGTCTTGATCTTCCCGGTGATGATGAGCTTTTTCAGGACATCATAGATCTGATCCCTTAGGTTGGGCCGATCGAATAGTACCTCCATATGAGCCATCCCCCTTACATACGCCCTAAAGACGACCTACCTTCCCGCAATCACATCTATTACTCATTTGAATATTAACAGTTTTTTAAGGAATTAAACCGCATCTTTTGGTCAAAAAATGCATGAGGTGTACCTTCAAAGAGGCTGTTTTGTATTTTGTATAATGTATAAAATATAATTTGTCAAGATTGTCAAGAGGAAAAAGATAATGCGGGCTAACATCTTGATTTGTGAATTGTAACGTATTGTTGTTGACCTTAAATCATCCTTTAAGTCAGGAAAGGGAAGGAATACGGAAACCAGGGACGGGACATTTTCTATGACGATAAAGAGCGTGGGGATTTTCTTGACACATTAGGGGAGGTGAGTGTGACCCCTATTTCACGCCACAGAACGTGTTCCATTAGAATCACTATAACAATCCCGACGATCAAACTGTTGCCGAGGAACACCTGTGTAAACCCTGGGAGGGTATCAAAGAGGCCGCGGGGGAAAAAGCCTGCCAGGGTACCCAGGAGCAAAGGTAATCCAACCACGAAATAATCCCTATAGGTGACCTCTTTAGCGGCTATTATAGAGATCCCGGCGCCTATCTGTCCACCCAGGGCGACACATAGCGCAGCCCCCACTACCGGTCCCGGAACCAGGGCCAGCAGAGCGGCCAGTTTGGGAAAAAACGCTGCGGTCAGCAAAATTATGCCGCAGTAGCTGACCGTAAACCGGCTGGCAACCCGATTTACCAGGACCACACCTGGACTCATGCTGTAGCTCACGGTTCCAACCACGCCCAAAAGCCCACAAAAGACCCCTGAGATCCCATTGACCAGAATACCCCTCCGGGTTGCAGAAGGCAGGCGTGCCTCATCCGTGATGGCAGCGATCCCTTGAAGGCTGCCGAGGCTGTTCACGATGACTGCCAGATAGGCACAGCCAAAGGCGATTGCTGTCGGCCAGTAGAAGCCCGGAATCGACTCGACCCACCTCTTTGAAAATGAGATCCAGGAGGCATCACCCAGGCCCTGAAAGTCCAGACGCCCCAAGAGGACAAACATGAAGGACCCCAGGATCATCCCCAGGAGAATGGAAATGGTTTTCCAGAACCCCTTAAGACGGTAAGACAGGGTCGCCATAAAAAGGACTAGGGCTAGGCCCATCATCATAGTCACTGCCTCGCCCTGGGGATGTGCATCGCTGACGCCCGTCAATAATTTTAGCAACGCAGGAAGAAGGCCGAATGCGATCAGCATCAGGATAACGCCGATGACATTGGGCGTAAAAAGCCGGATAATTCTCTGCAGCTGGTTCGAAAGAACCGCGACTATCAGGAAGATCGCCCCTATGATCGTACCCCCTTGAACGGCCGAAAGGCCATAGGGGGCAACGAGTAGAAGGGTAAGAAGGACCGCAGTAGAAGGCCCTTCCAGGAGGGGGTAGCGGTGACCCCAGAGGGTCTGGATGAACGTAAAGAGGCCTGAAGTCAGAAGGGTAAACTGGAGGAAACGTATGCTCCCCGCTGAACCCATATCAAGAGCGGCTGAACATATCGTCACCGCGATAACAAGGGCTGGAAAGGTAATAAAGGCCCATTGCAAACCATAGAGAATCCCATAGTGGAAGGGGATTTGATCATCGATGTCATAATTGTAGGCCGGCTTTTCCATTGGATTTTAGGGTACTCAAGCTCTTCCAGGCAATCCTTGTCAGTCCATATTACCGGGAGGCGTCCGTCAGCCCCGATCCTGTCCCCTTCGTGTACTTCTTCGAGAAATCCGGAGTCGTCAGGCGAGCCTATTTCAGTGAGTTTTTGTTTCTTGCCATCTGAAATCAACTAAGTCAAGGAGAATGACTGTGTTGTGGTGTGATAGGGCCAATATAATTGATGGAAATTGCGTTAGATATTTCTAAGAATAGGCTTGAAAAAGGGAGGCATCCCATGGCCAGAGAAGAAAAGAGGGCGCGGGGCGGCCAATTGCCTGTTGAATAGCACTGGTATCTTTGATATGTTAAGTGCGATAATTGCTGGATTCATGATTGCGGTTTTTGTGAAATAGGGAAGGAAAGCCATTTCAAGCAAAGCTGAAAGGAGGTTTTCTATGGCTATGCAAGGAGAAAGGACATCCAAGGAATTTGAAAAGGCGCTCGAGGTAGGTCGTCCGCCCAATATCGTTCGTCTGTTCCCTAATTCCAGGGCCTTAATAGTTAGCGGTAAGGTAATAGACCGGGCCATGATCAAGAAGGGAAAGGCCATGACCATTGCCGCCAATGGAAGAAATCACTTTGTGATTAGGGGGGCCCTTGCTGCTGCCGAGCGGGCGAACGCGGCCATTATCGTGGAAATTGCCAAGTCCGAGGGTGGCGCCAGTGCCTATTGCGCGGTCAATTACTGGAATCTGGCAAGGCAGGTGGATGCCGTCATGAATGAACTTGGGATTAGAGTGCCTGTGGCCATACATGCAGATCATTACGGGATCAAGTCTCAAACAGATGTGGAAGAGGCCAAGGGGGAGATCCCTTCCATGTTTGATGCCGGCATCACATCCATAGCAATAGATGCCTCCCATCTGCCTGACGACGAAAACCTCCTGGAAAGCCTTGCCCTAAATCCTTATGTGCCCAAATGGGCCGGCCTGGAGACCGAGGTTGGGGAGATCAAGGGAAAGGAAGGGCTCTCTACACCACAAGAGGCACTCTTCCTGATCCAGGGGCTTAACGCCCATGATATCTTTCCCGACTGGATCGCCCTGAACAACGGGACAACACACGGCATTGAGGAAAGCGACAAGGGGATTCAGGTCGCCCTTACAGCAGAGATCCACAAGACAATTGCCAAATATAAGGTTTCAGGGGCCCAACACGGCACTTCAGGGAATAACTCCGGGCGCCTGAGGGATATCGCCAATAATACAAATACTACCAAGGCCAACGTGGCAACGGCCTTGCAGATGATCACGTGGGGAGTGCAAGTGAATGAATTTGGCAATGCAATCCTGGACAAAAACGGGGAATTTGTGAAGATGGCAAATGAGGGGGTCACGGAGGGGCTGTGGGGGGAGATGGTCCAGTATGGCAAATCAAAGGGGCTAAAGGCCGGAGACTATAAGAAGCTCAACCTCCCATTTGAAAACAGGCTCATGCGACTCCCTAGGGAGGTGCGGGACAGGATGGCAAAGGGGGTCGAAGATTTTGTCTATGGACTCCTGACTGACGTCTTTAACGCCGGCGACACCGCCTCCCTTGCGATAGAGACCATCATAGAGGCCGGCGGCTATGACCTGGGACCAAAGGCCTCCCGTATTGAAGACCCAGCAGACTGGACAGAAAGCAAGATCCGTGAACGGGCCCTGACATTGAAATCAGACAAAGGCCCTAAAGGGCGTTTCGATGACTAAAGACTCGCGCCTCTGGATCAGAGATATGGCAGGTGAAGGCAGGGTCCGAGGGAGCTACCTGGTCAAGGGAAAGACCATGGGAACAACCCGCAAGGGTGACCCCTTTATCAGTGTGACGCTGGCCGATCGGACAGGCGAGGTGGAAGGCAAGATATGGGAAGGGGCAGAAGGCCTCTCATCCCTTTTCCGTGAAGGGGACATATGCGAGGTTGATGGTTATGCCGGTACCTACCGGGGCCGCACCCAGATAACAATTTCAGGCATAAAGGCCCTTAAAGGGGAAGTGGATCCGGCTGTTTTTCTTGAGTCGGCCCCCGAGGAGCCTTCGATGATGATGAAGGCCCTCAGGGCAATTCTGAAGGAGATAAAGGATGTCCACCTTAGGCGTTTAATTGAGCGTTTCCTGGGCGACCAGCAATTCATCTCGTCCTTCAAGAGGGCCCCGGCCGCAAAGGGCTTTCATCACGATTACCTTGGAGGCCTCCTGGAGCATACCCTTTCGGTCTGTGGGATGGCAAGAGCCGTTGCGGAGCACTACCCCAGGCTGGACCGGGACCTCCTAATAACGGCTGCCTTTCTGCATGATATAGGAAAGACCAGGGAACTAAACTTCGGTGTTCAGATTGATTATACGGACGAAGGGAGGCTTTTAGGCCACCTGGTACTGGGTTCTGCAATGTTGGATGAAAAGCTGGGCGGGCTAAAGGGCTTTCCGCAGGACCTCGGAATCCGGCTGAGGCATATGATACTGAGCCATCACGGTCGATACGAATTTGGGTCTCCAAAGGTCCCGAAGTTCCTGGAGGCCATTGCCCTTAATCTGATTGATGACCTTGATGCCAAGATGAACGGTCTTGCACGATTTATGGACAAGGACCTGAGGGAAGGGGCATGGACCGATTTTAATCGGCTGCTTGAACGGTATTTCCTGAAGGGAGAGATTATCCCTGTGGAGAAAGAATCAGATGAAGAGATGGAACAGGCGGTTCGGCAGGAAACCCTCTTTTCCCAGTAATAGCCCACCGCAGCCTCCGGCCCAGAGGGCCTACGCCCTGGCGGGAGACGCGAAGGACACTGAGATCGTCTTCTTTTCGTTCAGGCATTAGTGATGGCCTTTGACCATAGGGACGAACCTGACAAGCATCACCTCCTCTTTCTTGAGTTCCCCCCCCTGCTTTGTGGCCTTGACTAGCCTCTGAACAATCCCCTCCTTTCCAACCGGGATGATCATCCTCCCGCCTTCCTTCAGCTGCTGGACAAGGGCCTCAGGTATCTGCTCCGGTGCACAGGTGACAATCACTGCATCAAATGGGGCCGCCTCCGGCCAGCCCTTATATCCATCCCCGGTCTTCACATATATGTTTTTATAACCCAGCTTCTCTAGTGTCTGCCTTGCCCTTTTTGCCAGTTTTTCTATAATCTCGATTGTATAGACCTTGTTTACAAGTTCGGCCAGAATGGCGGCCTGGTAACCAGAGCCCGTACCGATTTCAAGGACCTTATCCTGGGGCCTCAGGTTCAGGGCCTCTGTCATAAAGGCCACTATATAGGGCTGGGAGATGGTCTGACCCTCCCCGATGGGTAATGGATGGTCATCATAGGAATATGCTCGATACCTTTGAGGGACAAAGGAGTGCCTCTCGACCTTTTCCATTGCCTTTATGACCCCGGGGTCCTTAACTCCCCTTGAAATGATTTGCTGTTTGACCATCAGGTCGCGGAGGTGAGTAAAATTTCCTGCCTCGGCTGCAAGCCCAAGGGTGAGAGCGCAGAAAAGGATAATCACGGTAAGGTGATAGAATTCTTTTGGTTTCATGGCCATGTGGTTAGTATCAATTTCACGTTGACAATGGATCGCTAATAAAGTCTATTTTACCTGAGCAATCACCCTCTTGCAAGCCTTAGCCTTGCAAGGGTACAGAATTTAGAGTTTGCAACTTCTATGCAAGATGCGAAGATATTTGTTGAGGAAATTCCAAATTACAAATCCCAAATAACAAATAAATTCCAATGACCAAAATTCAAAATAACAAACAGATATAGGGGTTGAG
>CAYVMN010000237.1:0-5930 GCA_964452575.1 uncultured Desulfobacteraceae bacterium | reverse complement strand
CTTTATAATCTCCTTGCAAGGCTGCCATCGATGATAGAAAGAAGTCGGTATAGGCCTCTTGTATTTTATCCTTTCCCTCGTATGAGATCTTTTTTCCCTTTGGGAGATCCAAACGCCCATTTGGCAGCTCTCTGGGCGCAAGCTGAGAACACCTCGGCAGGACTCCCACGAAAAAGATGAGAACAAGGACCTTACTAAGCCTTAGGTATTTGAATAATGAAAGTGAAGTCATTTTAGGAAATCAGAGTACTGCTCTTGAAAATTGGGAATCTCTTCCTTTAGCCACTTCTCTATATTACCGACAATCTTCTCCTGGATCTGACGCACCCTTTCTCGCGAAATATCATATTTGTTCCCCAGTTCCTGGAGAGTTAGCGGTTTCTCGGCAATTATTCGGTTGTCGAAAATATCGGCCTCCTTCCCAGAGAGTAACTTGCGAAACTCTTTGAGCTTCCGGGAAAGGAGTTCCTGGCTCTCTTTTTCGGATATCTCTTCATCAACCCCCTTCCCCGGATCAGGCAACAGGGCACCATAGGCCTCTCTTGAATCATCGCTCACCGGAGTACTCAGAGAAACCTCCCAGCCTCCTAGCCGCTGGCTCATCTCAACAACCTCTTCCTCCCTGACATCGAGCCGTTCAGCTAGAAGTTTGGGTTCTGGACTAAAGCCTTGGGCTATCAGTTTGTCCCGCTCTTTGGCCAGATTGAAGAATAGTTTCCGCTGGCTCTGTGTGGTTCCGATCTTCACCAGTTTCCAGTTGTCCATTATAAATTTCAACATGTATGCCTTGATCCAAAATGAGGCATAGTAGGAAAACTTTATGCCTCGGTACGGATCAAATTTTTCCACTGCCTGTAAAAGGCCCAGATTTCCCTCCTGAATCAGGTCTAAAAGGTTCTTGGTCCAATAGCGGTGAAAATCCATGGCAATCTTCACTACCAGCCTCAGGTTGGAGGTGATCAGCCTGTAGGCCGCCCTTTGATCCTTCTTCTCCCTGACCCTGATAGCCAGTTCCTTCTCCTCTTCTCTGGTCAACAATCGATACCTCTTTATTTCAAGGAGGTACATCTGAAGAGGATCATAAGGAACCAGGGCCTTGTCTTCGGATGGGATCAGGGGAGCGAGGTTCAGCTCTGGTGCAATGGGATACTGATCATCACCCTCTTGTATTTCTTGTTCTTGGAACGATACTTCTTCTGTGTCATCCATAAGCAGTTTCAATAATTGGTGGTTTCGGGTAGATTTGGAGGCCATCACGCGGTTCCTGGACCACTCAGCCTAGGGTAATCCTCATATATCTTTTCTTCCCTGCCCTCAGGATCAAGGAACCGTTTTCAAGATTTCTTGAGCCAATTATCTGGTCGAAAGAATAGAGCTTTTGTCCATTTATGTATCCACCTCCCTGAGAGATGAGTCGACGGGCTTCGCCTCGGCTCGCCGTGAGGGCCGTCTTTTCAAAGAGGATGTATGCAGGAATTCCTTCCTCAAGCTCTTTTTGGCTTATGGTATAGGTCGGCACGGATTCGGAGAATGCCGACTCCCCAGAACCGAAAAGCTGTTGGGAGGCCTCGCGGGCCTGGTCAGCTTCCCTTTGGCCGTGGCATATTTTGGTGGCCTCATAGGCAAGCACCTCTTTTGCGCCCCGGATCTCTGAGCCCTCCTTCCTGCCTAGCTCCTGGACTTTACCCATTGGCAAGAGAGTGAAAAAACCCAGAAAGCGCTCAATGTCACGGTCATCCTGGTTGATCCAATACTGATAGTACTCATAAGGAGAGGTCATTTCTGCGTCGAGCCAAAGGGCCCCTTTGCGGGTCTTGCCCATCTTAATGCCTGAGGAGGTGGTCAGGAGTGGAAAGGTAAGACCATGAATCACTTCACCCTCCATCCGCCTTGTAAGGTCCGCACCGGCCAGGATGTTGCCCCATTGATCATTGCCCCCCATCTGTAAGCGGCAATCATAATGTTTGAACAGGTACCAGAAGTCATAGGCCTGCAAGAGCATATAATTAAACTCGATAAAATTCAGGCCAGTTTCTAGCCTTGCCCTATAGCTCTCTGCAGCCAGCATCCTGTTCACACTGAAATGTCTCCCGATATCCCTCAGGAAGTCGATGTAACCCAGTCCTGTCAGCCAGTCGGCATTGTTAACCATAATTGCCTTTCCGTTACTGAAATCCAGGAAGCGTGACAACTGCCTCTTAAGGGACTCGGCATTCTCATCTATCTCTTTGCGCGTCATTATGGGACGCATTTCGGTCCTCCCGCTTGGATCACCCACGAGGGCCGTGCCACCACCGACCACAACAATGGGTCTGTGCCCTGACCTCTGCATATGAACCAGTGACATGATAGGAAGAAGGCTCCCCACATGCAAGCTCCTCGCAGTCGGATCGAACCCAATATAGCAGCTTATCGGCTCTTGTAACTGCTTCCTCACCAGGTCTCTGTCAGTGACCTGCTCCACAAAACCCCTGGCCTCCAAGATATCGAATACGTTTTCCACTTTAGCCTGTGAGTCCCTTCTGCATCTGTTTGTCCTCTTCACCTGGCTTCGAGGCACTTCCGTCTCGTGCATGTCAAGGATTACCCGCCGTCTTGGGCAGCCTCAGGCGCACCACCTGTCCCCGTTTCCCCAAACCTTCAACCCTCTCCCCATTTAATTCGAGCTCAATCCCCCCCGCATTGCCTATGAGCAGTTCAAAACCCTTCTCAGCAGTCCACTGGGGTTCACTTCCGGGTTGAAAGATGTATTCTTTGGGGTCTTTGTCATCCACGAATATCCTGACCCAGGTCCTTTCCTTGACAACCGCTCTAAGGACAAGCCCTCTCGACTTCTGTGAGCCGGTAGCATTGGTCTGGGAACTGTCTCGGCCGGATACCTCTTTGGAATTATCTGACGGTACATCTTCACCGCCGTCAGCCGGAACAGACCTTAGAACAGTGCCTGACTGTTCTTCCCGGGCCTGTACAACCTGCTCAGTCTGATTGGAGTTCTGGCCCTTATCTTGCTTCTCACCTGCCTTATCGGCAATGGGGCTTTTCATCTCAGCGCTGACCGGGGCCTTCTCCAGGGCCGGGTGCCCTCTCCAGACAAAATAGACGGATACACCTGCCACGAGCACGAAGACCAAAGAAATGGGGAGCAAGAGCCTCTTCCATCTCTCAGGGGGCACGACAGGTGGCCTCAGAACCGTATCTTCAGTAACAATGGTTCTTCGGTAGCCCTCCACCATTTCATCTTCATCTAAACCGAGGACACGGGCATAGGATCGGACAAATCCTGTTACAAAACCGGGCGAAGGGAGGCTCTCCCAGTCTTCATGTTCCAGGGCCTCAAGGATGTAAGGCCTTAGTCTGGTTATTTCGAAGACCTGGGAATAGGTGAATCCCCTCCTTTCTCTCTCCTTCCGAAGAATGGTGCCGATCCCAACCGATAAGGTCTTTTCCCTGTCCCCCAGGGTTCCTCCCACTCCTCCTTTATCGGGTTTCGATCCAGCAGGTGGCTTGTGTTCGTCTTCGGTCATTTCTTGGACACTATCAAAATATGATCTTGGTGTAAGCACTTTCCCTTAGTCCCTTCATCCAAATGGAATACCTCCTGTCCAGCTCCTCACGATAAAGGATGCCGTAAATTGCATCTCTTACCTCTTCGAACGGCCTAATTCCCCCACCATGCCTTTCAACTACCTTTATGATCTGGATGCCGTTGGGCACAGCGATTGCCTGGCTTATCTCCCCGGCAGACATGTCTTTGATAATGTCTCTGAGTTTCGGATTAAGTTCCGAGGCCTTGAAAAAACCTATATCACCTCCGTCTTTGGCCCCAGGCCCCTGGGAGAATTTTCTTGCCAGTTCCCCGAAATCTTCACCGTTCCTAAGCCTAGCCAGAATCTCCTCTGCCTTCAGATTGAGAGAGCGGGCCCCATTTTGATTTGATGAGTCCTCTTGTCTCAGGGCAATAACGGCAATGTGAACTTTCTCATTACCCCTGAATTGCTCCTTATGCTGCTCATAGTATTCTTTGATCTTTTCTTCCCGAATGATTACCTTTGACTTCACCTCAAAGTTTACCAGTTCCACCTTTTCCAGATCCCTTTTGATGGTAGCCCTGTATTTTTCATAGGTAAGCCCTTGGCCATTGAGTTCGGCAATCAGGTCTTCTTGGGTCAAATGATTATCTTCTTTTATCTTCTCAATGGCCGCATCCACTTGCTTTTCCGTCACCCTGATACCAAGTTGACGGACCTTCTCTGAAGCGATCTTTTCCTCGATCAGGTAATCCACGACCTTGCGGCGCGTTTCGATATAGCGCTGTTCATCCATTGCCTTGAGCTCACTGGGTTCGAACCCGGTCAGTTCTTTCATCCTGGTGTTCAGCTCGTAGAGCGTGATCAACTCGTCGTTCACTATAGCGACAACTCTGTTACGGAGTTCAGCCGAGGCGGTCGTATTGCCAGAAAGTCCAATCGTTAGGAATGGAACAAAATAGAGGAAAACCTTCCACTTCTTCATCTCTATAAGGGCCCCCATCTATTTAGAAGATCCTGGTTGACATGGACATTAAATCCGGTCATCAGCTTCTTGAATCCCCTGAGCCGCGCCCAAAGAAAAAAAGCTTCTGTAAATTTTTTACATTATCAGCAACCAGGAAAAATGCAAGCATATTTAACACGATAAGGCTTGACGCCCCCCTTTTTTTGTGATAGCCAGGGTTGTTCGAAAAAGGCTAAGGGATTTTGCCTATTGCTGACGAACTGGAAGGGATAATTTCGGAAAAAATCAAGAGAAGGAGGATTTGATACATGGCTTACAATGCAGTAGAAATGGCTGACTGGCAGATCTCCGAGGCAGCGGAGGAAAATATGCCAACACCCGATGAGTGGAGGGAGAAACTAGGCCTGGAGAAAGAGGAGATGCTCCCCATGGGCAGGTTGTCCAAACTTGATTTTCTGAAGATCATGAACCGCCTTAGGGATAAACCTGATGGCAAGTACATCGAGGTAACCGCCATTACCCCCACTCCGTTAGGAGAAGGGAAAACCACGACCACGATGGGGCTTCTGGAAGGGTTGGGTAAGCGGGGCAAGAATGTGGGCGGCTGTATCCGTCAACCCTCGGGCGGGCCTACCATGAATATTAAAGGTAGCGCGGGCGGCGGTGGTAATGCAACGATCATTCCTCTCACCGAATTTTCGACGGGTCTTACAGGCGATATCAATGACATCATGAATGCCCATAACCTGGCCATGGTAGCCCTCACGGCCCGGATGCAACATGAACGAAATTATAACGATGAGCAACTGGCCCGCCTTACTGGAATGCGCCGCATGGACATCGACCCGACCCGCGTTGAAATGGGGTGGATTATGGATCTCTGTGCCCAGAGCCTGAGAAATATCGTCATCGGACTGGGCGGCCGCATGGACGGTTTCACCATGCAATCAAAGTTCGGGATCGCCGTCTCATCGGAGTTGATGGCAATTCTTTCCATTGTCCGGGATCTGGCTGACCTGCGTGAACGACTAGACAATATTACCCTGGCCTTCGATAAGCAAGGGAACGTCGTGACAACTGGCGATTTCGAGGTCGGAGGCGCCATGACCGCCTGGATGCGCAATACAATCAATCCCACCCTGTGTTGTACAGCGGAGTATCAGCCTTGCATGGTCCATGCTGGGCCTTTTGCCAACATCGCTGTGGGCCAATCCTCCATCATTGCTGACCGCATTGGGCTCAAGCTGTTTGACTACCATGTAACTGAGAGTGGTTTCGGCTGCGACATTGGCTTCGAGAAGTTCTGGAATGTCAAGTGCCGTTACAGCGGCCTGAAACCGCACGTCTCCGTGATCACCAGTACCATTCGGGCACTGAAGATGCACGGCGGCGGACCGAAAGTCGTGGCAGGTCTACCCCTTAACCCTGCATATACC
>CAYVMN010000236.1:0-6074 GCA_964452575.1 uncultured Desulfobacteraceae bacterium | reverse complement strand
CGCGCTATCCTAGGCATGCCTCCAACATACTCCGAAATATACTTTATGTCAACTTATTTAAATATTTACGGTCGTCCCCCTTTTTTTTCCGCCTAACAATTGTAAAAAGCGATGTGTAGAGGATGTCTTCATCGACATAATTGTGTTGAATAGCGATGGACATATCTTCCAAAATCCCCATTACAATTGCTGCCGCATTCTCGAGTTGCCTATTCTGATCGATCTTGTTGAAAAGCTCTGCTGCGGAAATGTCCTCATGGCCCTCGACTTCCCTCTCAAAAAATTTACGGACATCAGTAAATTCTGGTCTGTTTAATAAGCTCAAAATTTCGAAACTTGCTCTCTGTTTGTCTCGAGCAACTTGGATTTAAGGGCGGTTCCTATGTAATATGCGCTGTAGATCGCTGCTGCGGCACCAAGGAGCACTGCAGAGAATTTGATTTGATCACGATATTGGACCGCACAGAAATAGCTCACAAGCAGAACAATGATACCAGTTGTCAAGACAAGCCATAACCGGATGCTGATATTGAGGCGAAGAATCTCACCGACACTTCTTTTATGCATGGGTTACCCCCTCTTTAAGCTTAATGCCGAGTTGACCGGCAGATTCTCCTGTATAACGGTCACTTGTGACTGATTATGCAGGAGGTTCTGCGGGTCGAACGTTTGATTCCCGAGGCGCTTCGCGCCGAGGGGCCAAGGGGCGACCGGCGACTGCTCAACTCGGCATTCCGGCGGTGCGGAGCGCCGCGGGAGCCATCGATTAACGAGGTTCTTTGCCCTCATAATTTGGCAATGGGGTTATTTAGCACATAAAGATGCCCTAGGTTGTTTCTTAATATTTAGCTTAAGGCTCACAATTTTGACCGGAAATGTCCACTCCGCTTAATCCTGGCATGTTTTTACATTTTCCCTATTTTCATGCTGTATTAACTTAAAATCTTAAGGGCTTTCGGCTTTCACATTAAAGGGGCCGAGAGCCAGTTCGATTTCTAATTTCAGGGTCCTCACCCGGTCAAATAACCATGTGAAACAGATATTGATTACGGCAAATAAGAAGTATGTAATGGCAAGGGGAGGCCAGGAGTTATCATGAAGATTTCGCTCCCAACAGGAAAAATAGCTCCTGTCAGGAGTTGGGTAGGACCATTTTGAGGTGGTTGTACATCGGGGAACTCCCACAGAGAGGTTCAAAGGTTCAAGGTTCGGGGTTCAAGGGTTGAAAGGTTCGCAGTTCAGGGTTAATGGTAGAAAATAATACTGGAGATAAGCGGAAAGTCAAGGAAAATCAATAGCTAAATGGACTTCATGTCACACTGATTATGCCGGTCCAGAGGATTATCCTCATGCCCGCGTATGCATATAGACCTGCCACCAGATCGTCCACCACGATCCCAAGCCCCCCCGGTAGCTTCTCGGATTGTCCTGCAGGAAAGGGTTTTATGATATCAAATGCCCTGAAGAGAATAAATCCCAGACAAATGGCTGACCATGAGGCCGGCAAGAGGAAGGTGGTCAGAAGGAGCCCCGCGACCTCGTCAATCACCACCTCTTTGGGGTCATCCTTTGCCAGTAGCTTGGACGTTCGATCTGATGCCCATATGGCAACACCCGTGAGGATTGCGAGCACAAGGGCACTCCACCACACGCCAAGATACTGTAAGACCAGCACCAGAGGCAGGGCAGCGAGAGACCCGAAGGTCCCGGGAATCAACGGGAAAAGACCTGCCCCAAACCAGGTGGATAGGGCAATGGCGATCTTTCCGGAAAAATCAGATCGTCTGAATATCCCTTTTATGGAAGGGCTGTCGGTTTCAGGGCTTGGCATCAGGCAGGCACGGGACCAGCTATTTGTTCAAACTCATGATCCAGGAGAAGATCTCCTTGAGGGGCCGGTTGTTCTTCAGGGCGATCTCCCGGCAGACCTCATATTCGGGCAGGAAGAGAGGCGATCCATCGCTATTCAAGGCCTTTTTGACCTTCATCTTCCCCCAGGGGCTTTCCACTTCGGCGAAGGATCGCCTCAGGACCTTTCTCTGGCTATATCGAAATCGAATGCCGAGGGTGGTACTCTCCCTGAAGAGGATATCCATTAAGGTCTCCTTCTGGTCAGGCCGACCCATGACCTGGACCTGGACCCCGGGCCTGCCCTTCTTCATGTGCACAGGGAAAAAGACTGCGTCAAGTGCCCCGGCATCAAACAGCCTCTCCATTAGATACCCCAGCAATTCCGGATTGCTATCGTCGAGGTTGGACTCCAGGATCACAACACTATCCATATCTCCGTCATCTACACGATCACCGATCAGTATCCTTGTGAGATTGGGTCTGTCAGGCAGATCCCTTTTCCCTGCCCCGTATCCAATGGATTGAATGACCATGGAAGGCATCGGGCCGAAAGACCTGGCAAGCCCCTTTACAAGGGCTGCTCCGGTAGGTGTCACCATTTCGTGGGGAAGGCCTGAATCAAATACAGGGACCCCTTTGAGCAGCGCAGCAGTGGCAGGTGCAGGAAGCGGCAGCCTGCCGTGTGAAGACTCCACAAAGCCGGAGCCAAGGGGAAGGGGCGAGACAAAGAGGGCCTGGATGCCGAGGCGCTCGAGACCATAGACGGTCCCGGCAATATCTATGATGGAATCCACTGCGCCTATCTCGTGGAAATGGACCTCCTCAATCGGGAGGCCGTGGACCTTCCCTTCGACCCTTGCCAGGTCTTCAAATATCTGAATGCTCTTTGCCTTTACCGCGTCCGAGAATTCGCCCTGCCCTATGATCTCCCTTATCACCTCAAGGCCCCTTGCCGGCTGATCATCTCCTGACGTGACTACAAACCTCGTACCAAAGATATGTTTTCGGGACTCCCGAAAGGCCTCCAGCCTGAATCCCTCGATTGGCAGGCCTTTTAGCTTCTTGCCTAATTCATCAAAGGAGAGTCCCGAATCCAGCAGTGCGCCCAGGAACATGTCGCCGCTGATCCCGGAGAAACAGTCCAGATATGCTATCTTCATCAGTGGTCTCTCTTAACAAGATGTTGGAATTGAGGCTCCTGGATTCCCACTCCCCGCCTTCGCGAGGATAGGCTTCGCTGGAATGACGACTTTCTCCTGGCGTTCACTACAGTCGCCAGCTTCCAGTATCAAGTTTCAAGTTTCAAGTTTCAAGCATCAAATGACCTCTGCGATCAGTTCCGAGATGTCCTTGATTTCGATCTCTCCTTCCTTGTTCACCGTCTTTCGGCTGTCCTCCAGCATAGAGATGCAATAGGGACAGGCGGTCGCAAGGATAGATGCGCCGGTCTCGCAGGCCTCATGGATTCTCAGATCTGAAAACCTCCATTCCGGCCTGGTCTCCATCCATAGACGGCCGCCACCGGCGCCGCAACAGAGGCTCTCCTTCCTGATCCTCCTCATCTCCACCAGGTTGCCGCCTGTTATGGCCGAAATCAGTGCCCTGGGCTCATCATATACCTCGCTGTGCCTGCCAAGGTAGCAGGGATCGTGGTAGGTCACCTTCTTATCCAACCGGCCCGAGAGCTTAAGCCTCCCTGCCTCCAATAGATCTGACAGCAGCCTTGTATAATGAATCGCCTCCAAATTGGCCCCGAGATCCGGATACTCCTTGGTGAAGACATAGTAACAGTGCGGGGATGTGGTTATGACCTTTTCTACCCCCTTGTCTTTATAAAGGCCTATATTCTTTTGGGCAGTATTAACAAAAAGCCCTTCATCTCCTATCTTTCTAACCGCCTCGGCACAGCAGCTCTCTTCGTCCCCGATTACGCCGAAGCTTACTCCGGCGGCCGAGAGTATCTTGACCACTGCCTTTGCTATGTTTCGGCTCCTCGCGTCATAGGCGGATGTACAACATACAAAAAGCAGGTATTCCTTGTCTTTGTCAAATGCCGGGACATCAAGCCCCCTCATCCATTCGGTCCTTTTTTCTCTTGGCTCGGACCAGGGATTGCCGTTGCTATGCACACTGCCGGTAATTGTCCTTAATACGCCAGGGATGGCCCCTGTTTCGGCTATCATCGCCCTCATGGCCCTGACAACATCAATGATCGTTACACCCCTCGGGCATTTCAACACGCACTTGTTACAGGTGGTGCATCCATAAAGGATATCATCAGACTCATATCCTTCAACACCCAGCTGGGCCATCCTTATCAGGCGCCGGACGTTGAAAGGCCCATCTACGATGCGCCATGGGCAAGAGCCGGTGCACATGCCGCACTGCATGCACAGGTTCAGTTTTTCAGCCCCCGTTGCCACCAGGGCCTGATTCACTTCATAAAACGGGGTCAACGCCTCCATAATAGCGACTACTCCTTTCAGTGTGATAATATCTCAGGAACATCCTCGAGTCAGGTCGTCAGAAATGCGTGATCTCTCTAACAAACTCCCCCTTGAATGTCAACACGCCGATAAGGAATCCGCGCCCCGAAGCCCGGCTTTTGGATAGTACTATACGCCCTTAATACCCGAAGGGTTCTGCCTGCCGGAAATCGGGCAGAAACCGGGAGGCCACGTTACCGTGGCCAGGGGCCTTTTTGGGAAACTGCACAAAGAGATGCTCAAAACCAAGCTCCTTTGCATGGTTGTAGACCTCCCCAAATTCCTCACCGGTAAGCGATCGATTCAATGACTCATCCTCCTGCTCCAAGACCGGATGGTATTGTGACATAATACTGAGAGGAAGCCCCCTTCCAAATTCCACAAAGAGGCTCGTCAAGGCCTTTATTGAATTGTCGATATTTCCAGGCAGGATCAGGTGTCTCACCAGGACCCCTTTCATCGCAATGTCCCTGCCTTTCAAAAAGGAATCCAGAAAGCCCTTCTGTCTGACCATCTCCGAAATGGCTTCGAGGGCGACCATCGGATAGTCCGGGCACCTTGACAGCTTAGCGGCCAGGGACGAATCAGAGTACTTGTAGTCGGGAAGATATATATCTGCAAGCCCTTCGGCCATCCTCAGCATCTCCACTGACTGGAAGCCCGAGACATTATAAACCATGGGAAGATCGAGGCCCTCTTTTCTCAACAAGGATACGAGCCGGAAGACATGCGGGTAGAAGTGGTCGGGGGTCACAAGATTGATATTGTGGACATGGTGGCTCCTGACCATATCTAAAACCCTTCTGGCCAGCTCTCCCACACTTGTCTTGGTGCCAAGCCCCCCGCGGGAGATCTGATAATTCTGGCAGAAGGAGCACCTGAGGGTGCACCCGCTGAAGAAGATCGTGCCTGAACCTCTACTCCCCGTGATCGGCGGCTCCTCTCCAAAATGGGGGCCTACATACGCGACCCGGATCTCATCCTCTTCACCGCAATACCCCAGGCGTATCTTTTCACCCCCCTTTGACCTGGAGACGCCACAGGAACGGGGGCAAAGGCTACAGGATTCATAATATTTGAAAAGGTCCATAATCCCAAACTGATCGGTTCTAGGTTCAGGGTTCAAGGTTCAAGGGTTCTAAGATATTGACACTGCATAACGTTACAGTCCAATACCAGGCTTGGTCTATTCCACCGACCGGGTGAAAATTATTTCACGCCTTTATGGAGGAGTAAATCTTTTGGATTAATCCAGTTAGGTTTCATCAACCCAGAACCGTGAACGTTGAACCGCTCAACCCAGGATAATGAATGCAGGCTATCACTTGAACCGCCTGTGGGCAAGAATGAGGTTTTTACCCATTTGTATCTGTTCACGGATGGGAAAAAACTTGACATGATAACAGGATAGACATGATATAGATCCAGTTTATCTTGTCTAAGGATAGCTGAGCTATTACCCTGAAAGGAGTGTCTTATGGGAAAGAGGGTACTGAAGACCAGATTGTGTGAAATGTTGGGCATCGAATACCCGATCCTGAGTGCAGGAATGGGGCCGACTTTGATCGGAGAGAAGACCGGGGCCCCGGTGGAATTGGTCGTGGCCGTCTCCGAGGCCGGCGGGTTAGGGGTCCTTGGGGGAAGCGGATTCACGGTCGATGAGCTTCGAGACGCCATTCGGGAGATCAAGGCCCTCACGGATAAACCATACGGGGTTGATCTCCTCCTACCCAAACG
>CAYVMN010000235.1:0-6130 GCA_964452575.1 uncultured Desulfobacteraceae bacterium | reverse complement strand
CTTTGGAAAAAAGACCCTCACGGTCCGTCATCTTACTCCTCAGTGTTTTCAAAGCACTAGACTATTACAGGGAATTCAGGATGCTCCAGGGTTGTGTTGACCATGGCCAGTATCTCTTCATCAGTGAATCCCTTTATCTGGATGGCGCCACTAAGGCATGAGGCCACACAGAGCCCGCATCCCTTACATTCAGCAGAGTTGATTACGGCAACTTTGTTTTTTTCATCCGGAAGGGACTCCAGATCCTTCCAATCGATCGCGCCAAAGGCACAGATATTCACGCATCTCCCGCATGCGGAGCATCTTGAGGCCTCTACCTCCGAGCTAAAGGCCTCAGTTACCACCCTTCCCTGGGCCATGGGAATAGCGGCCTTGGCCGCTGCTGCGTATCCCTGCGAGATGCACTCATCGATATCTGCCGGGTAACGTGCAGACCCTGCGACATAGATTCCGTCTGCGGGAAACTCGACCGGTCTGAGCTTCTGATGGGCCTCCAGGAAAAACCCTTCGTTGCCGATGGGTATCTTCATCATCCGTGAAAGCCTCTGGATATCCTGCGCGGGCACAAGGGGGGTGGTCAAAATGACGGCATCCACATCCAGATCCACCTTCCTTCCCATGAGCTCGTGGTAAACCTCTACCCTTATAGCCGCGTCACCGGACCCCCTGACTTCCGGAGGTCGATCAATGCCATAGCGGATGAAGCGGACCCCCATCTTCATCGCCTCCTGGTAATATTCCTCAAAGGCCTTTCCGCAGGCCATGATATCCCTTTGCAGGATAGTTACCTCTGCGTCAGGATGCGCCTCCTTTATCAACATGGCATTTTTCATTGCCGTTATACAACAGAATCGGCTGCAATATTGACGCTCATCAATCCGGGAACCAACACAATTTATCATCACGACCCGCTCGAGGCCGTCATATCGGGACCTGTATTTCTGCTCGAACTCGAGCTGGGTGAACACATTCTTCAACGTGCCGTATCCAAAGATCCCGTCTGGCCTGAGTTCATTTGCACCGATCGCCACGATGATGGTGCCCACCTTCAATTCCTGGGCCTCGCCGCCCTCTTTGATCGTGACGGTGAAGTTGCCGATAAATCCCTTTACCTCGACTATTTCCACGTTTAGATGGACTCTTATGTTATCGTGAGCCAAAACAGAATCGATCTCGGGGTCCAATAGCTGGGCCGTAGTGGCGTTGGATGGAAATACCCGGTTCACGTCTTTCAGGAGTCCTCCCAGGCAATCCTTTTTTTCTATGAGTTCCACCATGTATGCCTGCCTTGCCAGGGTCAGGGCTGCGGAAAGCCCGGAAATGCCTCCTCCTATGACTAGGCATGACGGCAGGACATCGGTAGAGAGGTCCTCTTCCGGGGTCAATAGACTCACCTTGGCTACTCCCATGCGAACCAGGTCCATAGCCTTACGGGTTGCCTGCTCCGGTTCCCCCCTATGGACCCAGGAGCAATGTTCCCTCAGGTTGACAAATTCAAAGAGATATTTGTTGAGCCGAGCCAACTCACAGTTCTTTTTGAAAAGGGGTTCATGGGTACGCGGGGTACAGGCGGCGACCACCACTCGATTTAGATCGCGCTCTTCGATTTTCTTTCTGATGGAAGAGAGGCCGTCTTCAGAACAGGTATAGAGATTCCCCTCGGCGTGAACAACACCGGGCAGTGTTCCTGCGTATTTCACGACCTCAGGGACATCGACCGTCCCGGCTATATTTGAGCCACAATGGCAGATGAAGACACCAATTCTAAGGGGCATCGCCTTATTTCTCTAAGAAGCAGGGGAAAGAATTTCAGCTACCTTGGAGGCCGCTGCTGAGGCCCTGATCACGGAATCGGGCACATCCTTTGGGGATTGACAGAACCCACATGCAAATACCCCTTTCCTGGTGGTACCGAAGGGGCTGCCCAATTTATCGGGTATGGCAATGAAGCCGAAATCGTCCAGTTGCACCCCCAGCCGTTCAGCAATTGTAGCATTGCTTTGCGACGGTAGAAGGGCCTGTGAGAGGATAACCATATCAAATTCCTCGGCCCTGAACTCCCTCTTGACCGTGTCCTCATAGTGGACCGCGGGATTTTGGGTCTCCTCATTTACGGTTACCCGCCCTGGTCTGGCGCGGATGTATTTTACCTCGTATTGGTTCTTGGCACGGCGTACGTACTCCTGAAAGCCCTTTCCCACGGCCCTCAGGTCCATGTAGAATATTGTTGAGGTTAATTCAGGACAGTGCTCACGGGCCAGGATGGCCTCCTTTGTGGCATGCATGCAGCAGACTGCGGAGCAATATCTCTTGTGCCGGATATCCCTTGACCCTACACACTGAATAAAGGCCAACCTCTTTGGTTCACTATGGTCAGAAGGGCACCTGAGATGTCCGCTGGTCGGGCCGGAGGCGCATATCATCCTCTCAAACTGCAGGGCAGTAATGACATCCTTGATCCTTCCCCAACCATATTCCTTTATAGGAGACACGTCATAAGGATCAAATCCTGTTGCCAGAATTACGGCGCCTACCTTTAGGCTCACGGTCTTATCATTCTGTTTGTAATTTACTGCCTTGGCCTTGCATATCTTTTCACAGACACCGCACTTTTTTCCCAGAATGGTCCGGCAGTTATCAGGGTCTATGACATATGTTGAAGGGACCGCCTGTGGAAAATACTTGTAGACCGCCTTCCTCTTGCCCAGGCCGGTATTAAACTCGTCATCCACCTTGGTAGGGCACTTCTCAGCGCAGTCACCACATCCGACGCATTTGTCTTCCTCGATGAAGCGTGCCTTCTTTACGACCTTGCACTCAAATCTTCCTGTCTCACCTGTAAGTTCAGCCACTTCAGAATTGGTCAGGAGCTCAATATTTTCATGGTTGCTGCATTCAATCATCTTTGGGGCCAAGATACACATTGCGCAGTCGTTGGTGGGAAAGGTCTTGTCCAGCTGAGCCATCCGTCCCCCAATACTAGGTTTCCTCTCAACCAGGTGGACCTTAATGCCCATGTTGGCCAGATCTATAGAGGCCTGAATCCCTGCTATACCACCGCCGATGACGAGCGCTGATTTCTGGGTCACTCCGATGCCCCCTTATGGTGAACCTGCCTTCCTGAGATTGTTCATCATTATGAACGATAATATTTAGACAATACTACAGCCTTTTTCCTTATTGTCAAGGAAAAACGTTCCTTCAGGGCCTTTCTTCGGCATTTCTCCATAAAACATGAAGTATGAGAATTGCTATTGACAAACAATATGAAAGTCTTTAGAGTGGAAGAAAAGTTCATTATGGTGAACGATGCCCGAAAAATATCAAGCGCCTTCAGTAAGAAAGGCATTTCAAATTCTGAAGCTCATCTCTGACACTGCCGGTGGTCTGGGAGTTAGTGAACTGGCAAGAGGTCTGGGAATAGGAAAGAGCACTGTCCATGGAATAACCTCGGCATTGGAAGAGATGGGCACCATCACAAGAGACCCTTCGACAAAGCGATATACATTGGGTTTGACCCTCTTTGAGCTCGCAAGGTCTGCTTACTCTCAGGTTGACCTGAGGGCCCTGGCCAGGCCGGTTATGGAGGAACTGATGGAAAAGGCCCAGGAATCTGTATTTCTTGGCGTCTTGAACGGGGGCCATGTAACCATACTGGATGTGGTTGAGTCCAGGCAAGACCTCAAAATCACTTCCCCCGTAGGGACAACTATTCCCCTCCCGGCTGGTGCCACTGCAAAGGTCTTTCTTGGGGCCATGGAAGAGGATAAGGTCAAAGAGATCATCCGGACAAGGGGCCTCACCAGGTACACAGAGAAAACGATCACGGACCCGGAGAGGTATTTGGAGGAGATAAGACGGGTGAGGGCGAATGGGTATGCCACCGATTATGAGGAGTATATCCCCGGAGTCAGGGCCGTGGCCTCACCTATAGCAGCAAAGGGACATCGGATATCGGCGATCTGGGTTGTGGGGTTTAGGACGAGCCTTAACGATCATAAGATGAAGGAGATCATAGGGGCGACGAAAGGGGCAGCAGAAGAGATCTGGCGGCGGGCTTCTTAACCTTTCCATCTCCTAAAAAGATCATGATCTATGGCAAGGTAATCGAATATCTTCCCGATAGTCTGGTGGATAATGTCCTGGATGGTTTCCGGCCTATTATAAAAAGAAGGGATGGGCGGGAGGATATGGGCACCCATATCCGCGGCCATTGTCATTAGTCTGAGGTGCCCCTTGTGCAAGGGCGTCTCTCTCACCACGAGGACCAATTTCCTTTTCTCTTTCAAGGTCACATCTGCTGCCCTGATGAGGAGGTTGTCCGTGAATGAGTTGGCGATGCCGGAAAGGGTCTTTATTGTGCACGGGACCACCACCATTCCACTGACAAGGAATGATCCGCTTGCAAGGGATGCACCTACATCGCTATTATCATAGGTGCAACTGGCCATTCCTTCCACCTCACTCACCTTGTAATGGGTTTCTATCTCTATGTTCCTCTTTCCGGCCTCTGAGATAATCAGGTGGGTTTCAATATCCCTCTGGGCCAGCAAGCGAAGCGTCTCTATCCCATAAATCACTCCGCTTGCCCCGGAGATTCCGATTACAATCCGTCTTGTCATAAAAGCGCCTTATCTCTTTTCAGCATACGTTTGCCCCATCGCAAATCCCTATCTCGCGCTGGTCCGCCCAAGAGACCAACATGCCTGGCGCATATGGAATCGTCGTCTTTCACAGAACTCCAGCGAGGGCATCTACAACTGCCCGGGCAAACTCCGGGGTATTGATATTTGTCCCCACCTCAGTGATCTCTATCTCTTTATCCAGATCCCCTTTTAATTCGTCGATAAAGGCCTGATCCGAATCTGGATCGTAGAGGGCACCACCTTTGACACTAAGGGATGAGAAACCTTCTGTCGGTATTACAAACTTTACTAATTTCTTGTTCTTGTGGCCGTTGAGTTTCTTGGCAACCTCCCGGGCAATGGTCTTCATCTCCTCGGCATTTGTCCTCGCCTGAACCCGGATGGCATCCTGAATCAGGAGCTTTCTCTCGGCCAGCCCTCGGGAGACCCAGAGGGGATCGGCCTCATCCCTTCTCTGGATGGGACCGCAGCTTATCATGTCAAAGCCGCACGGGGAGAGGATATAGGGTCTTCCCTCACTGGAGCAGGCATCTAACCTGTCCGGGCCGGCCGCTCGATTTCCCCCAAAGAGATACTCACTAAAGCCCGCGGGCACCAGGTCTATAAAGGCCTCGAACAAGCCCTGGGAGACCAGGTCTACCGCTGCCTTCTCACCCACCCCGGTGGCATGGAAGGAGATGATGTTGTATTTGCCTTCAAGGAACTCCCTGACGTAATGGGCGCCCTTATCACAAAACCCAAACTCGGTAATGGCGATAGAGGCCTTTTCCTCCTTTCGGGGGGGTTCATATGCCTCAACCATCCCGCATATGGCGCCAGCCCCATTCACCATCAAATTCCTCACAAGGGGATTGAGGCCCACTGTGTCTACCACACTGTGCATCACAGTTATGTCTCTGACTCCGAAGTATTCCGAAAGCCGCTTTACGTATGCTGGCATGGCCGCCACACTTGAGATCAGGAGCTTAGGGATCCCAAAAGGCAGCAGCTTCATTGCAGAGAGGCTGATGAAGGTCCCCGTCATTCCACCGACGGCAATAACCCCATCCAGTTCACCAGACTGGTGAAGATGCAGCAACTTATTGCAGAGCCCCTCCGCCATCAATGAGGTGGCCTTGTCCCTTTCCCCGGCGAGCATCCCCTTCATGTCATCAATGGATGAGCCAACTGCATCGGCCAGTTCTTCACAGGTTATCTCCGGCTTTAGGGAAGAGGCAATCGCACCGGTCCCGATGCTGATATCTATCAATAGAGTCTTATGGCCCCTTCGCTCTATATGCCCCTTTATGAGTCGAAGACCCTGTTCCCTTTCATCAAGCATGCCGACCAGGGCAATTGCCATGGCCTACCTCCCGGAGTTCTTGCCAATTCTCTGCACGTAACACTTTAACGTTTTGAAAGAGAGGCCGCCTCCGGCCCTGAGGACCGCGAGGGTCTTTTTTCCAAAGGACGTAACCCAAATTCTTCAGAGCCTCTGGAACGCC
>CAYVMN010000234.1:0-6183 GCA_964452575.1 uncultured Desulfobacteraceae bacterium | reverse complement strand
ATAGACTCTCTTCGGGTAATCGGGTAATCCATAGTCCATATCTCTTTAATAACGGACCCCAATATCCTCCTCTTTCTGCTGGCCGGGGCCGTCTTTGCCTGGCAGAAACAAGCGCCAGGATCGGGTGTTAACAAGAGCAACCGGAGCAAAAGTTATGCGAAGTTCCTAGAAAAAGTCAAGTTTTAGAACCTGAACGGCCGGGAACTGACTGCGTACTTGCTAAGATAAGGCCTTATGGGGTAATATTGACTGAGTCATATTATGTGATACTTTAGCATTTTGCAAGAAAGGCAGCCTCCGGGCCGGAGGGAGGACCGCGAGGGTCTTTTTTCCTCTCCCTGCCTGGCAGAACCTGTATTTAAAGCTAAGGGGGCGTAGCAGAGGCTGGGAAGAATTTGGGTTACGTCCTTTGGAAAAAAGACCCTCACGGTCCTCTTACTCGTCAGTGTTTTCAAAACGCTAAAGTGTTACCATATTATGATATTATGACCTTTTTAGTGAAAAGTTCTCTTATGTTCAGGAAACCGGCGAACCTCAGCAGATATTATTAGATGGGGGGATGCATGAAGGTATTTTTCCACGAAGAATTCTATCAGGTATATTCGTCTGATCCGGCCGCTTCACCTGGCAGAATGGAGGCAATAGTAGAGGTGATCGGGGGTCTGGTCGAATTTGTGACAGCCCGGCCTGCCTCCGAGTCGGACATAGCCCGGGTGCATACCCTCTCACACATGGAGCGGGTGAGAGGGCAGGGAGTCTATGAGGTGGCGGCCTTGGCAGCAGGCGGAGCGATCCAGGCAGCCACTTTGGCCCTGGAAGAGCCCTGCTTTGGCCTCGTTCGACCCCCGGGCCACCATGCCTCATCAGGGAGTGCCTGGGGCTTTTGCTATTTCAACAACATGGCCATCGCCCTGGAACACCTCAAATGGGAGGGAAAGATCCAGACCGCCTATGTCCTTGACATCGATCTCCACTTCGGAGACGGCACAGTCAATATACTCAATGGCAAGGGGTATGTGACAGTCCACAATGTGGCTGCCACCGGCCGTGAGGCATACCTGGCCGAAGTGGGAGAGGAAATGGAGAGGTGCGCCGCGGATATCATCGGAATATCGGCCGGCTTTGACAACCATGAGGATGACTGGGGGGGTACGCTTACGACCGACGATTACAGGCACATCGGGAAGATGGTGCTAGGGGCAGCAAGAAGGGGTGGTGGGGCATGTTTTGCCATCCTTGAGGGAGGCTATAATCACAAGGTGTTGGGCCATAATGTCATGGCCCTCATCGAAGGATTGTCCGGGGATTCAAATGCCTAAGAACAGGATTACCTTTGTGGTCAATCCTAATTCTGCCAACGGTCTTACCGGCAAAGAATGGCCCGCCATCCAGGCCAAGGCAAGGGATCTGCTGGGTTCATCCGAGACTCGAATAACCGCTGCCCCTGGCGATGCCAGCAGCCTGGCCCGCGAGGCCGTGGTTTCGGGGGCCGACATTGTGGTCTGTGTTGGAGGGGATGGGACACTAAATGAGGTAATTAACGGGGTCATGGACGAAGGTGGGTTGGCTAGGCCGGGCCTTCTCCTGGGCTTCATACCCCGAGGGACCGGATGCGATTTCATCAAGACCGTGCCTGTACCGAGGAATCCTGACAAGGCCTTAGGGGATATCGCAGCCTGCCGTTTCCGCCTAATAGACCTGGGGAGGATTACTTTCCGGGATCATGAGGGGCACACCTCATCGCGCTATTTTCACAATGTCCTTAGTTTCGGTCTCGGCGGGGAGGTTGATGAAAGGGTCAACAGGACCACCAAGGTATTTGGTGGTTTTGTGTCCTTCATATGGGCTACCCTGATCTCGATCCTCCTCTACGACACAAAAAAAATACAACTCAGGGTGGACGATCACTTCCATGAGGAGGTCAAGGTCTGGAATGTGGCCGTTGCAAACGGGCGGTATCATGGAGGCGGCATGTACGTGGCCCCCGGTGCTTCCATAGATGACGGTCTCTTTCAGGTAACGGTGATAGGGGATCTGAATAAGCCCGCAGTCTTTTGGAACCTCCCAAGACTTTATAATGGCAGGATCTATGGGCACAAGAAGATCAGAAAGCTGACCGGGAGACGCGTTGAGGCCTTCTCAGGGCAAAGGGTACTCCTTGATATGGATGGAGAACAACCAGGACAATTGCCGGCCGTTATCGAAATCGTTCCCTTGGTCCTGCCCATTATCTACTGAAAATCTACTATGAGAAAGACAAACCACCTGGCCATCGCCGGCTTCTTGCTACCCTTTGTGGCTGCAGGAGTTACGGGTGCCTTACTCCTGGTTGTAAGGGAAGACCTTAGATCGTTCAAATTTGCGATCCCATACCTGACAGTAATACCTGCTATTCTCTTGGGGGGTTTGATCTCATCCCTCAAGTCGATTCCCCTGATTCCTGAACGGGATGATAAGGACTATGCATATTTCGGCCTGACGCTGAGCGTACTTTTCCTGGTAGTTTACATAACATCGCTCATCTATTTCATTTTTTCTTTCTCCCATTAGGGCCTGTCCTCGCGAAGGCCGGGAGCGGGGCTCCATTCCCGACAGGCGGGATTACTAGATTCCCGGGTAGCTCTATCTTCTTGTAACACCGCGGCAATTGGGGCATGACAAAGAAGGCTGGATCAAGGGCAAGATGAGCGGCCAAATTAGTCGAAGAAAGAAGGCAAAGAGACAGGGATTATGAAGGTATTGTTGATTTCAGCCAATACAGAGGCTATTAACATGCCCACTTTTCCATTGGGATTGGCATGTGTGGCATCAGCAACAAGAGAGGCGGGTCACGATCTGAAGATACTTGATCTCTTGGGAAAAGAGGATATCAGAGGCTCTGTCGAGAGGGCTATCGAAGGGTTTTGCCCGGACATTATCGGCATCTCTGTGAGGAATATCGATGACCAGAATATGGAAGGCCCGAGATTCCTGCTGGACCAGGCGAAGGCAGTGGTAACAGATTGTAAGGCCTTTTCCGACGCCCCTGTTGTCCTGGGCGGGGCGGGTTACAGCATGTTTCCGAAATCCGCTTTGAACTACTTAGGGGCAGATATGGGGATTGAAGGCGATGGTGAAGAGGCCTTTCCTGCCCTAGTCCGGAGTATCCAGGAAAATCGTGCCCTTTCAGGGCTGCCAGGCCTTTACCTCCCCCAGAGCAGGCTTCAGGGAGGCAGGAGACTCGTAAAGGATTTGGACAGGCTCCCCCTTCCTGATCCCCACCTATTGTCTACATCGGCATATGACGGAGCGGAATTCTGGTTGCCTGTTCAGGCCCGGCGGGGATGTCCGATGAAATGCAGCTATTGTTCTACCGGGGCAATAGAGGGTTCACTCATTCGTAGGCATTCAGCCGAGGTTATTGCCCAATGGCTCGCCCAGTGGGTTGAAGCTGGATTCCGTAGATTCTATTTTGTAGATAATACATTCAACCTCCCTCCGTCTTATGCCAGGGCCCTTTGCTCGCGAATAATGGAGGCAAGACTGGAGATAAACTGGCGCTGCATCCTTTATTCCGGAAGTGTGGATGAAGCCCTTGTCAAAGAGATGGCAAAGGCCGGTTGCAAGCAAGTCAGCCTTGGCTTTGAAAGCGGCTCTGAGCGGATCTTAAGAGGGATGAATAAACGCTTCAGCCTGAAAGATATTCGGAAGGCCAATAGGATCCTGCGAGACTATGGCATTCACCGCATGGGTTTTCTGCTGCTGGGGGGGCCGGGCGAGACCAGAGAATCTGTGGAGGAAAGCCTATCCTTTGCGGATTCCCTCGGGTTAGATGCCTTGAAACTTACCCTTGGAATAAGAATATATCCCAATACGCCACTCAGGAAGATTGCCATAGAAGAGGGCGTGATCGCCCCAGATGAAGACCTATTGTTTCCAAAATTTTACATGGCAAAGAGACTGGGTGACTGGTTGCGAAAGGCAGTCGGTACATGGACCGAAGACAGGCCCCATTGGTATTGCGGATAGAAGTCTTAGTTGGTAACTCTTCTGCAATATGCGAAGATTTTTTGTTGAAGTTAACCAAAACTAAGGAGGTGAAGGAATGGAGGAATTGAATGCGGGAAGACTACTGGGCATATCCGGGGGCTACTGGCAGGCCTGTGCCCTGCACGCAGGCGTCAAGCTGGATATCTTTAGCGAGATAGGGGAAGGGGATAAGAGCGCAAAGGAGATCGCAGGTGACAGGGGTTATGATTTAAGGGGGGTCACGGCCCTTCTCAATGCCCTTTCGGCCATGGGCCTCATCGTGAAGAAAGGGGAGCGGTATTCCAATAGCGAGGGGAGCAAATCTCTCCTGATCAAGGATTCACCAAGGTATATCGGCCACATCGTGATGCATCACCACCACCTGGTGGAGGCCTGGGCACAGCTGGATCAGTCGGTCAGGGGAGGAGTGCCTGTTAGAAATAGGTCAGCCCATGAGGAAGAGATGCGAGAGAGCTTCTTGATGGGCATGTTCAACATGGCTATGACCATTGCCCCCCGCCTCTCGGAGGAGATCGATCTTCGGGGAAGGCGGCACCTGCTTGATCTGGGCGGTGGCCCCGGTACCTATGCCATCCATTTCTGCCTGAAAAACCCTGATCTAAAGGCCACGGTCTATGATCTTCCAACAACAGAGCCCTTCGCCAAGAAGACCATTGAGAGGTTCGGCCTCTCTGACAGGATACGTTTCATTTCTGGAAATTACCTCAAAGAAGAGGTTCAAGGAACCTATGATGTTGCCTGGCTGTCGCAGATCCTACACAGCGAGGGACCGGAGGGATGTGAGATGATCATTGGGAAGGCGGTTGCATCCCTTGAAGAGGGTGGGCTCTTGCTGGTGCACGAGTTTATCTTGGAAGAGACCCTTGATGCCCCTCTTTTCCCGGCCCTTTTTTCCCTCAATATGCTTGTCAATACCAAGGAAGGACGATCCTATTCAGAGGGGCAGATAAAGGGGATGATGGCTAGGGCAGGGCTACGGGATATCCAACGGCTGCCCTTCAACGGCCCCAATGAATCGGGCATAATCACCGGGACTCGCTGACCTTAATCTCCCTTCCAGACCTCCTCCCTCCCGAAGTCGGATGGGGATCTGCCCCCTGATTTTTCAAACTGTTCGATCCAGCCACTGACACGCTCTTTGCCGTATGCCCTTTCCCACGCCGCCAGGATCTGATCCAGGGGTATATCGGCGAAGCTGCCATGGTCTGCAACATATTCCATGAATTGTTTCTTTTCCAGGTTAAAGGGGTGGAAGATCGAATCTTCACGGCCACTAAACTCCAGGGGGGCTACCCTGTGCCTCTCGCAGAGTTCCTTGTTAAATGCCGGGGTTGCCTTGACCCATTTCCCTTCCAGGTGGAACTCGACAAAGCCGTGGTAAACAAAGAGGTCACAGCCCAGGTATTCGATAAGCTGCCTTGTTGCCAGATGGTTTCTTACATCGGCAAGCCCAATCCTGGAAGGAATTCCGCTGGCCCTTCCCAGGGCGCAGAGCAGGGAGGCCTTGCAGACGCAATAGCCCCGGCCGCTTCTTAAGACGTTGCTTGCCCGGTAGTGTTCGGGGAGGTAAAAAGGATAGTAGGGGTCATACCAGATGCCATCCCTTACGGCGTAATAGAGTTTGACGGCCCTTTCAATAGGATCTTTGGTCTCTCCCGCTACATTGTCGGCATGCGCTATGATTGAAGGATGATCGCTATCTATGATAGGGGTCGGAGCAAGATATGCATTATCCACCTGATTCCTCCTTTCTCTTTCTTAGACCGAAGGGGATATACCAGAGAATAATGGGTTTCGTCAAAGTATACCAGGCGCGTCACCGTAGATATTTTTTCCTTGACACATAGTTACGTTGTAGCTAAAATGTAACCATAGCTATGGCTATTGAGTGTCTTTAAAGTCATAATAAAATCAGGATATTATCCCTTCATATGGCCATTTTAGGATTATAGAAGAAGCTTAGCAAACATGCCTAATGAAAAAAAGCCAAAGGGTGAGCAAAAAAACGCCGCCGGAGATGACCGGGGTAAGGTCAAATTCGAGGTATACGGCGAAGAGATGGTAGAGAAGGTCGTCAAGCTCAGCGGCAACAGCGGGAGGGTCTATCTGCCACCTGACTGGGTAGGGTCTCTGGTAAAGATAATTAGGGTCGAT
>CAYVMN010000233.1:0-6217 GCA_964452575.1 uncultured Desulfobacteraceae bacterium | reverse complement strand
AAGACCCTCGCGGTCCTCTTACTCCTCAGTGTTTTCAAAACGCTAAAGTGTTACCAAATTTCGAAACCGCTTAACGGTTTTTGAGGGCTCCTGGAGTGTCAATCGCTTTTGCCAAACGACTGCAAGTATTCATACCCTTTGCACTGGGATACTTTCTCTCCTACCTCTACCGGGTGATTAACTCCGTGCTGGCACCCAATCTGGCCGCGGATGTTGGCGTCGACCCATCTGGCCTGGGATTGCTCACGGCCGTCTATTTCATTACCTTTGGGGCCTTTCAGCTGCCGCTGGGTGTACTGCTGGATCGTTTTGGGCCCCGCAAAATCGAGGCCGGCCTTTTGATTGTGGCGGCTGCCGGCGCCTTGGTTTTCGCCAATGCCACCACTTTGTCCGGTCTGGTGGTAGGGCGAGGGCTGATTGGACTTGGGGTGTCCGCGTGCCTGATGGCTGCCTTCAAGGCCTTTGTACTGTGGTTTCCGAAAGAAGAGCTGCCGCGGATCAACGGCTTTCAGATGGCCGCAGGCGGGTTTGGTGCCTTGGCAGGGACGGCACCGGTGGAGGCCGCGTTGTCTATCACCACTTGGAGCGGGGTGTTTACGGTGCTGGCGGTTTTTACCCTGCTAGTGGCTGCCGCCATATTTTTTATTGTTCCTGAACGGCACACCGCCAATGAGCATCAGCGTTTCATGGATCAGCTGCGAGGGATTCGTATCGTGCTGACGAGCCTTACTTTTTGGCGGATTGCCCCCTTTACCACTCTCTCGCAGGCGACCTTCCTGTCGATTCATGGGCTGTGGGCGGGCCCGTGGCTGAGGGACGTGGCCGGATTCGATCGAAAGGCAGCGGCCGGGGTGTTGCTGTGGATGTCAGTCGCCATGGTGGTCGGCTTTATTGTGCTGGGGACAGCGGCCGAGCGCCTCAGCCGTCGCGGGATACCACTCATGGCTGTGGCGGCAACCGGCATGGGCCTTTTTGCGGGTCACATGGTGTTGATCATTCTGGAATTGAAGGAGTGGTCCATGCTTTTATGGATGCTATTCGGTTTTTTGGGGACATCGGGCATCCTGTCCTATGCCGCGCTCTCCCAGTGTTTTCCCCTGAAACTATCCGGAAGGGTCAACACGACACTGAATCTCCTCGTCTTTGCGGTCGCTTTTGTGGCGCAGTGGGGCATCGGCGCAATCATCGGCAGGTGGCCGACAACAGCCACAGGGGGCTATGCACCTGCCGGTTATCAGGTTGCCTTCAGCATCATGCTGGCCCTGCAGCTGCTCACCATTTTCTGGTTCTGGCTTGCAGGGGCCTTCCTGCGTCGCCGTAATGGGGAATAGGAACGAAGGGGAACTCGGTAGAATAATTCCGGAGTCCTCACCGTCTATCCCACGGGGCTCACGCCCAGTCTCTTCTCTGTATCTGCAATCTTGAAGATCGTCCTCAAGACACTGTCTGGGTTGAGCGACATGGACTGTATCCCGCACTCCACAAGAAATTGTGCAAATTCGGGATAGTCCGACGGCCCCTGACCGCAGATGCCGATGTACTTACCCATTTCATTGGCGATCTCTATGACCATTTTCAAGAGCCTTTTCACGGCCTCATCTCTCTCGTCATATATATCGGCCACAAGCTCTGAGTCCCTGTCCACGGCCAGGGCGAATTGTGTGAGATCATTACTGCCGATCGAGAAGCCGTCAAACACACCGAGAAACTCGCGGGCCAGGAGTACATTTGACGGTACCTCGCACATTGCGTAAACCTCCAGGCCGTTATCCCCCTGTGAGAGCCCGTTTTTCTTCATCTCTTCAATAACCTTGTGGGCCTCACCAACTGTCCTGCATATGGGTATCATTATCGCGAGGTTTGTGAGGCCCATCTCGCCTCTCACCTTCTTTGCCGCCTTGCATTCGAGGGCAAAGGCATCTCTGTATCCCTTTTTGTAATATCTTGAGGCCCCTCGCCATCCTATCATGGGGTTATCCTCCTTGGGTTCATAGAGAGTCCCTCCGATCAGATTGGCGTACTCGTTTGACTTGAAGTCTGAGAACCTCAAGATTACCTTCTTTGGGTAAAATGCGGCGGCTATTTTTGCAATGCCATGGCTCAGTTTTTCGACAAAGAATTCGGCCTTATCTTCATATCCGTGTGTGAGCCCTGCAATCTTTCGCTTTATCTCTTCGTCTTGAAGCCTATCATATTCGATCAAGGCCCTTGGGTGGATCTGTATGTAGGAGTTGATGATAAATTCCTCTCTTGCAAGCCCCACGCCGTCATTAGGGATGAAACTCAGTTCGAATGCCTGCTCGGGATCGCCCACATTCATCATGATCTTTGTCTTTAACCTTGGAAGCTCTTTGAGGTTGTTTTTCTCTATGTCAAATTTGAGTCTGCCTTCGTAAACATGACCTATGTCCCCCTCTGCGCAGGAAACCGTTATTTCCTGCCCATGCCTTATAACGTCTGTGCCCCTGATCGTCCCAACAACACATGGGATGCCTAGCTCTCTTGATATGATTGCGGCATGGCACGTTCGGCCCCCCCTGTTTGTGACAATTGCAGAGGCGATCTTCATGATAGGTTCCCAGTCAGGGTCTGTCATATCAGTGACAAGTACCTCGCCCTCCCTAAATCTTGCCATGTCCCTGGCATCTTTTATTATGCTGGCCTTACCCGCGCCTATCTTCTGGCCGACCGAGTGGCCTGTCACAAGCAATCTGCCCTTATCCCTGAGAATATATTCTTCAAGGACCGTAAAGTCCTTTTGACTCATAACCGTCTCGGGCCTTGCCTGCACAATAAACAGATCCCCTGTTTCGCCATCCTTTGCCCATTCCATGTCCATGGGTTTAAACTTCCCTTCCTTTTGGCTGTAGTGGTCTTCGATCACACAGGCCCACTTTGCAAGGGTAAGGATTTCATCATCGCTCAACACGAATTTTCTCCTGTCTTCGTCCGGAACAGGCACATTCTTTGTGGTTGCCTTGCTGCCCTGCATGTCGTATATCATCTTTATCTTCTTGGCCCCCACGCTCTTGGATATGATCGGTCTATATCCCGCCTTGAGGGTTGGCTTGAATACATAGTATTCGTCGGGATTCACGGCCCCCTGTACAACATTTTCTCCAAGGCCGTATGCCCCGGTCACAAAGGCCGCATCCCTGAAGCCTGACTCGGTGTCTATGGAGAACATGACGCCTGAACAGGCCAGGTCAGATCTTACCATTTTCTGGACACCGATAGACAGGGCAATAGAGAAGTGATCAAAGCCCTTATCCTCCCTGTATGAAATTGCCCTATTGGTAAACAGTGAGGCAAAACACTTCCTGCATGCGTCGATAAGCATCTCTTTTCCTCTGATGTTCAGGTATGTCTCCTGCTGTCCGGCAAAGGATGCATCGGGGAGGTCTTCGGCGGTTGCACTGCTTCTAACGGCAACATCCGTGTTATCTCCATACTCCGCACATAGCTTCTCGTACGCCCCTGCAATGGCTGATCGTAGCCCGGCGGGAAACTCGGCGCTTCTGATGATCTCCCTGACCTTATGCCCCTTCATCTGGAGTTCAGTTATGTTTGAGGTATCCAGGCCAGCCATTATTTCTCTGATCTGTTCCTCAACGTTCGCCTCTTTGAGGAGTACCCGATATGCATGGGCGGTTACTGCGAAACCGTTAGGGACCCTCACCCCCTTTGCACTGAGGTTCGCGTACATCTCTCCAAGAGAGGCGTTTTTTCCTCCAACTAAGGGGACATCTTCTATGCCCAATTGATCAAACCATAGAACTAACGCGTCTGCCTTTTTCATAATTGCTCCTCCTTCGAGTTAGTATCGATTCTGCCAGGCGACAAAACCTTCTTCAATATAATGAATGTGCAGGGTATCATCAACAGAAATTTTCCCTTTCCCGGCCTTGAGGTCAAGGGGCCGATGCTTGAGTTGGGGCGAAAATGAACCTATAATTTGATGAACCTATTCCCTTTTTTACGAGATATTAACCGTTGGTGGCCTACAGGAATCTACCCAGAATGAAGAGGATGAAAGGTACGAACTTGTTTGAATATCAGGAAAAAGGGCGGTTTTTTGCGTCCGTCCCTTGCGGCATGGAAGAGATGGCAGCGGATGAGATACGGGGGCTGGGGGCTGAAAAGGTGGAGATCGGCTACCGAGTCATAAGCTTTGATGCAGATAAGGGGACCCTGTATAGGGTCAATTATATGTCAAGGCTTCTCTCAAGGGTATTGGCGCCGCTCCTTACATTTCAATGTCACAGCACCCGATACCTCTACAACAGGGCCAGAGAGATCCAATGGCCCCATCTTTTCAGGGCCGATCAGAGCTTTGCCCTGATCAGCACGGTATCCAACAGCCGTATCACACACTCCCAATATGCAGGGCTCTGCCTGAAGGACGCCATCGTGGACTCCTTTAGGGAGCTTTATAACAGGAGACCCGACATTGATAGGACTGCTCCGGACATCTGGATCAGCTTACATATTCACGATGATAAGGCGACCATTAGCCTTGACACCTCGGGCGGATCACTTCATCGCCGGGGGTACCGTAAGGAGACGGTTGAGGCCCCAATGAAGGAGATGCTGGCCGCAGCCATTGTCAGGTGTATGGCGTGGGACGGTTCAAGGCCTCTTTATGATCCCTTGTGCGGCTCCGGGACCCTTTTGAGCGAAGCGCTCATGGCCTATTGCCGTATCCCCTCCGGTCTGCTTCGTAAACGCTTTGGCTTTGAGCTGATGCCTGATTTTGACAGAGACTTATGGACAACTATCAAAAGCGAGGCGGACCGGCAGATTCGGCCATTGCCCAAAGAAATGATTTCAGGCAGCGATTTCTCCCCAAAGGCCATACAGGCGGCAAGGAAGAACAATCAAGGGCTCCCTTACGGGGATCGAATCCAACTGAAGGTCATTGATTTTCGAAAGATTGAGGATCTCGGCAACAGGATCATCGTTACCAATCCCCCCTGGGGTATACGACTTGGGAAGGAAAAGGCCATTGGCGAACTTTACAAGGAGATGGGAGATTTTCTGAAACAGAGATGCAAGGGGTCAACAGCCTATGTCTACTTCGGAAATCGTAAGCTGGTCCCCCACATCGGCCTCAGGCCTTCATGGAAACGGCCCCTTGAGGCAGGCGGCCTTGATGGAGTGCTGGTCAAATTGGAAATCTATTGACAATTGAGATTTTAAAGTGATGATGGGATTCCCCGTGAAGGAGTGAAAAGAAAAGGCCCTTCGACGGAAGGGCATGAGATCCTATGGCAAAAACACGTAACTTCAGCATCATCGCCCATATCGATCACGGTAAATCTACCCTTGCCGATCGTCTTATCCAGCGTGCCGGGCTGGTCAGCCAGCGCCAGTTTCACGACCAGATCCTGGACAGCATGGACCTTGAACAGGAAAGGGGGATCACCATCAAGAGTCATACCATCACCCTCCCTTATACCGGTAGGGAAGGAGAGGAATACGAGCTTAACCTGATTGATACCCCCGGACACGTGGATTTTTCCTACGAGGTATCCAGGTCACTCTCCTGCTGTGAAGGCGCCTTGCTCCTGGTGGACGCCTCTCAAGGGGTGCAGGCCCAGACCCTTTCCAATGTCTACATGGCCCTGGATCACGATCTCGCCATCATCCCGGTAATTAACAAGATCGACCTCCCCTCCGCCGATGTGGACCGTGTAAAGGAACAGATCGAGGCCGAACTTGGCCTGGATTCAGAATCAAGCATCCTCAGTTCCGCCAAAGAAGGGATTGGTATTGAAGCGATACTAGAGGCCATCGTAGGGCGCATCCCTCCCCCTGCCGGGCAAGAGGAAAATCCATTGGCAGGCCTCATTTTTGATGCCCGCTATGACTCTTTCCGGGGCGTGATCATCAGCTGTCGTCTTTTCGGCGGAAGGGTCAAGGCCGGAGATATCATCCGCCTTATGTCCAATGATGCGACCTATAAGGTGGAGGAGGTGGGGATCTTCCGTCTCCAGAGAGAGGCGAGGCATGAACTCTGCGCCGGAGCGGTAGGGTACATCATCTCAGGGATAAAGACCGTGCGCGATACAAGGATTGGGGATACCATCACCCTTAATGCCCGGCCCGCCCCAGCCCCACTTCCCGGCTTTAAGGAGGTGAAACCGGTCGTCTTTTCATCCCGCTACCCCATCTCCTCTGAGGATTATGAATACCAGGCCGAGGCACGTGAGAAATA
>CAYVMN010000232.1:0-6224 GCA_964452575.1 uncultured Desulfobacteraceae bacterium | reverse complement strand
CCAGGCCTTGCCGCAGCAACTATCCGAGGAGACCTCAGGCCCATGTAATAGGTCCTGTTGGCGATTTCCCTGTTAAATACTATCCTTGCTCTTTCTTCAATCATGGGGGGCATAAGTCGGAGAGGATTTTGTCAGCGCAATCCCATACTCCTTGACCAATTTCTTGTCAAAGGGGGCCCTTCTCCCCTCACAGCGTGCACGGGGGCACAGCTGACAGCTGTAAAAGGAATATTTTGTTGGGAAATAGATTCCGGATACCGATTTTTTGGGGATCATGAAAAGCCTTTCGCTCAGCCTTACGCCGATGGCGGCCTCTCCACCCTGAAACAGCGAGAACAGGGGTCTTTGCTCTTCAATTGGCCAATCCCCCAACGAGCCTGGGCTCATGGCTGAAACCTCATCAAGGGCAAATCTGGAACGAAGTTGTTCTTTCAAGTATTTTCGAGCCTTGACCAAGGCAACATTTCCGATCACATCTAGGTAGAATTTCTCCAATAAGTCATCGCAAGAACTGGCCTTTTGTTCCAGTTCCTTACCGATCGTGACCACATAGGGAAAGACCCGCCCCACGCCTTCCAGGTTCTTCTTTAGGACCCGACTCTTGAAACAGGCCCCATCTATGATTACAGCGTCTTCGAGCCTTTCCTCCACATAGGAGACTTTATAGAGGGCCTTGGGGGTGATTATCGCCTGCGCTGTCTCTAGAAGGGACCTGGCCTGCTCCCAATCCCCGGTCCGCTTCAAATGGAGTCTTTCCTCAATCTCTCCAAGATCCAGCCTCAGAGGTATATCTTCAATTTTTTCCATGGATCAGGAGCTTAAGGGAACTGTTTTTGCGTGTCAATGATGAATCTTGGAGGTCATTTAAGCATTGTATTGTCTCTCATATTTTGATATCGGTAACACCCGCTCCGATTTCGCCACGGCCGAGCATCACCTGGGCCGGGACCTTTTCAATATCAGGAGTGGCATTGAAGGAAAAATATAATAATTACAAAGAATTAAGGGAAGGCGAGAAAGAGGGGAGGGACTATCAAATCCTTTTTAGGCGAGGGGTGTCGGGAATTGCAGTGATGGCGCCTCATGGTGGAGGCATTGAGCCTGGGACGTCGGAGATAGCTGAAAGAATTGCAGGTGATGAGCATAGCTTTTATAGCTTTGAAGGGCTAAAGCAAAAGGGTAGCTTTGATTTACACATAACCAGTACCCTCTTCGATGAACCGTTAGGCGTCAGCATAGCAGAGGATTCCACCTCAATCGTGGCCCTCCACGGCTGTATCGAGAAGGAAAGCGTGGTCTACATTGGGGGCCGGGACACGATACTCAAAGACAAGATAACAAACGCCCTTCTAGAGGCCAGATTCTGGGTGCAAGAAAATTCGAACTACCCCGGAATGGATCCACTCAATATCTGCAATCGAAGCCGCCTGGAAAGGGGTGTACAGCTTGAGATCTCGATGGGACTTCGACTCCTCATGTTCAGAGATCTTTCCCGAACAAAGAGAAATATTACGACACGACTCTTTCGGGAATTCGTCAATGCCGTTAGGAGTTCGCTGTCGGATCACCATTCCACACCCGGGCCCTTATTCCCCGAGAGATCTTAGTGTCCGGCCCCCGAGAAGACCTTGCACTGCTCGGGGCAAGGACCTGTTATTTGGCACTGAGGGATTTTATAACATGCCCCCAGGAAGTCGCTTTCCACTTGACTGTAACCCACTCGCCCACCTTGAAATCCGAAAGGGTAACGGCCTTCCCACCCTTCTCTAGTTTGGCATCGCCTGCCACGGGGCCAGCTACAGTAAACATAACTCCCTTCTTCACGGGAACATCAATGACCGCGATTTTTTCATCTAGGCCGATTGCGGTTATCTTTCCACTCATAACATAAGTCTTATCCGCTGCCACCCCCTGGAGGCTAAACGAGAATAGACCCAACGCCAAGATACAGAGAAACCAGATTTTGTGTCTTTTCATGATATCCCTCCTCCTTGAAATTGGTTTTTCAGATGCAAACCCTTTCCCGAAACCTTATGTCATCCATCTGGAAGGCCTGAAGGCCGATCCACCTTGTAAGATACGTTGACCCCTAACTCCTATTATCATACGTTTCAATTGCCTAATTTGTCAAGCCAACATGGGGTTGGAGTTCTAGTTTGAAGACAGTTTTTTGGCAATTCCGGTGGCCTCGTCCATGATACGGCCAAATAGATCCTTAACTGTGGGTATGTCATGGGCCATGCCTATGCCCTGCCCGCAGGATACAATCCCCACATCCAGATCTCCCTCCCTATACATCCTCTTGGCGTTCTGGCCGGAAGCGATCTTCAAGATCTCCTCCAGGCCTGCCTGGCCTGCCTCCAACTCCCCCACCTTTCTGGCAGCCGAATTGACCCACACCCTGTGAGTGGCCCCGATAGAACGCATTACAAGCATGGTATCCAGTTCGCTTGCCTGAACCAGGGCCTTTTTCAGGTTTTCGTGAATCGGGGCCTCTTGCGTAGCCAGCAGGCGGGTTCCGATAATAACCCCCTGGGCCCCAAGGGCCAAGACAGCAAGAAGCCCCCTTCCGTCGGATACGCCCCCACCCCCTATTACAGGGAGTCGGACGCTCTCCACAACCCTAGGTACCAGCACAAGGGTCCCGACATCCAGCTTTCCGGTGGCTCCACCATTTTCATACCCTACCACGGTTATGATATCCGCCCCCATATCCTGTACCTTCAGGGCATACCTAACACCTACGCACTTATGGATCCAAATCAGACCCCCCTCTTTAAAGCGTTTACACAGCTCCTCGGGGGCAGAGTGTCCTGAGGTCTCTACAATCTTTACTCCTTTGTCTAAGATGACATCGAGGTATTCATTGTTGTCAATGGGACGCATCATCGGGAAGAGGTTAAGGTTGACGGCGAAAGGCCCTTCGGTGAGCTCAAAGGTCTTGTCGATTGCCTCGGCAAAGGCCTCTTTGCTCTGGTATATGGCCGAAGCGAGTATACCCAGCCCCCCCGCATTGGAGATCGCTGCCGTGAACTCCGGATTGGTGATCCACATCATGGTTCCCCCGACGATGGGGTACCTGATACCTAACATCTCAGTGACCTTTGTCCGAAACATAGATGACCTCCGATCTCTATTCGTTGCCGTTCACGGGTTCAGAATTCACCGTTCAAGGTTGCCTTAAGCCCTGAACCTTTTAATCCTGAACCCAAGAAGTTAGCTCTTTGACCTCCGGGTTGCGAGGTGCTAGATGAGCCGATGGAGCCCCTCGATCAAACGCGAGTAGTCCTCGCCCCGGAAGCAGTATTGCAGGTCAGTGAACCGTTCCCTGAGGGCCGTGACCTTTTCAATCACATTGGCATTTTTTGTGACAACGTCACGAATGAGCTCGGCCAGGACCCGGAAGTCATCACCTCCCATGCCAAAGCGAGTCATCTCAGATACACCCATCCTCAAGGCCCCGGCGGCAGTAAACCCCTCTTCCCTTGGGCTTGCCTGGTAGTTGCAAATGATATTGTTGGCCTCCAGTCGACCGGCGATCTCAGGCCCGAGGCCATACCCCACCTCCACCACCACCTGGTGGGTCTCTGTGAAGTCGATCTCCGGGTCGCCGGCCACATTCAGACCGCAGTCCTTCAGGGCCCGGCCAAAGACCTTTGCGTTGGAAATGACCTTGGACTGGTACCCATCCCTGAAGTGATTCATCTCGTACGCGGCCATAAGGAGTCCGAGGAGTGTCCCTAGATGGTGGTTGGATACCGCCCCGGGAAAGGTCCTCCGGACCACCGCCTCCCAGAGCTCGTAACGCTCCTCTCCCTCTTGAAAAGAACTCCCTACAACGCCGCGCTGGGTACCAAAAAAGGTCTTATGGGTCGACCCTGTGACCAGGTCTGCCCCTTCGGTAAATGGTTGCTGAAAATGGGGACCAATAAGCCCCAGGACATGGGCCATGTCGTACATTACCACTGCATCTATCTCCTGATCCTCCAAGAACCCGCGGATTTCGGCCACCGGCTCCCTGTGGATGACCATACTCTTACCAAATATGATCAATTCAGGTCGATATTCATCAATTAGTCTTAGAGCAGCAGGGACATCGATCTTGTATGGATTATCGGCCAGGACCGGGAAATTAGTCACGGCTGGCCGCTCTGTACGGGGATCACGGGCCACAAAGTCCTTGAGTGCCCCCATGGGCTGGGCGCTCAGGTGCCCACCCTTGCCGATATGGTTATTCATCACCTGACGAATCCTGCGCGGCTCCTGTTTTGTATCGGCGCGGTTTATGTAGTCCACCATGGCACTAAAGACGGCGGTATTGGCCATCTGTCCACTGATGAGGCGCGTCTCCACATTCTCGCAGCCAAGGAACTCCCTCATCTCAGCGTCCAGCATCCTCTCTACCTCGTTGATAAAACCGGTGCCCTGGTAGTAGAAGATCTTGGCATCATAGAATGCCTTTGACTTCTTGTGCTCGGCGTAGCGAAAGGCCGGGTCCATGACAGAGAGCAGTCTGGTCATGGGAGAGATGGTCATCTCAGATGGAATGAGGTTGATGCACTGCCTCTGCCGCCAGGTGGTGTTTTCAATGCCCTTTTCCATGAGCCTCCGTACCTTGGTCTGAACCTTGCCGGATGGCAGCTCCTCAGCACCAATCTCACGACCAAAGACAATGGGCCTACAATATGGAGGTGCATCAGTTCGAATGTGATATGGGACCACAACCGCATCGACCCGCTTGCCCCGGATCTCTATTTCAAGCCTCTCATCCACAACGATCTCACTATCCAGGTAACCCAGGCAAATGGATCGCAAGTCACGCCGATCGGTCTGGGCAGAACCGAGCCCTTCTCCCTCAACAGTCCACATGGGGACCATTGTACCGCTAGTGATGTAACCCACATGCCTTTGGTCCTTGAAGACCCTGGCGCCCCCCCTGGCGACGCCCCTGCCTGCCACTGCGATGGACCTAATCATCCGGGGGAGCTCATGGATAAGTGAATAATCCCTTGAGATGATCCCCTTGAGGGCCTGGTGCTGCTTGACAAGGGCCTCCCTCCCTACAAAATTCCCTTTGAGGGGAGAGAAGCTCACTGCGAACTTGGACAAAGGGCAGGCCATTATTGGGATTTCCTTTCCCTCTGGATCTTCCCCCAATTCATGCCCATATAGAGGCAGGCCCGCTTCCAGACGAAGGGTGTCCCTTGCCCCCAGACCAACAGGGGTGGCACCCTCCTCTAAGAGTCTGTCCCAGAGCATCGGGCCGTCAGCCCTATTGGCAAAGAGCTCAAAACAAAGGGGTTCACCGGTATATCCGGTGCGTGCGACCCTGACTGGAACTCGTGATATCTTGACTATGCCTACGGCGTTTCTGGTGGGCTCGGGGAGGTGGCCGGATTCCACGACGCTTTCGATGACCTCCCGAGACTTGGGGCCTTGAAGGGAAAGCATGGCTATCTCTTGGGAATGGTCCAGCAACTCCATATCCTCGAATCCCTTTATTAAGCCCTGGAAATGATTCCAGTCTTTTTCACGGTTGGCGGCATTCACCACCAGCAAATACTCCTTTTCGACAAAACGATAGAGGTAGGCATCATCTACAGCCCCGCCGGTTTTATTTGGAATAATCGTGTACTGGGCACCCGTCACCCTAATATCCAAGGCCTCGGCGTTATTGGTCAAGACATGCTGGAGAAACCGGAGTGCCCCTTTTCCTTTGAGGATGAATCTCCCCATATGCGATACATCGAAGAGCCCGGCCCTCTTGCGGGTGGCAAGATGTTCCTCTACGATTCCGGTGGGATAAAATATCGGCATCTCCCAGCCACCAAATTCAACCATCTTGGCGCCGAGGGCCAGGTGTCTGTCGTAAAAAACGGTTCTTTTCAATTCGCCCATGAATCATCTCCTTATTACATTTGGTAACTCTCCACGGGATTGGGGGACCTGCCTGCTTCGCTCCAAGCTGGAGGCTGACCCAAGGGACTTCCCGGCCGCATGGCAATGGCCTACCCTCAGATCGGCACCCGTGAACAATTACGGATTTTTCTATTATCAGGCGCGCCGATCTTCGTCAACTCAATAAAATGGAGTTCCATCTATGCCCGAGTTCCTAGGCCGGTAACACTTTAGTGCTTTGAAAACGCTGAGGAGTAAAATGATGGACCGTGAGGGTCTTTTTTCCAAAGGACGTAACCCAAATTCTTCCCAGCCTCTGGAACGCC
>CAYVMN010000231.1:0-6288 GCA_964452575.1 uncultured Desulfobacteraceae bacterium | reverse complement strand
CAGGCAGGGGAGAGGGCTCTTCATAGGGACATCCTCTTATGGGGCTGTTCTGTAACGAGGTTCAAGACCTCACTGCCGTTCTATGAAATGATGCCGTCCTTTACGTCCTTTGGAAAAAAGACCCTCGCGGTCCTCTGCCTTTCTTTCAAAACGTTAAAGTGTTACCACTGAAGTAATTCTGGGCATCTCTTTGGAGGTCCCCTTACTTCACCGCCTCCATGAATCTCTTGAGGAGGGATTGGACCTTGGGATCTTTGAAGAGGTCCATATCCCTGAGATCGACCACCTTGGCCCTGAAAGAGGCGATGTCAGGGGTCTCATCTATCTGCATGCCCTTTTGTTTGAGAAAGACGAGCCTCTGGGCGTTCTTCTCTCTATTGTCCTGACGCTGGTATACGGCCGCTTCGGCCATGGCCTTCTGGATCATATCCTGGGTCTCTTGATCCAGGGTCTTCCACCATTTGAGTGATGCAACGTCGATGTGGCCCGAGTACACGTGCCGCGTGAGGGTCATGTATTTCTGAATCTCATAGAACTTATATACCTCGATGACCCACAGGGGATTTTCCTGGCCGTCTATTACCCCCTGTTCCAGTTCGGTGTAGATGGGCCAGGGCATCGGGGTGGGATTGGCCCCCAGGGCCTGCCATATGGCCTTGTGGAGTGCAGACTGCATCACCCGAATCTTGAGACCCTTCACGTCTGAGGCCCTGTGGACTGGACGCCGGTTGTTTGTGAGGTTACGGAACCCGTTTTCGGAAAAGGCAAGCCCCTTGAACCCGAGCTTCTCCAGATCGACAAGGATCTCTTTTCCAAGGGGCCCGTCCAGTACCTTATCAACCTGCTCGTAACTGGAAAACATGAAGGGATAACCGATGACTCGGACGATGGGGTCAAAGGTATCAAAGGGGCCCACGGTGATGATTCCCATCTGGACGGAATTCATCTGGATCTGCTGAAGTATCTCGGTCTCGTTTCCCAGGCTGCCTGAATGGAGAATCTTGACCTCGATCTTGGCGGCGGAGCGCTTTTTAATTAGTTCCTTGAACCTTTCTGCAGCAATATTCTGGGCAGAACCCGGCTTTGTGACCACTCCCAGGTTTATTTTCAAGGCCCATGAGGCAGGGCTGGTTAAGAAAAAGGAAAACAAAAAGGCAAGAACAAAATGTGGTCGTTTCATGATTCTTTCTCTCTGAAATCATAGCGAGGACAGCAGATGGAACCGTCTTTTTTGGAAAGGTGATATTAAAGGAGACAACAACGGGTGTCAAGACGGTCTCGGTCTTATGATTCATTTATACCAATGCGGGTGATACCTGACCTACTGGTAGGTGTAGTATGCATCGCCCATGCAGGCAGGGCAGGCAGGGCCGAGACGGACCGGGTAGTACTCGCCGCATCTGGGACACGGTTGTGTGGGGACTCGATCGAGCTCCTTGAGGGCCCGATGGAGTCGAACCGACCTATGGCAGAGGAGTTCTCTTCCAGCGGCCAGGATTTCCGGGGCCACCTCATCAAAGGGCGCCTTCCGGGTACTTCCCGATCTTCTTTCAAACCAGCTCCCAACTAAGGGGTAGCCGGAGAGGGCCTTAGGGTTGACCCATGTCCTGATACCGCAGAGTGTCATGCGGTCATAGCCGGTGAGGGCGAATTTGCCCCAGTCAAGGACCTGCAGGAAACCGTTTCCAACGGTGCATGGGGTAAGCAACTGTACGGCATCGGGCAGACAGACCACAGTTTCAGTAACAAAGTTGAGATATGGGGTGGGACCCAGCTCGTTAGTTGCTGCGTCTATCATCATCCCACCAAGAAGGATTCCCGGAGAGCGATCTCCATGGAACTCCTCCATTTGGATGATGAATTCAGAGAGGCTTAGACCGCATAGGGTTGGCTCGGACATGACTCCCTCTCTATTGGTTCATCCCTTGAATTTTGCGGCTCATCGCGCGAGCCAGGTTCCGCATGACGATCAGACCCATCCCGGGCCTGGAGCGTAATAACCTGTCAAGGGCGGCGTAAGGGATCTCCACCAGCCTGCAACCTGTTACCATAAAGACCTCTGCAACAGCAGGAAGGGGATCCACAAATTCCACCTCACCCAGAAGGAAGTCTCTGCCAAAGGGGATGGAACGGTCTTTCAAACGAACCTCGCCTCTGCCAGATATGATCAGGTACAACCTGTCTAGGCTCTGTCCCTTTCTGATTAGTGTGGTGTTTGCGGGATATTCTTTGAGTTGGGCTATCTTTTCGATATCTTGGATTTCCTTTTCGGATAGCCCTTCAAAAAGGGGCATTGAAGCAAGGACCCTTGACATGACCTCGGTTTCCGCGCCTGCGGAATAGGAAAATGGAAATACCGTGACAAAGACCCCCATGAGGAATAGACATGCAAATACCGGAATGAAGCGTACCATCTTCTACCCTCCTATTCTATAGACCCAATGCAGGCCTTGGGCCGCAACTTAAATAGTGGTTAGTGGGCAGTGGGCAGATTTCAGAACCCTGAACCCAGAACCTCTGAACCCTAACCCTCAACCTCTCCTAACGATAGGCAATGTCTGAAGAGAGTGGGGGACAATGAGTACATCCAGGTTGTCGCGCCCGATCCGCTCTGCGGCGACCTTGAGGGCATTGTCCATACCGGAGACCGGGATCATGTGTGTCTGGCGAACAATGTCAGGGGTCCTGGAATCAACAATAATTACGCTGACCTTCTCAAGGACTTTGGCCATTACAAAGGCCCTCTGCGCACCGGGCAGGTAGCCGGTCTCACGAAGTTCTGTCAGGAGCGCGGTCATGTCCGAGGCGGTACGCATCTTCTCCAGGAAGCGCTGCTCTCCCACCCCGTCTCCTGCCCCTTCAGGGGTAGGGGCCGGGATTATTATCACCCCTCCTTCCTTGATGACAGGGGTAGGGGCAAAGAATAGGTAAGTGGCTGCCCGGCTCGCCTGGTAGATATTGACATCCTTGGGGTATCCCACTCCAGCAACCGCAACATCGAACTGATGCGGGATCGGCACTTCATAGATCTGGCGGGCCGCCTTGACCAGTTCTTCAAAGGTCGACACCGGCTCGCCTGCAAGGACCTTAACGGGCCTACCGTGGTCATCCTGCAAGACATTGAGGATAAAGAGCAATCCTGACCGACGGGCTGCCTCGGTAATGGCCTCGTGGAAGACATTACCGCTCGTCCTCCCCAGCCGTGTCCCCGCGTGCTCAACCATTCCGGGACCGTGGGTGTGGCCGATCATTGCCTCGCCGGCTGCGCCTACAGCCAGGGTCTTTCGGCCCCCTGAGTAGCCTGCATATAGATGTGGTTCGACTATCCCTGTGGCGATGAGCAGGTCTGCGTTATAGGCAATCCTGTTTACTGATAGGGGAATTCCTCCCTCAGTCGTTCCCAGATCCACCAACATGCCGGGATTTTGGGCCTCGTTATCCACGACACGGTAGCGTTCCACCACATCTCTTCCGAGCTTTGCCACCTTTTCTTCCCAGGTGCTGGGCCTATGCATGCCGGTGCCGCAAAGGAGGGTAATATCCTCACGTTCTACCCCAGCAGCCTCCAACTCGGCCAGTAGGGCCGGCACCAGCAGGTGATCCGGACTTGCGCGTGTTGTATCAGTAAAGACGATGCAGGCCCTATGGCCCGGCCTGGCCAACTCCTTAAGGGTAGGCGAATTAATGGGCCTGGCTAAAGCCTCAGCAACGGCCCTTTCCACATCGGCGATAGGCTCGGCCTGTCGGGATGTCACAAGGGTTCCCCTCATAAAGCCGGGTAGCTCAAAGCTTAACTGCGATTTGCCGTATGGAATGCTGTACATTTCTAACCCTACTTTCCTGAATTCCCACGTGGAGCCTGCCCCTTGGAGGTCTATTTCTTAAACTCCGGTCTTCTCTTCTCCAGAAAGGCCGAAATCCCTTCCCTGGCCGCATCCGTACACGCGATCTCTCCAAATCCGCTGTAGCCGATCTCCAGTGCCTCAGTTAGGCTCTCCGCTGCGGCACCTTCTCTTATGGTCTTTGCGGCGATAGAGACGGCCTCTTTGCTAAGGGGTTGTTTCCCCGCCATCGGTTCTGAAGGGATGGTTATTTCTCCTATCTCGACCCTTCCTTCAGGAATTCTCTCTATCCGTCCCTTGAGATCCTTAACCTCCTTTACTGCCTCTTGGATTAACTCAGAATAGTTGCCTACCGTCTTCTTGACCATCCCGATTTCCGATGCCTCTCTTGCGCCAAGGGACCTTCCAAGGCAGATCATTTCATGGAAAATCTTTGCGCCTTCGGGCCACTTCCGGTAAGGGACGATGCAACCGCCGATTCCTGGCAGGATCCCGAGGCCTATTTCAGGAAACTGGAACCTGGCATTCCTGGTCGCCACCATGCTGTGGCACCTAATTGCCACCTCCAGCCCTCCTCCCAGTGCCAGCCCATTTACGGCCGCAACCACAGGTTTTTCTATCCGGTCCATGAACAGCTGGACCTTTGCGCAATCCCTTGAATACTGGATTGAGGCATTCTTATTGCCCAGCATACCCGGGAATTTCCCTATGTCGGCACCCGCCGAAAAGGCGTTGTTGCCATATCCTGTAATGACAAACCCCGCGACCGAGGGGTCATCCACATACTGCCTTAAGACTGCCAGGATTTCGTCATTCACCTCATCACTTAGGGCATTCATGGCCTGGGGCCTCCGGAGGGTGATGATCTTGACGCCTTCTATCTCATCCACAAGGACGTAGCGCCTGAAGTCCTGATAATAGGAAAAGGGCTCCCTGGGTTGCGGGAAACCAGGCCTTTCCTGCTCAAATCTCTTCATGATTCTGGATGCCTCTTCCTCTCCCAGTTGAGCCATAACATCGAGCGGACCCTTTCTGAATCCGAGTGCGATCTGACACCCGAAGTTGAGATCCTCCTTTCTACCGATCCCCCTATCAATGATATCGAATGCCTGGGAAAAGATGATCCCCAAGAGCCTGTCCCGAATAGCCCCATGAATCTCATGCGGGACATCGATCTTTGCCCCGGGGCGCTGGGTGAGCCACCTATCAACAGATGCCAGAATCGATGCCGGTCTATAATGGGCACCCTCCTCCATCTGGAGGGTATTTGTCTCAATGATGATAGGATTACCATTCGCCATATTCAGGACAAAGAAGGGTCCGGCAAAGACAAATTCCTCTGCTACCTTGTCGATCTGACTGGCCGTGGCGTCTCTCAGGAGATAGGCCGCCTCATTACACCAGTTATCGAAGATCCGGTCCAGCATGAAGCAGATGGCGTTGTCCGTAATGATGGGGGCCTTTCCGGTCTGCGCAAAAAACCAGAAGAGATAATCCAGCACCTCCTGGCCTGCCCCCTCCCAGTTTATGACCTCCACGGGGAGGCTCCTCCATGCCGGTGCAAAGAAATGTGTGATGGTTGTCCGCTCCGGTCTTTCCATCTTGGAAAAGATCCGGTCTGCCGGGATCGAGCTGGTGTTGGAGGTGATGATTGTGGACTTACCGACGATCTTCTCCACCCTGTCGAAGATCTTCTGTTTCAGGGGTATATTTTCGGTGGCCGCCTCGATGACAAGATCGCAGTCCTTTATCTGATCATAATCCATTGTATAGGAGATATTCTGTAGGAGCGCTTCGGCCTTATCCTCCTTCATCTTCTTTCGATCAAGGGCCTTTTGCACATAGCCCGCGAGTCTCTTTTCGGCATTCTGAAGCGGTTTTTCGGCCACATCTACCAGATATAGCCGGATATCCGGCAGGGCGCTTTTCAGGTAATACCCGATGTCTGGACCGATGGTACCTGCACCTATTACTGCCACCTCCCTTGGGAGGGGGCGCCTTGGGGTGATCAATAGGGGGTTCTTGAAGGCTCCATATAGCTTTTTTCCCTGATTCATAATATTCTCCCTTGCCTGTTTAAGTGATTAAAATATTTTGTAAATATGGCTTTTTTGCTTTGTTAAGCTTGTATACTGGGCAGAAAATCTTTGTCAAGGCAAAAATGGGAGGGCTATGCTGGCATCAGGTCTGGCTACAGAGGGTTTATCTCTTGAAGAGCAGGGCATTTTCAAGGATTATTGCCCGGAATTTTGGGCTTGACGACGTAGCTACATTGAAGCTATATTCAAGCTTTGCCGGGAGGGCTATAAGTCTCATTACATTCGAAATGCCACCAGGCGGGACTGCATGGAGCTTCAATTCCGGTAATACCCTAGCCCTTTGAAAACACTGAGGAGTAAGATGACAGACCGTGAGGGTCTTTTTTCCAAAGGACGTAACCCAAATT
>CAYVMN010000230.1:0-6308 GCA_964452575.1 uncultured Desulfobacteraceae bacterium | reverse complement strand
GCGAGAACGAGAAGCAATCTTTAACCCCTGAACCTTTGAACCCGTGAACGGCTACGTATTTTTTAATGTGTTTACCGCGCAAAATAGAGCTGGCTTTGGCCTTTTAGACGACTGCCTGCCTCCCCCTGAATAACCTTTCATCCCTCAAATACATTCCTTGAGGATCAATCTGCTCCCTCAACACGCGCAATTCCTCTTCAGCGGGCAGATCAAGGGGTCTAACGTCCTTCCGGACCTTCAGGTCCCATTGAACACCCTCTTTCAGGTCCTGAACCGATGCAGTAGGGTTATAGGCCTTGAGGACCATCTCCCGTTGTTCATCAAAACCAAAGAGGCCCAGGGTGGTCACAACCGCATAAGGACCCGTTTTCGGCCTCAGCCCTGATTTTATTCGATCGTCCCTCCCCGTGAGATAGCCGGGTGTGGTAACGAAATCGACCCTTTCAGGGAAGCGTCTCTTGTCGTGCTCCAGGATGATCACGACCTTGGGTGCCAGGCTCCCAAAGTCGCAGGCCCCCCCGCTTCCCCCAAGACGCAATCTAGGGGATCGATAATCGCCAATACACGTAGTATTTATGTTGCCATAGCGATCCACCGAGGCAGCGGAGAGAAGCGCCATATCGGCCCTACCTCCGTGGAGGACCATCCCGAGGGTATCAAAGGAGCACCCTAACAGAATGGAACTCGAGTTGACCACCGGATCGGCAGTAAAGAGGGGAATACGATCAGGGACCCTGTTCAAGATAATGCCCCCTTCATAGCAGATGGTCACATCAGGGGCATGTAGAGATTTGGCCAGGAGGGATACAATAATAGGCCACTGGGTCCCAACCATCAGGACAGTCTTATCTTCTATCAGCCTGGCGGCCGATACAATCATCTGCTCTATGGGTGTAACCGGTTTCCTTGTCTCAGACATGCTGGCCCCCAAAATGACGGGTCAGTCTTCCATAGGGAACAGGGTCTGAGTCAAACCTCTCGGGCCGCAGGGCCTTTAGCCTTTCTTCCCCCAGCAACTTCAAATAATCCTTTCGGTCTCTGGTGCCATAGACCCACTTAGCCATAAATGCCCGAAACGATTCCTCGGTCCGTGTCTCCTGCTCATAATAGGCATTATAAGGCCAGTCCATGTCGTAATATCCGGCCATGGGCGCAGGGTGGCTTCCCCATGGTTCTTCGACCACTGCGCTTACTCGGAATGCCGGCACCAAGGTGCGGTTAGGATCTCTTTCAACCGTGTCGGTATCTACTATTTCCTCCGCGCATATGATGAGCCGGTTGCAGCTGTGTAGCCCGTAACGGACCTCTCCCAGCATACCCCAGGCCTGGGCATTGCCATAGGGGTCCGATCTCTGAACCTGTATGATACCAACGTCGTGCATGATCGGCGGGACCAGGCAGACCCGTTCGCCGGTGAAGGGTGAGTTCTCAAACTTGAGCCTGTTCCTTAACCCGGAGTCCGTTTGCTCCCAATCAAACCCAGAGCCTAACATTGTCTTTGTAGCGACATAGGGTAGACCCATAGCGCCTGCAAAATAGGCCAGGTTCAGGGCCAGGATGGAATACTCCTCTATCTCTATCTCGTGGGGTACCCGGTGCCTCAGGGCACGGACAAGGCAATGGGCCGTGGCTGGCAACGGGTTCCAGGCGAAGGCGGTAATCAGGCGCTTCAGCACACCTGCCCCTATCATCTGGTCAACTGCGATCATGGCCGCACACTTGGAGACCGTGAGGTCCTTCTTCCCCTGCCTTATTATCTCATGGGTCGCGGCAAATGGCTCCTGCTGGATGAATCCTCCGAGATAGATGGTGTCCCCATCTCTCACATGTCTGTCTATTGCCTCAGACATGGAGACTATTTTGTTAGTCTTTGGCATATATTGTGGGCCTTTCCAGGTGTCACTTGGACCGATTGGCGTATTCCTGTCTCAGGACACGTTTCAGTTGCTTTCCCGAAGGAGAGTAAGGGATTTCACCTACGAAAATGACCTCCTTCGGCTTCTTATAGGAGGCAAGTCTGCTGGCCACGAAGTCTATGACATCTTGTTCGGTAATCGCTGCGTGTTCCCGTGGCACCACGTAGGCAATGATCTTCTCACCCCAGTCAGGGTCCGGTGCTCCGACTATGGATACGTCAAAGACATGGGGGTGGGCATACAAGACCTCCTCTATCTCTGCAGGATATATGTTCACCCCGCCGGAGATGATCATGTCCACAGCGCGATCAATAATATAGTAGTATCCTTCTTCATCCACCCTCGCTATATCGCCTACGGTAAAATAGCCGTCGTGGTAATTGGCCTGAGTGGCCTCCGGATTCTTGTAGTACCCATCCAGGAGGAAATCGCTCTTTACATACATAATACCCGGCTCTCCAAGTGGCAGTTCATTCCTGTTCTCGTCCAGGAGTTTGATATGGCACCCCATGGCCGGTTTTCCACAACTGCCCGGCTTTCTTAGTTGATCCTCGGGCCTCATATAGGTTACACAACTGATCTCTGTCCCACCGAAGAATTCGAATATCTTTCCCTCCCCGAAATATTCCACTGCCCTTTTTACCAAGGGAAAAGGAAACGATTCTCCCCCCACGGTCATAACCCGGATAGAGGAGATATCGTGTCTCTCCAGGGTCTCCTTTGGTAGATTCAGGATCCGGTTAAGCATGGTTGGAACTACCCAGGTGGTTGTTGCACTGTGCCTCTGGACGAGTCCCAGGAAGTTCTCCGGGTCAAACCTGGGCATGATGATCACCGTATTTCCAAGGATCAGAGAGAATGCCGCCCATGCATAAGGGGCTGCATGATAGAGGGGGCCTGCCACAAGGTGGGTATCATCATGGGTTGTTTCAAAGATATGGGCATATCCCAACAGGCTATTTAGTCGGTTCTTACTCTTCCTGAAGACGCCTTTGGGCCTCCCGGTAGTACCCGAGGTATAGACAAGTGAGGAGGCCACTCCGCTCGGATCTGTCTCCGTCTTCGGGGGGGTGTCCTGGGCACTTCTGATGACCTCAGCAAGATCCAGGACGTCGGGAGATCGCGATCCCCCGCTACAGATGAAAGTCATCTGCGGTACGGCCAGTTTGGGTCTTGCTTCATTGACCACCTCTTCAAATTCACTCCCGTAGATCAGTACCTCTGATTCCGAATCGTTTATGATATAGCTCAGCTCGTCGGCCTTGAAACGATAATTGAGGGCAATAGGAGTGATTCCAGCCTTCCCGGCTGCCCCCCATGCCTGCATGATCTCAGGGCTATTGTGCATCAGGATGGAGATGCGATCTCCGGGCCTGATGTCCCTCTCTAAGAGGGCGTTGGCCAGGGCATTGGTCCTTCTATCCAGTTCCTCAAAGGTGACTAACACATCATCCATAATAAGGGCGGCTCGCCCAGGAGTCCTTTTGGCATGCGTGGCAATCCCGATCCTGCCCGGGTCGAATTTCTTGGTATAATCAGTCATGATCCTTCCTGCCCTTCGCCCTGCGAAGTCCGAGGTCCGAAGTCCGAAGTCCGACGTCTGATAACTTCCGCAATCCAAAATCCGCAATCGAATCCTATCCCTTCTCATTTCCGAAAATGGCAACAGCGCTGATCTGGGGTGGGCCTCCAAAGGTGTGGGCAAGGCCGAGCCTGGGGTTCTTGATCTGTCGTTCCGGCAAATCTGCCTTTCCCTGCAACTGCTTGTAGACCTCGTAGGTCATCCTCAAGCCACTCGCCCCGATGGGGTGGCCGAAGCACTTCAGTCCACCGTCAATATTTACGGGGAGACCCCCCTGGCGGGTGAAAAAGCCAGAGTCTACATCCTCCTTGGCCCTTCCCCTGGGACTAAATCCGAAATCCTCATAGATCAGGAGCTCCGTGATAGAGAAGCAATCGTGGACCTCGGCCACATCCAGTTCTTCCCGAGGGTTCTTGATCCCGGTCATCTCATAGGCCTTTTGCGAAGATGTCACCAGGGCGTCAAAGCTGGTCCAGCTGAATTCCGGCCTGAAGTGGGGCATCATGGCATCCGTAGAGATACCAAATCCCTTTAGAAAAATGGGGTCTTTGCGGAAATCCTTTGCCTTTTCGGCTGTCGTGATAATGGCACAGGCAGCCCCGTCGCTGTTTCCGCAACAGTCAAAGAGGCCCAGGGGCCATGCGATTATGGGGGCCTTGAGGACCTTTTCCACCGTGATCTTGTTGTGAAAGTGGGCCTTGGGACAGAGGCTTCCATTGTCATGATTCTTGACCTCTATCTTGGCCAGGGTCTCTCTGCCCTCCTCCACACTCAGGCCATAGGTCTTAAAATAACGCTGGGCGATCAACCCAAATGATCCCGGAGAGGTCCTTCTGGCCTCATAGACAGGGTGCATCCCCCTCCCTGTTCCCAGTCCGGGGAAGCCGGTATCCTTTAGCTTTTCCACCCCAATGGCCAAGACCAGGTCGTATGCACCGCTTGCAACCGCCATGCAGGCCTCCAGCAGGGCAATGTGTCCTGATGCACACCAGTTCTCATTTCGTATGACCGGTACATTTCTAAGCTTCAGGGAGTCGGCGACTACGCTCCCCGATACTCCGATAACAGGGGCCATGACCGTTGAGAGCCAGCAGGCCTCGATGTCCTCCTTGCCTATTCCTGCATCTTCATAGGCCTCGTAGGCGGCCTCAATGGCGAGATCCTCTGCACCCTTATCCCAACGCTCACCAAACTTGGTGCACCCCATTCCGATAATGGCTACTTGATCCTTTATGCTGCCCATTACTAACCTTCCCTCCTTCTCACTGGTCTACATTTCCAGAAGTAGTTGTGCATGCCTGCACCATCATAGATCCTCCTGAATGTCAGGCTAACAGGCATTCCCACCTCCACCTCTGACGGGTCACAGTCAGTCATCATGCCGTAAAAGCGGACCTTTTCTTCTCCGAAGTCGGCCACAGTTTGAACCACGACCGGGTCGTCGCTCCTGCCTGCAAGGTTATCCAGGGTAAAGGTGAACACCTCCCCTTCAAGATAGGAAATCGGGGTTTCATCGAAATCATCTCTTGAGTCACAATGATAACATACCCGTTGAACAGGAAAGGTAACCTTCCCGCATTGCCTGCACTTGCTTCCGTGGCACCTGAGTATGGTCCTTCGGTCCCGCCAGCTCACCGTAGCCGATGGAATCAGACGAAAGGGCTCTCCAGGGGCTGTTTCAACCAGTCCCTTGTAGCTCAAAAACCGGGCATAAGAGGGAAGAAGGGATTTCTCCCCTATGTAGTCCTTGACTGCCCGCCGGTTTCCGCCCTGTTCAATCTCTCGTGTCACCTCGAACAGCATGGCATCTGCACCGTCGGCATAATTGGCCAGAAGCAGCAAGTCTCCCGGACTTGCCTCCTCAAGGGATGCCACAAGCATGAGCAAGGGATGGGCTGCACCACAATAACCTACGTTAGACAAAAGGGGATCCTGGACCTGTGTATCCATCTCGAAGCCTAGCCCCCCTATCAAGGTCATGTGGGTGCGCAGGTCAGGGGCCGGGAAGATGGCCTTAGAGATATCTTTCGGCCCTAAATCGTACTTCTTGAAAAGCCCTGAGACCACCTCTTTCATGTGGTTGATATATCCTTCTCCCAGGATAAATCGGCTCTCCCAGGTCCTTACAAAGGTATCTTCAGGGTTTCTCCAGACATCCATCATCTCATTGCATATGGAATAGCTGCCTTCAAAGGTGGCCAACAGATTCCCGGAACCCACCACGACGGCTCCGGCGCCGTCACCGAAGGCCTGCTCCTGGTCTGACCTCGGATATCCGGTACGGCAATCCGAGGCCACTACCAAGACATTCCCCATGGAACCGCTCTTTACCGATTCAAAGGCCGCCTTCAGGGCGCCTGTCCCTGCCCTCAGTGAGTGTGCAAAATCGGCAGTCGTTATCTCCCTTTTCAGATCTGTTGCAGTAGCAATCAGTGAAGCATTCAACTTTTCCTTGTAAGGGGCACTGGTGCTGGCAAAAAAGAGCCCGTCCACCTCTTCTATGTCTCTTCCTCCAAGGCAATTTCTGGAGGCCTCAACAGCCATAGTAATACCGTCTTCATCGTTATTGGCCACACTCCTTTCCCCGCCTATTGACGCCCTCCCCCATATCCGGGCAATGACCCCCCGGTCCAGTCTATAATAGGGCACATAGCCTGCACACGATTTTATCCCGACCGTACTCATGCAATATCCTCCTTTTTTGATCTACCAACTTCCACCGTAAGCGTTCACAGGTTCAGGGTTCAACGTCCAAGGTTAGGGACAAGGACAAAATTGAAGACCCCAAGTCCTCGTAAAAATGCTGGTTT
>CAYVMN010000229.1:0-6339 GCA_964452575.1 uncultured Desulfobacteraceae bacterium | reverse complement strand
GGCGTGCCAGAGGCTCTGAAGAATTTGGGTTACGTCCTTTGGAAAAAAGACCCTCGCGGTCTGTCATCTTACTCCTCAGTCTTTTCAAAGCGCTAAAGTATTACGAAAGGTGTTTGTCCTTATCCCAGAAGGAAACGACAACCCATTGGGTACCGGAATCAATAGACTATTATTTTATTGAATAAACAGTAGCTTAACCCTTTTGATCCTAACAGTCAATAGCCTATACGGGTCTTTGCCAAAATGGGGCGTCAATTGCCTTGATCTGGCATGTTTCTTTGTGCTAGGGTACTCAGTGATAGGCTATCCTTCAAAGCCTATCAGAATTGTAAGAACAGGAGGTGAAAGAATGGCAGGAGTAAACAAGGTCATACTGATCGGGAGATTGGGGAGAGATCCTGAAGTGCGATACACACCCAACGGGGCAGCAGTCGCTAACTTCAGTATTGCCACCAGCGAGCTGTGGAAAGATAAGAATACGGGAGAAAAGCAGGAACGAACCGAATGGCATAGAATTGTTGCCTTTGGACGTCTTGGTGAGATTTGTGGGGAGTATCTGCACAAGGGAAGTCAGATCTATATAGAAGGAAGATTACAAACAAGGGCGTGGGAAGATAAAGAGGGTAATAAGCGCTCGACCACAGAAATTGTTGCACTAGGGATGCAGATGTTAGGTCCCGCAGGAAAGGAGGGGAGGGCCGAGTCCCCGGCTGAGGCATTCCCCATTGAAGAGCCGATCGATGTCCCGGAGGACGATATCCCCTTTTGAGGTTTCATAGATCTTCGGTCAGGTCTTATCCTTTTCGGTTTCCTCTTCCTCTTTAGGGGCAGATATTTCCTCTTTGGGTTCAGTTGTGGCCTTCTTGAAGTTCTTGATTCCTTTGCCTATCCCACTGCCTATCTCCGGAAGCTTACCGGCCCCGAAGATGATCAGGATTATGATCAATATGATGATCAATTCTGGCATTCCAATTCCAAACATTGCCTCACCTCCGCATCACCGAGACTATTCTTCCAATTCCTCGGTCAATCGTCTGTATTCTTCCGAATTCCTGAACTCACCTATGGCCTTTCGGTAATCCAGCCATGCAGCCCATAGATTGAGCCATTGCCTGTTTTGCCAGAAGACGCCAGCCCCCTGTTTTCCTTTAGATATGCTCTGAAAGTCTTCATATTCGGCGTAGCAGGATGGACACAGATTGCGTTCCGACTCCGTCTCTTCCACGTGGCGCCCGCACATGGCACACCTGAATGGGCATGAGGCACACTGGACGATCCTTTGAACAATCTCAGACTTGTTTCGATGGATCTCGATCTGCCTTCTGAGCTTCTTGTCTTCAAGGTGCTGTTTAAGATCGACAACCTTTTCCATGGGGCCACCGGTATCCTTAATGAATATTGTATCCAAGATATTTTTACACTACCATTAAGGGAGGTGGGAGTCAAGAAAGGTTCGATTTGTGTCAGTCTTTGCCCAGTACCTCCAGGACGGTTTCCCCAAGCGTGGCAAGATTCAGGACTACAGTGATTCCCACCTTCTTCAGGGCAGCTACCTTATCTTCTGCCTTTCCCTGGCCGGCCGCGATTATTGCACCAGCATGACCCATCCGCCTGCCGGGTGGTGCCGTCTGACCCGCGATGAATGCAACCACCGGTTTATGAAATTCTCCTTGGATGTACTCGGCGGCCTCTTCTTCCGCTGTGCCGCCGATTTCGCCTATTAGGACAACACCTTGGGTCTCATCGTCATCCTTGAATCTCTTGAGGTGATCGATAAAATCTGTCCCTACTATGGGATCCCCTCCAATACCTATGCAGGTGGACTGCCCTAGGCCAATCCTCGTCAACTGGTCTACCACCTCGTAGGTTAGGGTCCCGCTCCTTGAGATGACCGCAACCTTTCCCGGTCGGTGTATATTTTCAGGCATAATACCGACTTTTGTCTTTCCTGGCGATATAATGCCTGGGCAATTGGGACCGATAAGGACGGAATCCCTTTGTCTCAGGAAGCTGGCCACCTTTACCATATCCAGTACGGGAATTCCCTCGGTGATGCATACGATCACTTCGATTCCGGCGGAAGCTGCATCCATGATGGCATCCGCGGCAAACGGGGGCGGGACAAAGATGCATGAGACGTTAGCCGCCTCCTTTTGGACTGCCTGCTTGACCGTGTTGAAGACAGGCACCCCCTCCACGCTCTTACCGCCCTTTCCTGGAGTAACTCCCGCAGCCACAACCGTCCCATAATCCAGCATCCGCTTGGTATGGAAGGTGCCTTCGCGGCCAGTAATTCCCTGAATCACCACTCTGCTGTTCTCATCTACCAGTATGCTCATAGTCAATGCACTCCTGAAACCTGCCTCGCTACCAGATCGGCCGCTTCAGCAATGTCTCGCGCAACCAGGAATTTGAGGCTGGACTCGCTAAGGATCTTCCTTCCTTCCTCAACATTCGTCCCCGCCAACCTGACAATCAATGGGACATGGATTTCGTTTCGCTCGGCCGCTGCGACGACTCCTCTTGCCAAGACATCGCATCGCAAAATCCCTCCAAAGATATTTATAAGTATTGCCTTTACTCGAGTGTCTTTGAGAATGATCTCGATGCCTTTTGAGATCATTTCTTCGCTGGCCCCGCCTCCCACGTCCAGGAAGTTGGCGGGCTCTGCGCCGGCCATTTTGATCATGTCCATGGTTGCCATGGCAAGGCCCGCCCCATTGACCATACAACCGATATTGCCATCCAGACGGATGTAATTCAGACGGTATTTTTCTGCCATCAGTTCAAGGGGATCCTTCTCCCTCGGGTCTTCAAGCTGAAAGAGCTCCTGCTGTCTGAAAGGTGTGTTATTATCAACGATTATCTTGGCATCCAATGCAATGGCCCTGCCCTCTTTGTTTGTAGCAATAGGGTTGATCTCGACCAGAGAGCAGTCAAGGGTCATGAAAATCTTGTAGACATTGGTCATGACGCCCATGAGGTTCCTGATCGCTGCCGGAGAGGGAAGCGGCTCAACGCCATAAAGGAGGTTTCTTGCCTGATGGAGCATCCATCCGACCGCAGGATCCACATGCTCCTTGAAGATAAGCTCCGGAGATTTTACTGCGACCTCCTCAATCTCCATGCCCCCGGCCTGACTGAAGATCATCGTGGGACTGGCGCTCGAGCGGTCAATCACCATGCTGAGATAGAACTCACGATCAATCTCTATCCCCTCCTCGATCAGGACCTGATTCACAATCACACCGTTGGGTCCGGTCTGGGGGGTCAGGAGGGGTTTACCCAAGAGCGACTCTGTGGCCGTTACCACCTCATAGAGGTAATGGACCTTTTTTACACCGCCTCCCTTGCCGCGACCACCTGCATGCACCTGGGCCTTCACGACCCAAGGGGGACCATTAATGATCTGTGCCGCCTTTGTGGCCTGTTCGGCGGTCGTTACAAGCTGACCATTGGGGATGAGTATCCCTGACTTTGAAAGGATGTCCTTTGCCTGATATTCATGCAGTTTCATAGCGTCGACGCTCCGACCTTAAAACAGACACTTTTGAGAATATCCCAAATAACGGACCGATAATTCCTGGCCCGTATTCATATTTTCCTTCATTTCAATTGTCAAGAAGGATTGGTCCTTTGAGACTGATCTTCGGATTGGCTCTTCCCGGTCACAGAGGCCTTGAGCTTCCTGCGGATGAGGAGATATCCCGCAATGACAAACAGGATGCCAATGATGAAGATCGGATGGTTTTTCTCTGCCATCCCATAACCCACGGCGCCGATGCCCGCCAGGCAGATAAGTACGATAATCAACTTTTCCTTCTTCGGCTTCATGAAAGATCAGGCGCCCCCCTCCTCCGGGTTGAGAAAGACACTTGTACGATAATACCTCAACTCTCTGATCGATTCCCTGATATCACTCATGGCCGTGTGGGTCTTCTGCTTCTTGAAGGGAGGGAGAGAGGGGTACCAGCGTTTGACAAGCTCCTTCACGGAACTCACGTCTATAATTCTATAGTGCAGATGGGCCTCAAGATCGGGCATATACCGCTTCAGAAACCGCCGGTCCTGCCAGACAGAATTCCCGCACAGGGGGGACTCCCCTTCCTTGCAATAGTTAGAGATAAAACGAAGCGTTTCAGCCTCCGCCTGCCGGCAGTCATAGGTGGAGGCATTGGCTCGATCCAGGAGCCCGGAAATTCTATGGTGCTCACGGCTCCACTCATCCATTGAAGAGAGGACATCTCCTGGATGATTTATGGCAATGTCAGGGCCTTCGGATATGATATCAAGACAGTCATCGGTAACGATGGTAGCGATCTCAAGTATCACATGCCTCTCAGGGTCAAGCCCTGTCATCTCCAGGTCGATCCAGATTAGACGACCTCCCAATGAACGCTCCTTTCTCTCCAGTCTATTATCCCCAAAATAGCACAATACCACCGGCCCGTGCCAGCATAAAACCCAAAGAATAGCTGTCCCTAACAAATAATCCCTCACCGCGCTTCTAGTTCACATTTTTTGATATCGTCTTTAAAGGTTGATTGTTTTTTCCTTAATAAGGGGGTATTGTGGATCTGGTCCCCGACGCCATGACTTTCCTCCCCCATCGCCTTGATGATCCGGATATACGCGGTGCCGAAAAGGCCATCCAAGGGGCAGCTCTGGTTGCTTGGAGACAGACCAAAGACCTTGGCCCGTCATTGTCATTTATGAAAAGGGCAAGATCATTGAGAAATTTCCAGACGACGCTTGAAAACCATATCCAAATGACCATAGAAACCCAGACCGGGCACAGAGGCCATGAGGGGTGGGTGTAACCCGGCACGCGGCCTTTAAACACGTTGATGAATTGCAAAAGCGATGATTATCCAAAGGCGGGGATGGCATTGGACAAAAAAGAATCCGAAGGAAAAAAGGTCATCCACATAAAGCACTGGCCTGAAGGCGATCGACCCAGGGAGAGGCTTCTTGAAAAGGGGCCGGAGGCCTTAAGCGATGCGGCGCTTTTGGCTATTCTTTTGGGGACCGGCAGGCAGGGAAAGGATGCCGTCGGGCTCGCACTGGAGATGCTGAAAGAGTTTGGAGGGTTTCGCGGGCTCATGTCAGCAACACAGCAAGATCTTATAAAGATCAAGGGTGTCGGCAAGGCCAAGATCGCGCAGATTCTGGCCTCTATGGAGATCGTCAAACGCCAGCTCCGCCAGCCCCTGGCACAATTGAACCTGATCGAAAACCCGGACGACCTTCATGACTATCTCAAGGCATCCATGAGACCTCTGACCAGGGAGGAATTCAGGCTTCTGTACCTGAATCGGTCAAGACATCTTATCTCGGAAGAAGTGCTTTTTAAGGGGACCGTGGATATGTCCGTCGTCTATCCCAGCGAGGTCGTGGAATCGGCCCTCAAGAAAAAGGCCTCGGCCCTGATCCTTGCCCACAACCACCCCACCGACCTGCCCCTGGCCAGCGACGAGGATATTCAATTGACCAAAGCCCTGGTCAAGGCCTGCTGGACCGTGGATATCCCGATCCTCGACCACGTTGTTATCGGCAGGAACAGTTTTTTGAGCATGAAGCGGCATCACCCCGAGATCTTCGAAGGAGAAGACGACATCGCATGAGAAGGCTCAGTCTTCCGCAGCTCGAACGAAGGCACATTGAACCCGGTGATCTGACCTGATACAGAATCACGGATGAAGATATTGTGCGCGGACATATCACCTAGGATGATGTCACAGGCGGAGAATTTCCTCGTCTTGTCGTTGATGGCAAAGAGCTTTCGTGGCATGAGTTTGGTAGAATGCTAATGGGCTATGAATGGTTTCATTTCAAACTTCTGCTGTCAATCTGTTAGCCGTTTCCCATGAATTGGCAGAGTTGGGACCCAAGTCCCCTCTTTAAGCGTGATTGACAGCTGAAGTGCAAAGGGCAAACTGTGAAATTCACGGTTTCAGATCTCAGGCTACTCAAGAAGATGGTTTCGTGGGCGAACACTGAAGATGAGCGGCTCTTGTCTAAGAGCTTGAAAAAATGTCAGCCCGGATTTTATGAACTAATAGAGGACGTTGCGATCGATCCGAGGTGTTTGGATGCTTCGAGATTCTGTACTCTGTTTTGTTCCCTTGCCTTAGAGCGTGCTGAAGTCGTTTCACGAGACTCTCTTCCTGCTTACCATGAACATATGTTTCGCGATATGGCATGCCTGGTGGCCAGGGGAGATGCTCGCCTCGGTAAAAGGGCACAGACCTATCCGGATCGAATCCAGCGACATGTCCTCAGGTTCAATGAGTTTGATGATGGAGATTCGGCGTGGCTGCGCATGACCATATCTGCCTT
>CAYVMN010000228.1:0-6345 GCA_964452575.1 uncultured Desulfobacteraceae bacterium | reverse complement strand
AGAAATTGACCTTATGTCGGGAGTCTACCATTTTTGAGGTCTTGGGTTCGCAACGATTATCCATTGCAGTTCTACCAACCAAACTGAAAGGAGTCTAATTATGCCACACGGATACAACGGTAAGATCCTGAGGGTTGATCTAGGAAAAAAGACAACCACAGTGGAGCGTCCCTCTGAGAACATATACCGCAGGTACATGGGCGGATCGGCCCTGTCCCTTTACTTTCTTCTCAAGGAGCAGAAACCGGGAGTGGATCCATTAGGGCCAGAAAATAAGCTTATTTTCATGTCAAATGCCATGTCCGGGGTGGCCCTGCCAGGGTTAACCCGGTACACAGTGGCTGCTCGCTCCCCCCTGACCGGGGCCTTTGGGGAGGCAGAGGCCGGTGGTTTCTGGGGGCCAGAGCTGAAGTTAGCCGGGTTTGACGGGGTCATCATTGATGGGTGTTCACCGGAGCCTGTCTACCTCTGGATCAAAGACGGGGAGGCCGAGATCCGCGACGCCTCCCGGCTATGGGGAAAGGATACGGAAGAGGCGCAAAGGCTTATCCGCGAGGAACTTGGCGACAAGCGCATTCGTGTGGCGCAATGCGGCCAGGCAGGGGAGAACCTGGTGCGCTATGCATGCGTACTTAACGAGCTCAAGCATGTAAACGGCCGGGCCGGCATGGGTGCGGTGATGGGCTCCAAGAACCTCCGGGCGATTGCAGTGCGTGGCACGGGCGAGATCTCTGTGGCCGACCCGGAAAAGGTTAAACAAATAAGGAAGGAGTTTGCTGAACTGCTCCCCAAGTCCGCCTTGGGGCCTACTTTTAAAAAGCTTGGAACCCCTGTCTTCCTCATGGGGCTTCAGGTGGCAGGTATCCTGCCTACAAGGAATTTCAAGGTCGGGAAGTTCGAGGGCGCGGAGGCCATTTCGGCCGAGACATTGGAAAAGACACTTCTCGAAGGGCCCAAGGGCTGCTACAGTTGTCCTGTCCTCTGTAAGAGGATCGTGAGGGTTGAGGGGAAATATTCCGCCAAACCCGAATACGGAGGTCCCGAATATGAGACCCTTGGTTCTCTCGGCTCCCTTTGCGGCATTGACAATCTGGAGGCCATTTGTCACGGTAATGAGCTGTGTAACTGCTGGGGACTAGATACCATTTCAACGGGTGTGAGTATAGCGTTTGCCATGGAATGTACCGAACAGGGCATCCTGACACGAAATGACACGGACAAAATCGACCTCAGGTTCGGCAATGCGGACGGAATGCTTGAGATGATCCGGAAGATTGCCTTTCGCGAAGGATTTGGAGATATCCTGGCCGAAGGGGTGAGGCGAGCCGCTGAGAAGATAGGAAAGGGGGCCGAAAGATATGCAATGCATATCAAAGGCCTTGAAGCCCCACTCCATGACCCGAGGGGCAAATACGGCGTGGGCCTGAGCTTTGCCCTCTCTCCGACCGGGGCGGACCATATCGAGGCCCCACACGACACCTCATTTGTAACCGATAACATCATGTTGAATGCGATGAAGCCCCTGGGGGTCCTGGAACCCATGTCCGCGACCGAGATGGGCCCTGAGAAGGTCTTCCAATTCGCCCATACCCAGAAGGTATTCAGTTTCAATAACTCTCTCGGCATCTGCAACTTCTCTGCGGTACCCTATTCGGCCTATACCTTGCCCGTAATCGCCGAGGCGGTGGAGGCGGTGACAGGCTGGAATACGAGCCTTTACGAGATAATGGAAGTGGGTGAACGGGGGATCACCATGGCCCGGATGTTCAATGTCAGGGAAGGGTTTTCCAGCAAAGATGACTATCTCCCGGACAGGCTATTTGAGCCCTTGGAAGAAGGAACCGTTCAAGAAAAACGGATCGACAGGGAGGAGTTCGCCGAGGGTCTCAGACTCTATTATGAGGCCTTGGGCTGGGATTCAAAGACAGGTTGCCCGACCGACGGGAGACTTGCCTACCTGGGACTGGGATGGCTGATCAACAACAAGTGATGGGCAGGAAAAATGTGGGCCTTTGGGGCCTCTTGACTAGTTCCAATTCTTGATGATCTGGCCATGGAATCCTATGGATTTCTGACCTTGAAGCGTTAAGGTTGGAACTCTGAGTAGCCACTGATTTCCCTGTAATTCCATACCCCCTATTTATGATCCTGGGCCATATTGTCCACCGATTTTCGTGGATATTTGGCCGCCACGCAATATCGGCGTTGTCGAAAAGGCCTTGACAGGGCGAAAAATAGGGAGTAAACGATGGCCTAGTGGACGGACCACTTGTCCGTCCGACCACTGTCCTCTAGGTAGTTGATCTTATTAACATCCCACCGCAAAAAAATCTATGGGGGTAGCAAAATGGATCTAAAAAACCTTTTCAGCCAGTTTTCAATCGGAACATTAAGAACGGAAAATCGAATTGTCATGCCTCCCATGGCGACCCATTATGCCACACCGGAGGGTTTTGTGACTGAGAGGCAGATCTCCTACTATTTGGAACGTGCAAAGGGGGGTGTGGGATATATCACTGTCGAGCACACAGGCATACTTCAACAGGGCAAGGCAAGCCCAAACATGTTACTCATCAGTACAGATCAACATGCATCCGCAATCGGGAGACTGATTGAGGCAGTCCATGGGGTGGGGGGAAAAATCATAGTGCAGATCAATCACGCGGGAAGACAGACCTCGAGTGCAGTAACTGGACTTCCCATTGTTGGGCCTTCGCCCATACCCTGCCCTACCAGAGATGAAATTCCCAGGGAGCTTGCCCTTGGTGAAATCCAGGAACTCATCGATGCATTCTCGGTGGCAGCCCAGCGGGTAAAAAAGGCGGGGGCCGACGGTGTTGAACTCCACATGGCCCACGGATACCTTATCTGTTCCTTCTTGTCCCCCTTTTCCAACAAGCGAAGAGACCGATATGGAGGGGACGTTCAAGGCCGGGCCACGTTTGCTGTGGAAGTCCTGAGATCCGTACGCGATAAGGTGGGACCCGATTTTCCCATCATTTGCAGATTGAGCGGAGACGAATACATTGAAGGAGGACTCAAGATAGAGGAGACGAGACAGATCGCCAAACTCCTGGAAAAGGAGGGGGCCGATGGCCTCCACATATCTGCCTGTAACGCCGCATCGGGTTACCTCAATCACCCCACCTATTATACAGGGGAGGGCGTCTTTCTCCACCTCGCCCAGGCAATCAAATCCGAGGTGGAGGTCCCGGTTATTGCGGTCGGGAGAATAAGAAATCCAATTATGGCTGACCAGATAGTCGGAGACGGGAAGGCCGATTTGGTCTCCATGGGCCGTACTTTGATTGCGGATCCCCAACTGCCGAACAAGGCGGCAGAAGGCCGATTTGAAGATATTGTCCCCTGTATCTCATGTAATCGTTGCATACTCACTTTGAGAAAAGGGGCGCTTCGGTGCGCCGTCAATCCGGAGGCGGGAAACGAGGACAGATTCAGGGTCTCCAAGACCAATAATTCCAGAAAGGTATGGATCGTTGGGGGCGGGCCGGGAGGTCTTAAGGCTGCGGAAATAGCTGCCCGAAGAGGACACGCCGTAACGCTCTTTGAGAAGGGGGCGGCTCTGGGCGGAAAGATGAGACTTGCTGCCATTCCCCCGAGAAAAGAGGTTTTGAATGATTTTATGGATTATATGGAGCGACGGGTCAAAGGCCTCCATGTAACCCTTGAATTGGGGAAGGTCTTCGCCCCCGACATGGCGGAAAGAGGTAAACCGGATGTGGTTATTGTTGCCACCGGGGCAGTGCCTGCCTTTCCCGATTGGCCCGGCGTGAATACCAGCGGGGCCATTTCTGTTGAAGAGGCCCTATCAAGGGGGGCAGAAACGCTGAGGAAAAAGATCCTCGTGATAGGTGGGGGTGGAGCGGGCGCAGAGACGGCCGATTATCTCTCAGAATTGGGAAAGGAGGTAACCCTGGTCGAAATGCTGGGGATGATTGGATCAGATCTTGTCTTCCATCTTCAACATTACCTCAAAAGGAGGCTTGAAAAGAAAGGGGTTACGATCCTTACCTCTACCCGAGTCAAAGAGCTGGGTAAAGGGTTTGCAGTTGTAGAGGACGACACTGGAAGGAAAAAGATCGAGGGGTTTGATACCATCGTTCTGGCCGTGGGATGGGCGCCTGACAGAGATCTTGTCAAGGGCCTCGAAGGAAAAGTGTCCGAGATTTACCTTATCGGAGATGCCTCAGAGCCCAGAGAGGCCCTGGAGGCAGTCTATGAAGGGGAGGAAGTAGCAGTTAAGATCTAATTTTCGAACAGATCTTCATGAATCTGTTTTGGGATTGGGGGTGATCGCAAAATCAGAGAAGAGACAGGATCTTTAGGAGGTCAAAGGTATTGTTGGGGGTAATCATTCAAATGAGAGGAGGAAAAAGATGGACAAAAAAAAGGCATATTTAGCGATTATTGGTATGATTGTATTGTGTCTGATGGTTTTTTCCAACTCGGCCCTTGCGGAAAGAAAAGTAATCCATGTCTGGCACACAGAGACAAACCCGGCATCACGAAAGGCCGTCGCCGATATCGTAGCCAGGTTTGAGAAGCTGCATCCGGATATAAAAGTGGAGGCAGAGGCCCTTGCTTGGGGTGACCTGGAGGGGAAGATTATGGCCTCTCTTGCAGCAGGTTCCCCTCCCGAGCTCTCCCATGGTCAGCCCATCACCTGTGCCGCGCTCCAGGCAAAGGGATTGCTCTTGCCCTTGGATGAGGTTGTCAAATCCATCGGCGAGGACAATATCTGGGATCAGATAAAGAAGGTAGGGAGATATGGTGACCACTATTATGGCCTTGTACATGCTGCGGGAACCTCCCTTCTGATCTATCGTAAGGATCTGGCCAAAAAGAAAGGCCTAAAGCCTCCAAAGACCTGGGATGATTTTCTATTCAATGCCAAAGAGTTGACCATGGATACCAATGGGGATGGAAAGATCGATATATACGGGGTGACCATACCCGGTGATAATCTATTCATAAACATCCTGTTAGGAGAGCTAACCAAGGCCAATGGCGGTATCCTTTTCGATGACAAGAATCGGCCCCATTTTACAGACAAAACAATGATCCAGACATTAAACTTCTTGAAGGAGCTGACCCAATACCTGCCGCCAGGATGGGAAGGGCAGGGGTACAGGGAGACCTTTGCCAATATGTACGGCCAGAAGGCCGCTATGATGTATCAGGGTTACGGTAGAGGGGCCTCACTGATCGAACAATATGCCCCCAAGGATATGGTCAGCACAGATTACTTTGATGTCTGGGTGAAACCCCATGGGCCGAGCGGCACCAAACCCGCTGCCCAGGTGGATGAGGAGACCTGGATGTTGTTTAAGGGGTGCAAGTACCCTGAAGAGGCCATTGAATTCTTGAACTTCTTTTACAAGGATGATAACTATATCGAGTACATTCGGTCGGTACCCATTCACTTTTTCCCCATAACTAAATCCTTGAGAAAGAGCAAGGCATACCAGGAGACCCCAATGATCAAGAAATGGAAGGGTTGGCTCGACGTTCAGGAGTATTACCTGGACAACGACCTGGTCAAACCAACCCTTGTCATCGATTGGAAGGATATGACGAATAAGCCGTATCTTATGGACATTCTCGGTTCAGGGATACTCAAGGATATGGTGATGGAGGTCACAAAAGAGGGTGTTCCTCCGGAGAAGGCAGCCGCCAAGGCCCAAAAGAGGGCAGAGGAACTGATAAAGGATAAAGGTTACGCCAAATGGTAAGATAGGAATCCAAGACAAGGTGCCGGGATTCTTTTTTTGTCCCGGCACTCTTCTCGTCCCAGCCCTATTCGAGATGAAGACGTGAAGCTAAGTCCTCAAAAGTCGGGTATCATCCTCATTGCTCCTTCTATTTTTCTGGTCTGTTCCCTCCTCGTCTATCCGGTCATGTACGGCATATGGCTCAGTTTTTTCAAGAAACATTCCTTTTTTCCTGATCAGAAATTTGTGGGTCTTGCGAATTATGTTTATCTCATGAAAGACTCCGACTTTTGGATGAGCGTCTGGTACGGGACAGTTTACTCTGTCAGTACCATTGTCCTTCAAATCGTTGTCGGCGTCATGGCAGCGTTGATCGTTAACGAGGCGTTCAAGGGAAGGAATTTTGTGAGAGGGGCTATTCTTTTTCCCTATGTGATTCCCACAGTGGTGGCAATAATCCTCTGGAAATGGTTACTCAACGATCAGTTCGGCCTGGTCAATTATGCCTTAACGGCCATGGGGGTTGTTCGAGACCCGGTCAGCTGGATGGGAAAGGACCACATCATGACATCACTGATCTTGATCAGTGTATGGGAGTTTTTTCCATTTGTGG
>CAYVMN010000227.1:0-6511 GCA_964452575.1 uncultured Desulfobacteraceae bacterium | reverse complement strand
GTCCTTTGGAAAAAAGACCCTCGCGGTCCGTCATCTTACTCCTCAGTGTTTTCAACACGCTAAAGTGTTACAAGAAATGGAATTTCCTCGAACCTGACAGGCATCGAGTGCCGTCTCAGGGCAAAGACTCCTGCAATACCCGCCAGCCTATGTGGAAGCAATGGTGAAATTAAGTAAGGAATCAATCAGGAGGTCAGGTCATCGAGCCTTTACAATTTGTAAAAATGTCCGACATCATAACCATTGATTACCCCAGATAACACTCATACTTAAAGCCAATTTTCCTATCTTTCTAAGCCGTTAAGCCTATCCCGCCCGTCCCCTTTTTTTGGCACACCTGTTGCTTCACCTAAGACCACAAGGGATTTAATCTTCGGCCAGAGGACAGATGGGAAATACCTGCTGATCGGGGACAAGTGGGGAGGATTGTAATGAAAGTACTGAATGAAAAAAAGATCTTATTGGCCATGGATGGATCTGATTACGCCTTTGAAACTGTCAGACACGTAAGTAATGTCCGATCATTCCGAAATATGAAGAAAGTACTTTTTAACGTCTTCAGCAAGATACCGGAGCGTTATTGGGATATGGAAAAAAATCCTCTGTTGAGTCGAAGGCTGGCAGAGGTCAGGTCCTGGGAAACGCGTCGTGAACAGGAGATGGAGAAGTATATGGAAGATGCAAGGCAGATTTTTTTGGACGCTGGTTTTCCTGAAGGTTCCATCCTTTACAAAATCCACAAGAGGGAGCGAGGCATTGCCAGAGACATAGTGAAAGAGGCCCGACGCGGATACACTGCAGTGATTGTCGGAAGGAAGGGTAAGAGCCAGCTAATCGACCTTGTCCTCGGGAGTGTAGCAACAAAGCTCATTGAGAAGCTTGCCTTTGTTCCCCTCGTGATAGTGGGAAAGGGCGCTCGACCAGGTAAGGTCCTATTGGCTATGGACGGCTCAGAGGGTGCCATGAGGGCCGTTGACTTTGTGGCCCACATGCTGGGCCCATCAGGTTACGAGATTAACCTGACCCATGTGGTGAGGGGGGATGAAAAAGATCGGATAGCCGAGTCGGAAGTAATCATCGGCGATGCATTTGATAAGGCTAAGGATATGTTGATGAAGGCGGGATTCCGGTTAGAGCAGTTGACCACCCAGATCATTACAGGCGCTGAAAGCCGTGCAGGGGCCATAGTTCAAGAGGCCCGTCAAGGGGGTTATGGGATCATTGTTGTGGGAAGAAAAGGGGTGTCCAATGTAAACGATTTTTCCATAGGAAGGGTCAGCAACAAGGTGGTCCAAATGGCCAGGCAAAACGCGGTTTGGCTGGTGGACTAATTCAAACAAACCTGATCTCTTTAAGGAGATAATGTGAAACATGGCTTTACTATCTTGATAGCGGACCGGAACCCCAATATCCGAGAGTTCTTGAAACGGGAGATGACGGCGGAAGGTTACCAGGTTCGTTTGGCAAGGAATGGTAAAGAGGTCCTGAGGTGGGTCTACCACCAGGGCCCCCTTGACCTCCTGATCGTGGATCCGGACCTTCCGGATGCAGGGGAAGTACCCTTGCTAGAAAAGCTTAGCAACAGAATCCCCACACTTCCCGTGATAGTTCATACCTTCCTCTCTGAGTATACCAACTACCCGGCCCTGGTGAGCAGTGACGTATTTGTGGAGAAAAAGGGCACCAGCATCGAGGGGCTGAAAAAGGTCATAACCAAGATCCTCGGTACGGATGAGCCACAGGAAAAGTAATCCCTGCCCCTGAATCTACCCACCTTCTGACAACCTTGACATGCATCTCTGAATTCCTTATCTTGCTCTCCATGAATGAAGAGTCCAATTTCCTTCTGCCATCACCTCAGCCAAGGCGAGCCCAGTGTATGGCCCGTTCCAATCCTGAGCGTGATTGCACTATTGGCGGTTGCCCATTTTGTGTCACCCGTCAAACCCCAGGTTTCTTCCATGCCAGCTTTCAATACCGAAAATCCGGTATCAGGTCGCCTTCTCTTGAGACCGCCCCGGCTTAGGCCAGGGGACCAGATCGGAGTCATATCACCGGCCGGCCCTGTGGACCCGGATGAGATAAAGGCCGGCACCGAACTACTCGAGTCTTCTGGTTTTAGGGTGAAGGTGGGGCCCCATGTTTATGACAGGTTAGATTACCTGGCTGGAAGGGATGAGGTCCGTCTTGAGGACCTCCACGCCATGTTCCAGGCGAGAGAGATAAGGGCCATTTTTTGCGCCAGGGGAGGATACGGGAGCCCCAGGCTGCTCGATAAAATCCGCTACGACCTGATAGGGAAAAACCCTAAGATCCTTATGGGTTATAGTGACATTACTGCCCTCCTGGTGGCCATCCACAAGAGGACTGGGCTTATAACGTTCCATGGCCCCATGGTCCGCGACCTGAGGACAAAGGATCAAGGAAATTGGGAGACTCTTCTTGAGCTCCTCTCCTCCGGCCTACCCTTCCAATTGAGGTTAGAAAAGGCCAACTGCCTTGTCCCGGGGAAGGCCACTGGATCTCTGTTGGGGGGCAATCTGAGCCTTATATGCCACCTTCTCGGTACCCCCTACATGCCCTCCTTCGAAGGTTGTATCCTCTTTTTAGAAGAAAAGGGGGAGGCCCTATACAGGCTGGACCGAATGCTCACCCACCTAAGGCTAAGTGGGCAACTGGATCAGCTTTCCGGACTGATTGGAGGCCAATTTGAAAATTGCCCTCAGATATCCGTCATAGATGAGTTGTTAATGGATATGTTTTCCGATCTCAATATCCCCATCGTAACCAACCTCCCTATTGGACACGGAGAGGAAAACGTGGTCCTCCCGATCGGTCTCCGGGCAGAGCTTGACACCGAGCTTATGGCCCTTTCAACCCCGGAGGCATGTGTCACTTGAAACAACCAGGATCTATGAAGATCGATATCAAAAACCTTTCTATCTTGAAGGCCTGGGTTAAAGAGGGCGTTACGACCATGACTGTGACAGGTCTTTCCGGTTCGGCCCGGTCCTACCTCTTCTCCCGGTTCCTGGATGATCTGGAGAGGCCCTGTTTGGTCATCCTGCCTGAGAGCAAGGAGGCAGAAAGAGTCTTCGGGGAGCTTCGGTTCTTCATGTCTGAGAAAGAAGGGCCGCAGGGAGACGGTGAAACCCGGTTATATGAGTTTCCCCCATACGACATGTCTCCTCTTACTGGGTTGAGCCCCCACAGGGAGGTGGTTGCCAAGCGCCTTCAGGCCCTGTACGCCCTTATATCCTATGAGAACCCGGTTATCATAACATCCCTTCAGGCCCTGTTTTTCAGGGTCTTGGCCAAGGATGCCCTGGTTCGATACATTGACTATCTTGAAGTGGGAGAGGAAATTGAGAGGGATTCCCTATTAGCGAAACTCCAGGCCGGTGGATACACGCGCTCCTCACTGGTGGAAGAAGTGGGCGATTTTTCGGTTAGGGGTGGTGTGATTGATGTGTTTTCAGCGCTTTACCATTTGCCGATTCGTTTGGAATTCTGGGGAGATCGACTCGAGTCAATGCGTTATTTTGATCCCCTAAGCCAGAGGTCTCTCACTCCATTGAAAGAGATGGTCCTTCCGCCTGCTTCAGAGATCATCATGCGCAAGGAGAATATTGAAAGGGCCAGGTCCATGGGGAGGCTCCCTAGTTCATCGGGGGAGGGAATGGGCTTTCCAGGCCAGGAGGCATGGCTCAATCATTTTTATTCGAGTCTGGATACGCTCTTCAGGTTTCTCCCCGAAGCGGGCCTTATAACCCTCTTCGATCCGCATCGTTTGGAACCTCTCTGGAAAAGAATCAGCGAAAGGTCTCATGACGATGTGGAAAAGTTTCGAAAAGAGGCCGCACAAAAAGGGATGCCCTTCCCTGAGACCGAAGGCCTCCTTGTTCCGTTAGAGAAAACGAGGGAAGGGCTAAGCCATTATCAGCTCATTGAGTTCAGTGAACTGGATGTTTATGAGGGTTCAGATAACAGGAATGTAATCCACTTTAAGGGACCGTTTCAGAGGGATTACGAGTTTGAGATAAGGCTTGAGGGTAAGGGCAGAGTTTCAATGGGGCCGCTTGCCGAAAAGCTCTCTCAATGGATCGCATCACGTGCCCGGGTTGTTGTTGTCATAAGAACAGAGCAACAGATAAACCGCTTAATAGAAATTCTTAGAAACTACCAGGTTCACGTTGACCAGGGGGCCACATGTTGGGCTGAGATCCCGGGAGGGCCTGGCCTGAGCATCTGCATGGGCCGATTATCAAAGGGCTTTACCTGGACAGATCTGGGGCTCTATGTGGTGAGCGAGGACGAGGTCTTCGGGCCAAAGCGAACGGTGTCAAGGGCCAAGAGGAAACCGAGAGAAAATGCACTGAGCTGGTCCAGCTTCAGTCAACTCAAGTCAGGGGATTTCGTTGTCCATGAAGAACATGGTATTGGCCGGTATGAGGCGCTCTTGAAAATGGAAGTAGCCAATAAGACAAACGATTTTGTCCTCATAGAATATGCCAATAATGACAGACTTTATATTCCGGCCGATCGTATCAGTATCCTTCAAAAGTATTCTGGCGCCGACGAAAGAGATCCAAAACTGGACCAGCTGGGGGGCCGCTCATGGAACATTGTTAAGGAAAAGGCCAGCAGATCTGTCAAAAGGATAGCAAAACAGCTGGTGGAGCTGTACGCCTTGAGACAATATAGGAAAGGGTACGCCTTTTCATCTCCGGACAACTACTACCGGGAATTTGAGGCAACCTTCGAACATGAGGAAACCGATGATCAGATCAGGGCCGTAGAAGATGTCTTGGAAGATATGGCTTTCGAGCGACCCATGGATCGCCTCATATGCGGAGATGTCGGTTTTGGTAAGACTGAGGTTGCCCTCCGGTCCGCATTCAAGGCGGTATCGGACGGAAAACAGGTGGCCTTTTTGGTACCCACCACGGTCCTGGCCGAACAGCACTACGAGACCTTCAGGAAGAGAATGGACCCGTACTCCATCCGTGTAGCCATACTCAGCCGTTTTAAGACAAAGACCGAACAGGCAGAGATTGTTGCAAACTTGAGATCGGGAAAGATCGACGTCTTGATAGGCACCCATCGGATGCTTCAAAAGGATGTCAAATTTGGAGACCTTGGGCTGTTGATAATTGACGAAGAGCAGCGCTTTGGCGTGAAACAAAAAGAAATGATAAAGAGATATCGGACCTTGGTAGATGTATTGGCCATAACCGCCACCCCTATTCCGAGGACCTTTCACCTGTCCATGATGGGCGTTCGGGATCTGAGTATAATTGAAACTGCCCCTGAAGACAGACTGGCAATTGAAACATATCTCTCTCCATACGATGAATCCCTCATCATACGGGCCATAGAATTTGAATTGGCAAGAAACGGGCAGGTCTTTTTTGTACACAATAGGGTGCGAACCATCGAGCACGTGGCCCATAACTTAGGTCAACTTGTCCCCCATGCACGTCTGGCTACAGCCCATGGACAGATGAAGGCAAGGGAGCTGGAGGAGACGATGTTGCGATTCCTGAGGAGGGAGGTGGACGTATTGGTCTGCACGGCAATCATTGAGTCAGGGCTTGATATCCCGTCGGCCAACACCATTATCATAAACGGTGCCGATCGTTTTGGCCTCGCACAGATATACCAGTTGAGAGGCAGGGTGGGAAGGGCCAAGGAAAAGGCCTATGCCTACCTGCTCCTGGAAAAGGGGGCAATCCTTACAAAAGACGCTGAAAAGAGGCTAAGGGCCTTGATGGACTTCACCCACTTGGGTGCCGGTCTTCATCTTGCAATGCATGATCTCAAGATAAGGGGTGGGGGTAATATCCTCGGTTTTGCTCAATCAGGGCATATCTCAGCAGTGGGCTACGAGCTCTACCTCAAATTAATAGAAAGGGCTGTAGCCGACCTCAAGGGGGAGGAATGGCCCGACGAAATCAACCCGGAAATCAACATGGACATCCCTGCCTTCCTCCCAGGGGATTATGTGCTCGACACAGATCTGAGGCTGAATCTCTACCGCAGGCTCTCCGGTCTCATTGAAAAATCGGAGCTGGAAGATATAGTGGAAGAAATCCGAGACCGTTTCGGCCCTCTGCCCCCCGAGGCACAGAATCTAATAGGCCTCGTGGCCATCCGGCTTCTCCTTAAAGACATGGGAATCAGTAGGCTTGACGTAGGAACTAGGGGATTCACGTTGACCTTTCCTCAAGATGGGGGTAAGGATACGGAAAATCTGATCCGGGTGGTGACAAGGCAGCCGAATAGATATCGGTTCCTGCCCCGAAACAGGCTCATGATCAATGCTCCGGTATCGTCATCGCCGGAGGCCATCCCGCGGATAAAGAAAGAGATCGAAACCCTTTGCATTCACTAACGCTGAGGCATAGAAAATAGTAATACTTTAGCGCTTTGAAAACACTGAGGAGTAAGATGACAGACCGTGAGGGTCTTTTTTCCAAAGGACGTAAAGGACGGCATCATTTCAAAGAAC
>CAYVMN010000226.1:0-6641 GCA_964452575.1 uncultured Desulfobacteraceae bacterium | reverse complement strand
AGCATGCCAGGAAATGGACATACCACAGGATTAGCGGAAGGCGAGCCTGATCCAGCCTCAATGCAGCAGGCTTGATCGCCTTCGCTACCCCGTAGCTCATAAAGGCCCACTGAGGCCTGGAATGGCAGGCAGCGCAACTCATTTCGTGAAGCTCCTTGCCCTGGCCAAGGGCCTTGTCTTCGAATGGACCCTTCACACCGGGTGAGACGACACCATACTTGCTTACCCAGTAACCCTCCAGCGATCTTAGCTCTTCTTTGTCGTCAGAATCGGCATACTCCTTTACCATATCCTCATACCTGGTGAAGGAGACGATCTTTGTACCCTCCAAGAAGATCCCGCTCAGCATGATAACGGCCAGGATAACTATCGAGTAGATATCCATACTGTTGGTAAACAGGTGGGGAACTTTCAAGATGAATCGGCGGTATGAGGAGACGACCAATCCGACGATCACCAGTAGAGCGAACAGGTTTCTAAGGAACAAAAAGGGGTTGAGGGTGGGATAATACTCAGTGAAAAGATTGACTGTTAATACCTTCTCCAGGGCGTGCATAAGGAGCAACAAGATAACCCCCCAATACACGGCCATGTGCATGAACCATCGGAGGCGGCTTTCTCTTAGTATCCTCACCTGAAGGAGTACATCGAGGAAAAAGGTCTTAAGGAGGGTAATAATCCTGGCACTGAATATGCTCAAAAGACCTCCCTTGGCAGCAGCACGAAGCCGTGTCAAGGGGTTTAGGTTCGAAATATCCGTATCCAGGCTATAGCGGAACCAGGTGGATATCTTATAGATCAAACCCAAACCAAAGACCAGCAGGGCAATAACCAGGCATATATTAAAGAACATAGAAGGTTCTGCCTTTCGGTGCTCACGCGAGTGTCGTCCCTGCGGCTTATTCTGCAAGAAGTGCTGGTCAGAACTTCAGAACAAAGAGCGGAAGACCTCACATGATCGACACATCTTCATCTTTTCTCTCCAGCCCTTCTGAACCGTTCCCTCACAAATTGTGCCATTTATGAACCAGCACACATGCCCCAGATGAAACTCCCAGGCAGGGCATTTTGATCTTTGCCTGGCAGGGCATTTTTTTATTTTCCAGCAATGTTTCGGGGCCAATTTCCCTTGCCCGCTCATGAAGGCCAGGAAGAGTAGCTGCCGCTCGGCATGGGCAGGGATGGATCTCCATCCCTGCTCGTAGCTATGAACGGCCTTAACCGAAGTTCCGAGCAATTGGGCCATCTGGCTCTGTGTTTTTTTCAATTTCTTGCGGAAAGATGTAAATTCTTCCCTGTCCATAGGGATCCCGACTCCCCCGTTCTTCCGCATAAGATCTTGAAATAATGCGGATATAGCCTAATGCAGGCTTACGGCCGCAACCGAAATAGTGTCCGGTGGGCAGTGGGCAGATTTCAGAGGCGCTTGCTTGCAAATTCCAAATCTCAAGCACCAAATTGTCCTTCGGACTCCCCACCTACCGGTGGGTCCCCAGTTTTCCAAACAAATCCCAAATCCCAAACACAAAACACCACACCCTGAACCTCTCAACCCCTCAACCCCTATATCTGTTTGTTATTTTGAATTTTGGTCATTGGAATTTATTTGTTATTTGGGATTTGTAATTTGGAATTTCCCCATTTTGGTCACTGCTCATTCGTCTCTCGACTCTCCTCCGTCGCCCCTGAAACCAGAAACCTTATTCACAATAGATCAGACCGGTTAACCTGAACAAACATCTTCGCATTTTGCATAGAAGTTGCAAACTAAGACTCTAACTCCTAACATTTTCGCGCCGGGAAACGCATTGCCCCCGCAACTACTGCCACATTGTAATATATCTGTCAATAAAAAACCGGGGCTTTCCTCTAACCGGAAAAATCCTCAAAATCAAGCCCTCAACCCTGTGGTCCTGGCAAAAGCAGGGCCCTATAAGTGACTGAAAAGATTGGATTCAGGCCTTTTACGAGCTCATCAAGTTTGATGGACTCATAAAAAGTCTCATAGACCGTCACTCTTGTGGGGCCTGTCCTCGCGAAGGCGGGGAGCAGGAAAGACAAAAAGTGGCTGTTAAGGAAAAAGGCTCTCTTACGAACTCCCATAAGATGTCAGATAAGGAAACAGACGTCAGCTAAGAGGTGCCAAGTCTCTTGGAGGAGACTTAGTAGTCAATTCCGTGGCAGATGGGTCCACGTGGACTATGACCTGGCTCAGTTCCTCAAACTCCGCGGCAAGGCACGTTTCCACATCTTTTGCAATCCGGTGCCCTTGCCTTACCGTGAGTTCTCCGTCAATTACCACGTGAACTTCCATTTGAAAGAGACCTCCCGAGGTCCTGACCTTTAAGTCGTGGAGATCGATGACTCCTTCAACGCTGCGGGCACAGAATGTGATCCGGTCCAGAACCTGCGGGCCGGGGGCCGAATCCGTGAACTCACGGACTGAGGCCCAGATGACCTCAAGTCCCACCTTGGCTATCAGAAAAGAGACCACCAGGGCGGCATAGGCATCCAATATATGCCAGGCAGGCCGGATCTGGGCCCCCCCTACTCCTATGAAGACCGCCACAGAGGAAAGGGCATCAGATCGATGATGCCAGGCATTGGCCACAATGGCGCTACTCTTTAGACGCCGGCCAACGCGAATGGTATAGCGATAAACAATTTCCTTGAAAATAATGGAGAGGCCCGCCGCCCCCAGCGCCACCCAGGTGGGGTGATGCTCTGTATGGTGGTAGATATTGAGGCCAGATTCTACACCAAAATAAAGCGCTACTCCCAGCAAGGCCAGGCCGATTACCGCAGAGGAAAGGGTCTCAAATCTCCTATGGCCGAAGGGATGCCCTTCATCAGCTGCCTTACCGCTTACCCTCAGGCCGATCAGGACCACTACATCGGTCACAAGGTCGGAGAGGGAATGAACAGCGTCTGCCACGAGTGCCTGGCTGCGACCAAAGTAGCCTGCAACGAGTTTGAGAGCGATCAAAAACACGTTGACAACGGCCCCAATCAAAGTGACCTTCCGGCCATCTTTGCCCCGTATCACAGCCAGGTCTTTCTCTGATTCGCTCTCAGGGAAAACGGTTCGTGCATAGGACATTGCGGAGTATCTCATTGGCCGAGGCTGCTGCTCTTGGATTCTGCCCTCTGGCCAAGGTTACGGGGATTGCAGGTCAGATCTTCTCAAAGAATTGCTGCAACTCCTTTATCACTTGAACCTTAGTGTCCGGAGACACCTCCTCCTCGAACAGGAATTCCAGCAGAAAAATCATCTTATAGTCTACGGCTGAGGTCTCGTACCTTTGAAAGGAGGTTACCTTTACATCCACCAACTTCTTATAATCGGCCCCTGTTGACAGCTCAGCCTTCCTTAAGACGAGATTGATCGCCTCTTTTGCATCCTCAGGGTTTTCCAAAACGATCTCAATCCCCTGAAGCTTCTTAACCGCCTTAATGATCTTTTCGCTTTCGACCGTGATTTTCATTGGAATATGGGCCCCGAATTATTTTTTCTTCTTGCTCTTAAAAAACTTGACAAGGCCCAGCACGTCCTTCGACACAAGACGTCCCACTGGGCCAGAACCATAACACGCCAGCTCTACAGTATTGTCGGGCTGGATGAGAAACCCCGTTTGTGCCGGCCTTAAAGGGCCGCCCGTTCCGTCCACTCCATGATAATGGCCCGTTCCTGAGCGGCCTGAGGCTATGCATGGAACGGAAGGGATACCCTTTCAAGGTCTCGTCCATTCGCCACCTCCTTTCCCCTTCAGGTATAACCGGTGCCTTGGAAGGCTGTATGCACCTAATAAAGAGAACCTCCCCGGCGAAAAGGGACTGTTTGTTCCGGTATCGATAAAACTATTGATATTTCTAGCATGCTATGGCACTTCAATCAATGGGAAAATTGGGCAACCCATAGGGTGATTCTGGAATCAGGAGGGCCAGGACCCGATCTTCGGGGCCGTAGGGGCATGTACTCGGTAGAGGAATTCATAAATAGGAAGACAATCATAGTCGGTGAGGTCAAGACCGGTAAGACCGCTCACCTGGAGGACCTGTTACATAGGCTGCTGCGGGGTGGCCATACTGATATCACAGTAATTGACATGGCCCCTGCCCTTACTAGGGGCATCGGCGGCAAGATGAGCCCTAGCAGGCTAGGGTCTATAAGGTACTTGACCGCAGACATACGGGCTCCCAGGCTTGAGGGAGGGTCGGCGGATGAAGTAGAGGCATTGGCCCAAGATAATGTGCGGCTGATTGATCATATCCTATTACAATATCTTAAGAATCCATCCAAGGTGCTGATCATAAATGATGTTTCCATGTATCTCCAAGCCGGTGAACTTGATAGGCTTCTCTCCCTGCTGAGCTCAACCCCCACAGTGATAATGAACGGCTATTTTGGCCGTAGCCTTGGGGGGGAGAGACTTGGAGGGCGTGAAAGGGAAAACATGAAGGCACTCCAGGAGAAGTGTGACAAGGTGATCAACGCCTCATCCCTTCCCAGACCTGCAATTTCTCCCCCGTAAATTCTCTTGACAAATAGGAAACAGAATACTAAATGGACCACCACTAATTTTCGTAGCGAGTACCTAAAATGAAAAGGATCAGCTTCTATCCTTTTGCCCTTACATTTATCATTATGTTTTTGCTGTGGATTGTGCTCTCCGGGAAGTTCGATGCCTTCCATCTGAGTCTCGGGCTCATCTCTTGCGCAATCGTATCTTACCTTTCATCTGACCTCTTATTTCCATCGTTAAGGATTACGGGGTTTGTTGGTCAGGTTCTCCGATTCATTAGATACATTCCGTGGCTGATAGTCGAGATCATAAAGGCAAATTTTCATCTCCTTTATCTAACATTTCATCCGAGAATGATGGAACTGATTGACCCGACCATAATCAGGTTCCGAAGCAGGTTGAAAAGTGACATGGCCCTGGTCACCTTTGCCAATTCGATAACACTGACTCCCGGGACGATTACGGTTTCCGTCTCCATCAATGGAGATTTCAGGGTTCATGCCATTGACAAGGCCTCGGGGGATTCCCTGCCAGGTGAAATGGAAAAAAGGATTGGGAGGGCATTTAGAGAGATTTGATGGATAGTGTCTTTCTATATTCTGGCCTATACTTGGCCTTATTGATGATATTCCCTTTGTACCGGGCCCTGCGCGGGCCTACGGTGGTTGACCGCATGCTTGGAGTCAATGCGATTGGGAGCAAGACCGTGGTCATGCTGATACTCATCGGCCTTATCTTCAATCGGGTAGACATGTTCGTGGATATCTCCCTGGCATACGCCCTTTTGAACTTTATTGCGGTCCTTGCGGCCTCGAGATATTTTCATAAGCGCAAGGGCCTATATGATGAATTAGAATAGGTTGGGAGGTTTTTAGAATGGATATTATTGTTTGCCTTTGTCTTTTTTTCGGGCTGTTTTTTTTCACCGGCGGGTCCGTTGGTATATTGCGTTTTCCGGATTTTTACTCCAGGCTGCATCCCGCAGGCAAGTTGGACACCCTTGGTTCCCTCGCAGCCATGGTAGCCCTGGCCCTCTTTAACCTCCATCATCTTTCTCTGGGTACCCTGCTTACCAGCGCAAAGATTCTCCTGATCATGGTCTTTGTGTTTCTGACAAGCCCCACGGCCACCCATGCCATTGTGGACGCCGGGGTCAGGGCAGGCCTTTCGCCTTGGACAAAGGGAAAAGAGAGGAGATAGCCCATGATCTGGCAACTGGATCTCATCATCCTCACACTCGTGGTTATTGCTGGCATTGGGGCCTTAATGATCAAAGACCTCCTGGGGGCCGCTATCCTTTTTGGGGCCTACAGCTTTATGATGTGCCTTCTCTGGTCCATCATGGGGGCCGTGGATGTCTCTTTTACCGAGGCCTCGGTGGGAGCAGGTGTCAGTACTGTCTTCTTTATCGCAGCCGTTTTCAGGACTACCAGGAGGACGAAAGATTGAAGATTATAGGGCTTATTACAGCGGTCTTAACGGGTGCGCTGCTGATTTACGCCACCGCAGATTTTCCTCCCTGGGCAGACCCTGCCTCACCGGCCAGCATCAACCCTGTCTCGATCCGTTATATAGAGAAGTCTATTGAGGAGACGGCAGTCCCCAACGTAGTCACATCGGTCCTTGCAGACTATCGAGGTTACGATACCATGTTTGAGACATCGGTCATTTTCGCAGCTGGCCTCGCATGCTTCTTCCTATTGCGGGTCTTCAAAAGGGAAGGTCCCAAAGGGCGTCTCTTTCGCCATACCCTAACCGGTATGACGGTCCGCATTAAAGATGAGAGGGAGATCCCGGCGGATCTGGACGAGTTTGTGAGAATCGACACGACTTGGACACCGCACGATTTGATCATAAAGACTGTGTGCCGGGTCTTGGTTCCCTTTATGCAGCTCTTCGCGCTCTATGTGATTGCGCACGGTCACCACAGCCCCGGCGGAGGGTTTCAGGGTGGTGTAATACTCGGGGCAAGCATTATCCTGCTGGCTATATCGATCGATCTGAGGACGGCCACAACACGGTTTAGTGAAAAGGTAGATGGTCTCCTCTCCTCTGCCGGTGTATTAATCTATGCCGGGACAGGTGCCATCTGTGTATTGTTAGGGCTCAATTTCTTGA
>CAYVMN010000225.1:0-6707 GCA_964452575.1 uncultured Desulfobacteraceae bacterium | reverse complement strand
CTTCTGGTCCGCCTCATAGAGCTGATCCACAAGATAGGTCGTCCCGCCCAAGACCACTATCAGAATGGCAACGATGCTGACAGTAAGAAACCCGACAAGTTTCAGGCGGGTCTCGTACCAGGGCCTCATGAGCGCCTCTTTCTGTTTGACCACCATAAGGATAAAAGGGGTATCTTCGATATACCTGTACCCGATAATGAGGGGGGGGCCTTCGGCGTTTTCCCATTCGAACACTCGAGTTTCCGGTGCGTATTCTGGTATGGGGAACGAGAGCGCTTCGAAAACCTTGCCATGGTAAAGGGACGGAGTCTGCAGCGCGCCCTGCCGGTTGATGATAAAGAAATCACCCATCCCGCTCACCTCGAGTCTGGAGAGAATATCCCTAAAGCGCTCGGTATCCAGTGTGGCGCGAAGCAGATAGAAGGAGCCATCTGGCCGGCTGTGCTTCACTGCAATGATAAGATGCGGAACGTTCCTGAACCCTAAGAACACATCGCTGATGTATACGCCTCGGTCTAAGACGTGCCTAAACCACTCCTGCTCGCTGTAGTTCTTTCCTTCAAGCTTGTATGGCCCCACATAGGTCCTCTGTCTACCCAGGGAATCTATCACTCCGAGGTCCACAAATCCACCAAATCCCTTTTTCAGGTTTTCCAGGATGGCGGCAAGCCGGGCCGGATCGTTCAACGCTTCGAACGTGTTGTCCCTATCAATGAAATCTAGCGCGGCCTTGCGTTCACCCAGAAAGTAAGAGACGGTCCGGCGGGTATTGGAGACGAGCCGAGCAGTGCGCAAGAGGATTTCGGACTCTATGGCATGTTGTGTCACGAGGTAGTCGACAACAGTTATGGAAATCAGCGGCAAGAAAACCACGCCGGACGTGAGGATGACTGCTATCTCCCAGATTCGGCGGAAATTGAAAAGGGGTTTGTACGGGCCTGCCGCTGCATCCCGATAGTCCCAGAATTTCGGTTTCAGTTTCACATGTATTGACATATCCCCCACAAGCCCCAAAAACCCCGGTCCTTGTAATACCTTAGCGCCTTGAAAACACTGAGGAGTAAGATGACAGACCGCGAGGGTCTTTTCTGCGGGTTGCCGTTACGGGCTTCTCAACCGCAACCGATTGCCGCAATTCAAAGTGTCGATACGCTTCTTACATTCAGCACGATCATGTGATCCAAAAACATCGTCTCAAGGGCTGTAGTATATAAAAGGAGGCCGCCGCCTGTAAACGGAAAAACGATCTCCAAGTAGGCGAATTACCATAGATGCCGTCGTGCAAGGGCAACAATAGAGGCCAACAAACAGGGATGGAGGACCTTGGGGACAAACGGACTCCGAATGGCAGTGGAGGGAAAGTTCAAGGATGGTGAGCTGAAGCAGATCAGGAGCATGTCGTGTAAAAGGTCATTCCGCTAATATATCAGCAACGGCCAGGAAAAGGTCCGTATCGCGGATAATCCCTACCAGTTTATTCCCCTCATGCACAGGGAGTTTGGTTATCTTATTGCGAAAAATCAGCTTGAGCGCCTCAGCGAGGCTGGCATCGGCCTGAATTGTTCCCCTCGTTTTGAGCATGATGTCCTTTACCTTTACACCCGCATTCCTTATCACCCGTGCGTTGAAGTCGGCTCGCGCTTCATCCAGGGATGGGGAATCGGCCTGGGCAAAAGCGACGGATACTTCGAGGGCTTCCAATCTGGCAGTCAGCCCACCGGTTACCTCAGGAATAAGGGTCCTGAGGATACTTCGGAAATCGAGCATCCCAACAAGCCTCCCGTGCTCATCAACCACCAAGACGGAACGGGGGCCTACCTCGGTACACATGCCCGTCTCCAACTGACAGTATGACCTCCTCAGGCTCAGTACTGCCTCTCGCAAGGTGCTATTGGGACTCACCACCGAGTATCTGTCTAGAGGGATCATCAGATCTCTCACCTTCTTCTTGATAAACATAGTCTATCCTCCTTGCTCCTCAAAATGGATCGCTTTCCATTTCTTTCTCGCCACGCCCTTTCTCAGTGCCCCACAGCAAGAATCCCGCTGGCCGCAAGGGAGAGGATTACTACTTCGATAAACGCCGATATGGCGTAGACCTTGTCGTCGTTTCTCAGGAGGATCGGAATAATAGTCAGATAGCAAATGATGGTCACTCCGGCCAAAATCGCCACCCCGACAAAATTAATAAAGTCCCCGTATTTAAGCATCGCAAGCCAACCCCACCCGTTCTTAATGTTGGCATGCTGCAGGTAATCACGTACATTCATGCCCCAGAACTTGGAGATCTTGTCCAGAGGGATATAGGGCTTCATAATACCGAAGGCATAGATGGCAAAGGTGATAAGAAGCAGCAATAATCCGATATACATCCCCTTTTCGAGGATACCGGCATAACGGACCTGCTCCGGGCTTGCTTCAAGCGTCGCTGCCAATTTATCATTCATGACCTTTCCTCCTTACCCGACTTTCTGAAGACCGCTTTCTCCTGAAGATAAAAGTGCCTTGAAAGGCTATCCTACCCCTAAGCCCTTCAAAAGGGCCTTTATGCCGGCAAAGGCCAGCATTCCGATCACGATCCACCGAATAACACCCGGTTTGGCCATGGCCAGAAGCCGGACGCCTACAAAGGAGCCAAGCATGATCCCCACAAGGGAAGGCACTACCATCATGGGGATGACGCACCCCTGATTCATATAGATCCAGGCGGCCGAGGTGTCAGTGATGGATAGCAGAAATTTACTGGTCGCCACGCTGATTTTCAAAGGTGCTCCCATCAGGAGGTTCAATACGGGCACATTTGCCCATCCTGCTCCGAGGCCAAACATGCCGGCCATAACACCGATAATAATAAATAAGCACAGACCCAACGGGGTCCGGTGGATTTTCCAGTCGATGATCTTTCCCGTACTCCTCTCCTGGTAGACTCCGTAGATCCTGAGTGCCGAGGAAAGCCTATCGGCCTCCGGTACATCAGGGAGTTCTGACTTCTTCGCCTTCAACATGAGTACGCAGATGCCGACGATGGTAGCGCCAAGAGAGATCTGTACAATGTTGGTGGGCAAGGCCAGCCCGATCATGGCCCCAATTATGGCACAAGTTGAGGCAATGAGGGCAACCGGGATGGCAAGCCTGAGACTCGCCAGGTTCATTTTGAGAAGTCCTGGGCCGGCGGCCAGGGCCCCGGACAGGGCCACGAGCAGCCCTGTCCCGCGTACAAAATCCAGGTGGAAAGGGAAGAAACCGCTGATGATGGGGACAAAGAGCACACCTCCTCCCACCCCGCCAAGAACGGCGAATATGCCCATCAAAAAGGTTACAATCAGCAGGAGCAGAGGCCAGAACCACCATGGATTCACAGGAGCCGAGGCTTCAGGACTTTGAGATAGATCTGTTGCATCTACAGCACATGCGAAGGCAAAAAACATGAGAATGCTCAAGAACGCCGTGAACCATGTCTTCGCGGATTGTATCATCCATTGACCTCCCTGCCTTAATTCCTGGACAGCATTTCTCAGATGAAAGGGCCTTTTTCTCTAACCCCTCTGTCTCCGTTTCCACTCTTAACGCCCGGGATAACCTCATGGATTCACCCGCGCACAATATGTGATATATGCCGATCAGTCAAGAAGTTAATCCTTGCTTTATTTCAACCTGGTTTTCTGGTAGCCTATTTTATAGGACGTGTGCTTTTCCAATAATCGGCAGGAAATTCACCCTCTCCCAGGCCCCCTTTTCTCTATGATCTATTTGAGTCAGAGGGCATTGTATCACTCAGTCAAGGTTCTAATTTCAGTCATTCATGGAGAAACGGATCTTGTACACGAGCAACTCCCCAAAAGTCATAGGGCTCTTTTCCCTGCCTGTCGCCTTTTGCTCACTGGTTGATGAAATCCCTCTTGGGGTTCTGGTGCTTGATGGGGAGTGAAGGGTCATCTTCTTGAATCGAACCTTGGAAGCCCTCACCGGATTTTCCAGGGAAGAAGCCCAGGGCATTCCCTGTTATCATGTCCTACGTAACAGGATATGCGTCCAAGGTTGCCCTGTTTTGAATCTAAACGCAGAAGCTGAACCCCTGTGTATCGAAAAGATCTTTCAGATTCTCCCTGTCCTTGCCCAGAGCGATTCTTCTGTACTCATCACCGGTGAGACCGGTACGGGCAAGGACCTGGTTGCAGAGATAATTCACCAGGCCTCAAGCAGGGCCAAGGGGCCTTTCATCAAGCTCAATTGCGGGGCATTACCCGAAACCTTGCTGGAATCAGAGCTCTTCGGGCACCAGAAAGGGGCCCTTCAGCCGGGCGATATACTTTATAGCCGAAAGGGTCTGGGAGAAAGGGAGGCATAGTAGGGCTGGAGGAATAAAATGGATAAGTGGAAGGTGTTACTTGTAGATGACGAGGAGGAATTCGTTACGACCCTCCTCAGGTCGTAGTCTTAGATGTGTTGATGCCAGGGTTGGGGGGGCTTGAAGTCCTTCGCCTTATCAAAGTCGGAAATCCCCAGCTGCCTGTGATTCTCATGACGGGACGGGGATCCACCAGAGAAGGCATCCAAGGGATGCACCTGGGCGCCTTTGATTATCTAATGAAGCCATTAAGACTTGATGAGCTAATTGAGAAGATGCGGGAGGCCGTAAGAGGTAAATAACCGCACCCTAAACCTCTAAACCCGTGAACCGTCACGGTACGCCCTATCAGAGATTCGCAGAGGAAGGCCCGAATATTCTGAATCTGTCTAGTCATCTCCGCCGTGAAAGGTACCGGGTCTTTGAGGCAGGACAACAAGCCGATGCCAGAAAGATACTTGAGAGAAAAAAGATCGATGTCGTATTGCTGGGCCTAAATGGGCTGAAGCGGCAGGGTCTTTTACTCCTCGAAAGGATCAAGAAGATTCGCCCCCTCACCGAAGTTATCATCATAAATACATCAGAGTACCTCTCACTATCCATAGAAGGCATGAAGCTAAGCGCCTTTGACGATGTCTTTTTGCCCCTTAACATGGATTCACTGGCTGAGCGAATTCGGGAAGTATACCGGCTAAAAAAGAAAAATGAAAGGGCAAAGAAGTCATTGCTCCGACGTTATCAAGACGTTATGGTTGCCGCAGCCTTTGCAGAGGCAGGTGAGCCGGATATAGCCAGGGAATTTCAGGAGGAACAACCGTAAGGGCAAAGACTACCTGATTCATATCCGTGACCGAATGCTTCAGGGGATCGTTCGACTTAGTTCGGTGAAGCCTCAAGGCAGGGGCCTCAATTCACGGATATTGGAAAAGAGTTGCATCACGACGGAATTCCTTATACATTGAAATTAGAGGGAGAGCCCCCTTCACAGATCAATTCTTTTTGAGGAGCAGGAGATGGAACAGATCAAGATCCTTCTGGTGGACGACGAAGAGGAATTTGTAAAGACGCTTGCCGAACGGATTCAGATGCGGGATCTTGGGCCGGATATTGCTCTCAATGGAGAACAGGCCCTCAAGATCGTTGATAACCAGGTCCCCGACGTGATGGTACTGGACCTGAAGATGCCTGGTATTGATGGCATGGAGGTTCTTCGGCGTATCAGGAAGGCCTATCCCAAGGTCCAGGTCATCATTCTAACGGGGCACGGTACGGAGAAAGACGAGAAAGAGGCTCGCCACTTGGGCGCCTTTGAATACCTTCAGAAACCAGTGGAGATTGAGAGGCTTGTTCAGACCATTAGAAGGGCTTACAGGAGCAAGATCGAAGGCCCCATGGCAGCAGCGGCCTTTGCGGAAGCTGGTGACTATGAAACTGCTGAGGAAATCCTGGAGCGAGACAAGGATAAGTAACCGACCCAAGTATTTTCCACCGCGACTACTTGAGAACCAAATCCACAGTTTGTTCTAATTCATCTGTCGTAATAATTTCCATATCCCTTCTTATCTCATCAGGGATATCTTTGAGATCCGCCTCGTTTTTGGCCGGAAAGACCACTGATTTTACCCCAGCGCGATGGGCAGCTAGGACCTTTTCTTTCACTCCGCCGACCGGAAGTATCCTTCCGGTCAACGTCAATTCCCCTGTCAAGGCCATATCTCTCCTGCTGGGACGGTTGGTTAACAGTGAAAGTAGGGCGATGGCAATGGTCAGGCCTGCCGACGGGCCGTCTTTGGGTATGGCCCCTGCAGGGACGTGTATATGTATGTCATGGTTATCGAAGAAGTCTTCGGGAATATTAAATAGATCCGTATTGCTTCGGATATAGCTCAATGCCGCCTGAGCAGACTCTTTCATCACATCACCAAGAGAACCTGTCAGGATGAGGCGGTTTTTTCCTTTCATCTTTGTGGCCTCAATAAATATGATCTCTCCCCCCGTCTCCGTCCATGCCAGCCCAGTAGCAACCCCTATTCTTTCCTTGGCTTCTGCAACCTCAAAATAGAATTTTCGGGGTCCTAGCAAAATTTCCACAAGCTCCGGGGTAATCAGGTCTGTCCTTTCTTTTCCGTCTTGGCTTAGAATGTCCCTGGCCATTTTACGGCATATGGCGGCGATTTGCCTCTGGAGGTTCCTTAGACCTGCTTCCCGGGTGTATTCCCTGATGATCTTGTGGACGGCATCAGGGGCGAATTGAACTGGGTGCTCTGAAAGGCCAGCCTCTTCCATCTCTCTTGGGATAAGATACCTGAAGGCGATCTGCTCCTTTTCCTGCTCGGTATACCCAGAAAGCCTCAAGACC
>CAYVMN010000224.1:0-6721 GCA_964452575.1 uncultured Desulfobacteraceae bacterium | reverse complement strand
TGATACCTGGCTGGCGGCGGCCTGGGCGCAGATCCGTACCCTGCGCCTGGCAGACGGGCCAGACGAAGTGCACCTTGAGACCATCGCGAGATTGGAGCTAAAGAAACACTCATGAACCCCGATAACGAACTCGTCCAGGTCCGGCCTGCCCATCGTTTTGACGAAAAAATCTTGGCCGATTTCCTGAAAGGAAGGCTGGAAGGCTTCACTGAAGGCTTGTCGATACGTCAATTTGGATACGGCAATTCAAATCCAACCTTTTTGCTATCCACCGGCAAGAGGGAATATGTACTTCGCAAGAAACCTCCGGGCAAACTGCTGCCTTCAGCCCACGCCGTTGACCGCGAGTACCGGATCCTAAAGGCCTTAAAGGCTACGGGTGTTCCGGTCCCTGAAACGTACCTACTATGTGAAGATGCATCCATTATTGGCACCCCGTTCTATATTATGGAGCGGATAAAGGGACGGATCTTCCGCGATCAGAATGCACCTGAGGTCTCGAACAAAAAGGAGCGGGCCGCCATCTTCGACGCCATGAACGAGACCCTTGCAAGGATTCACCTGGTAGACTGGAATGCCCTGGGGCTTGCCGATTATGGTAAGCCCGGCAATTACATGGCCCGGCAGGTAGCCAGGTGGACCAAACAGTATGAGGCCTCAAAGACCCACGAAATCGAGAGCATGGACAACCTGATCGAATGGCTGCCCGAGAAGGTCCCGGAGCACGATAGCACCACCATAGTCCACGGGGACTTTCGTCTCGAAAATCTGATCATCCATCCAAGCGAGCCGCGAGTCCTGGGCATACTGGATTGGGAGTTGTCAACCCTGGGGCACCCAGTAGCGGATTTGGCTTACAACTGTCTGGGCTACCATCTTCCTCCCTCTGGGGCCAGTCGTGTCGGTTATGACCCAGAGAAGCTTGAACAGCTGGGGATCCCCACCGAGGCGGATTACATTGCCGCCTACTGCCGCCGAACCGGCAGACAAGAGATTTCTAACTGGGAGTTTTTTCTTGCCTTTAGCCTCTTTCGCCTCGCAGCCATCGTTCAGGGTGTCTACAAGCGAGGACTGGACGGGATCGCCAGTTCTGCCATTGCGAAGACCTACGGTGTCCAGGTACAATTCTTGTCGGACGTGGCCTGGCAGATTGTTTCAAAACCCAGGATGTCTTAGACAAGGCCGAGGTCGAGCTCTGGGTCGGCCGAGTATAGGATTTATGAAGGACATTTTCATTGTTTCATGAACTACCTGGGACATCGTACCTCTTCAGCTCGAAAAGCTTTTTGTCTTGACTGGCAATGATATGGTAGAATTTATCCTGCGGGATATAGATGTACGGAACGTCCTCTTGCCTCCGGTAAAGGAAGTGTGAGAGGATCATTCGATTCGCGGCCCTGTGGCCGATAATCATGATGTTCTGGAAATCGCGGCTTAGATAGAGGACCTTCTTTATGGCGTGGTCAACCCTTTCCTTCATGGAGACATAGCCCTCCCCACCGGGATAGATGTAGTTATATTTGTCATGCCGCCTTGCTGAATATACGCCGGGCATCTTCTTGCGGATTTCCTCATAACTCATACATTCACAGATTCCTGCGTCGATCTCATCGAATTCCCTAAAGGTGATGATCGCGCAGTCCCTTTGTGCCTGGGCTATCGGTTCCGCAGTCTGGATCGTACGCTTCTTATTGCTGGTAAAGATCATGGGGATCCTTTTCCCCCTGAAGTAGTTCGCAAGCGCCTTGGCCTGGGCCTTTCCCTTTTTTGTCAGGCCGGAATCCCCGCCGATCCTGTTTTCCAGGTTAAAGTAGGTCTCCCCGTGTCTGATCAGGTACAGGTTTTTAACGGTATCGGTCACCAGAAAATCCCTTATCCTGTCGTACCAGGGGAGATCATCTGTAATCTCTTCCTCGGTTATCTGGTTGTTTAAGGAATCCAGTCTTACAAAATTTCTCTCATTTTTCAAAGGAACGTAAATGGAGTTGTAATAAGCTATCCGTTTTCTAAAGCCCTGCAAGGCATCTTCCTGTTCCAGGTGGCGGAATTCCGGAAGCGCTATCTTTCTCCGAATGCCAGCCTCGAGAATCTCCTCATCATTGTTGACACATTCGACAAAAAGGACAGGATGAGCGTTGAGCAGCCGACTGGTCATTTCTCTTCTCTTGCGACTCACGTTGGTTGCATCAAGAATGGCTACCTGTCCTAGGTGGGAGAGGAACTCCTTGGCGCGCTGGATATTGATCAGGGCAATCTTCTCCCTCAGGGCGACTGCCTGTCTGTTAAGGGGGTCGTAGAATTCGGGGTAAGACGTATCCTCGCGAAAGAGTTTTCGCCTGAGATCTCCGTTGTTGAAGATCCTGGTCTTGATGCCATCCTTAGCCAGGTTTTCCTTCAGCTTATTGGCGATGGTGGATTTTCCCCTCGCGGGGAGACCAACCATGACGATGTATAGCTTTCTATCTCTCATTAGGACATAGGATCCCTCTTCTCAGTGTGGGATGTGAAGATAGCTACGTCTTTGCTTGACAGAGGCTATCGATTTCTGAAACCATGAAGGCACCTGAGACCTGAAGGTAGGCTGATATGTACATGGACCTAACTAATATTCCTATTATTGACACCCACGTTCATGTTTTCCCCCAAAGACTTTCAAATGCAATAAGGCAGTGGTTTGAGGGATATGCCTGGAAATTCAAATATCAGGGCACGTCGGAAGAGTTGATACAAGCCATGTTTCAGAATGGGATCGCCGGGCTCGTGCTCTTGAGCTACGCACACCGGCCAGGGATGGCCCATCAGCTTAACGAGTTCGTTGCCGGTCTGATACGCCGTTTTCCGAACACGGTTGGCCTGGCAGCACTACATCCAAGAGATGATAACCCGCGTGATATATTAAAAAGGGCCCATGAGGAATTGGGCCTCTGCGGCCTGAAGATGCATTGCCATGTTCAAAAGACAGCCGTTGATGATCCGATCCTTTATCCCGCCTATGAGGCCTTGATTCAACTGGATGGGATATTGAACATACATGCCGGTCGTGAGCCTGCCGTCGATGCATATGGAATCGATGTGAGGGCCATAACCGGTGCCAAGCGTGTTAAACATGTCCTCAGGCGCTATCCCGAGCTAAAGATAGTCATTCCGCACTTGGGAATCGATGAATCAGATCAGTTTTATGGGCTTCTGGATGAGTATCCAAATCTCTATCTCGACACCACCATGGTCCTGGCCAATTTCTTCGATGTCAAGGTGGAGCGAGAAAAACTCGTCCAGCATGCAGACCGGATCCTCTATGGCTCGGATTATCCCCACATCCCCTACGACATGGAAAAAGAGATCAGGGCCATAACAGACATGGATTTGGGCGAGGAGGCGACCCGGAAGATTCTCTCTGAAAACGCGACCAGATTATTTCCTATAACACCGCGTACGAATACACCTGAAAAACGGTCATAAAAAACCCGTTACTAAATAGTAAAAATACGACAAAAAGGTTACGCCATCACATAAATACCCCTTCCACCGCTCTTGATTTTGCCCTGCTTCGTCAGCCTGTAAATTATGTCATTTGCCTTTCTCCCCTCCAGACCGGTCTTCTTCTTGAGGGCCGCAAGATCTATCCCTTTTGGTGATCTTTGGATAGCGGCCAACACATTATCAACAGCACTTGCCCTCACTTGCTTACGGCCGGCCTTCCCTTTCGCTGGCTTAGCTGGCTTAGCCTTGATTCTTCTCTTAGCCCTGGGTTTCTTGGAAGCCTGAACCTTCCCAAGCTTCTCCAGTTCCTTGGCTATCTTTGCTGTCTTCTGTGACAACTCCTTCAGAGTTCTCGATACCTGACTTAAGTCCTTTTTCAATTGCTTCATTTTTTCCTCCTTTGCCCTTCCTTAGTTTATGTATTCCGATCCTCATTTATGAATCATTAGCTAGCCTTATAGGAAAAAAGGGAAAGGTTGTCAAGTAAACTCTGAATTCACCTTGAATTGTGAATTGAGATGCTTGAGCTGCCAGAACGATGTTGTCCGTTGTTCCACAATTCTGGCATCGACCTTTACGAGTTCTTCAAGAGAAAATGACCTATTTATAGGCGCTGAAATCAACCCCACGCGCACGGGCACGCTCCTCGTACCAGGCCATTTCGTCCTGGGGAGGAGGCACCAGTTCTTCGGGCTGCTTTCGGACCAGCCGGATGGCCTCGGAAGGGCAGGTACTCACGCAGAGGCCACAGCCTATGCACCTATCCTTGACAACCTCATAGGCCTCCTCACCTTCCTCTATGGCACTTACCTGACAGCGCTCATCCGCACAGGTTCCGCAGGCTTGACATTCGTCCGGGTCGATGGCAGCGAAATAGTGGGAATTGACGACTTTGGAGGCAGGGATATTCAGCTCGTTGATCCCTCGAAGTACGCCACAACAACAGCCGCAGCAGTTACAGATAAAGAAGTGACCGCCTTGCACATTCCATGTGAGATGGACAAGGGCATTCTCCTCAGACTTCTTAAGCAATTCATAGGCCTCTTCTTTTGAGATCTTTCGGCCTGTCTTTCGATCGTCGAAGACATTTGGCACAGGGGCAATGGCCAGACAGACCTCCAAGGGTCTGTCACATGGGTTTTCAAGGAGCCCCTGCTCCTTTTTGCAGATGCAATCGTTGACGAGAAACGACTGTCCGTTTTCCACGATCGACGAGACCTTCTCATAGGTAAGGGCCTCGTGCCTGGCAGGGATCTCCCTTTCTATTGGGATCACCTGCATGAACTGGGGCTTCTTTTCAAAGAACTGCTGACCGTAGACCTTCATGTATTCTTCACACAGCTGAGCAAGTTCCCGATCCATGTGGGGCAGCTGGAACTCGTATATGCCGAAGGCCCAGGGAACCATCCTGAACAGTTTCGTATCTCCGAGTTTCACACCGAAGAGCTGGCCCCCTTCCCACATGCTCGTCAGCATTTCCTCGAGCCCTTCCAAAGGGCGCCCGGTACGTTCCGCAATCTGTTCCGCGGTTTCAAAGGTCAGCCTCAGATCGCAGAACAGTTCGGCCTGTTCGGGTTGGAATATCCTCTTGAGCAGTTTGATCTCAACCCCACTTTCGGTCGATGGAAAACCATTGGGGAGGGTGTCAAGGACCTTAACGAGCTTATAATAGATCTCATCACTCATTGATCGCTATCTCCTTTCCTATGGGTTTGCTTGAAGCACAATTCCGCCATTCTTGCCGACAATATCGTTCTGAAACCATCTTGCCAAGGCTCAAAGTCGCAAGACTTTTCTGGCTCGATTCCGATCCGGCCCTTTTACTGGTACCGATCCCTGAGTATTCGCTTCAACACCTTTCCGGCCGGCGACCTGGGCAACCTGTCCACGAACTCAACAGACTTGGGCTTCTTGAAGCTGGCGATGTGGGTCTTGCAGTAATCTATCACCTCCTGCCCGGTAAGGGTCTCCCCATCTTTGAGTACTATGACTGCATGGACCTTTTCACCCCAATCGGGATCAGGGAGCCCGATCACCGCCGCCTCCAGGATCTTGGGATGGGTATAAAGGATCTCTTCGATCTCACGGGGATATATGTTTTCCCCACCCGTAATGATCATATCCTTTTTCCTGTCAACTATGTACAGAAACCCTTCATCATCCAATTTTCCCAGGTCTCCTGTGTGAAGCCAGCCGGCCTTCAGGGCCTCGGCCGTAGCCTCCGGCTCCTTGAAATACCCCTCCATGATACTGGGGCCCCGGGCCAGGATCTCTCCCACCTCGCCCACCGGGACATCGTTTCCCTCGTCATCGACCAGCCTTATCTCTACATTCGTATAAGGCTTGCCCACCGATGCCATCTTCCGTAGGACATCCTTTGGGTCAAGGGTGGTGATCGTGGCCGCAGACTCGGTCATGCCGTAGGATTCGCCAAGGCCGGCGTTTGGAAAGAGGTCCAAGAGCCTCTTTTTTGTCTCAAGGGGCATCGACTCTGCACCTGAGGATATGGATCTGACGGATGAGGTATCATATCTGTCGAGATCCTGGAGTTGCAAGATAAAATTCCACACAGTGGGAGTAAAGGTCATCCTGCTGATCCTTTCGTGTTCTATCAGTTCCATCACCCTCTTTGGGTCAAAGGTCCTCATGGTTACATTGGTACACCCCAGAAACAGGTTCCCGATCAGGATTATGAATGCGGCCGCATGATAGAGGGGGAAGACGAGCAAGACCCGATACTCCGGTTTCAGATCCACATTAAAGGCGATGTTGATTGCACCCCAGACGCAGTTCCTGTGAGACAAGAGGACACCCTTGGGCCTCCCCGTGGTCCCGGCCGTATAGAGAATGCATGCCATGTCATCCTCACATATTTCTATCAGAGGCTCCTCGTCTGACTCGTCCATATATACCTCTTCAAGCGGAATCATATCCTGTGAAACATCTCCCCCGCTCATGAAATATTGTCTCACACTAGGCAGGGTATCCTTTATCTCCTTTATCGCTGCCTCAAACTCATAAGAGAAGATAAGAGCCGAGGCCCCGCAGTGTTCAATAATGTAGTGTAGCTCCTTGGGCGCCAGTCGAACGTTCAATGGAACGATCACGGCTCCCAGTTTTATGAGGGCCATGTATGTCTCCAGGACTTCATTTCCGTTTAGGAATATGGTTGCCACATGGTCCCCTTTCTTGATCCCCTGTCTTGCAAAGGCCTTTGCCCTCCTGTTGGCATTGGCATTCC